>JANLYB010000040.1:0-20548 GCA_031365425.1 Hyphomicrobiaceae bacterium
GCTACGCACACGTTCGAAGCCGCCAGCCCAGACGTTGTTGCCGAGATACGGGAGGCCACGCGTGGCGGCGTCGATACTGCGATCGAGATGGCGGGCTCGACCAGAGCGTTCGACGTTGCCTACCGGATTACGCGGCGCGGCGGCACGACGGTGACGGCCGGTTTGCCGCCACCCACTGCGACCTGGCCCATGTCGCCGGTCAACCTGGTAGCCGAGGAGCGTACCATTAAGGGTAGTTATATCGGCACGTGTGTCCCTTCGCGTGATCTGCCGCGATATATCGAACTTTACCAGCGTGGCCGATTGCCGGTGAACAAGCTCATGAGCGGCAAGCTTAAACTGACCGATATCAATAAGGGCTTTGACTATTTGCACGAGGGCAAGGCCGTCCGTCAGGTCATAGAGTTCGATTGAGGTAAACACCGATGGTCATCGCCGCCGACAACACCGCGATTATGGATGATTGGCTTGATCGCCAGAAGGAATTCTTCAAAGGGCTTCAACCCACGGAGCCTGAGCCGGGCGGTGTCCATACCGAGTTCAAGCCTGAGCAAGTTTGGCGCAGTTACATGGATTTTTGGACATCGTTTTCCAGGGCGGTACCGACGCAAATCGGCGCCCTCGACGGCGGCGCCATCGAAGCCTTGGTCGACCCGACAGCGGGCGCTCGAAACTCGCTCGGACCGCCCGAGGCGAGGATGCCATTTTCACAGGGACCGTCTTTTGCGAATCTGTGGGATTGGAACGACAAGACCCAGAAGGTTTACGGAGCATGGCTTGAGCTTCAGCAGGAGATTGCGGCGCAGCGGTCGATTGTGGATGCTGCCTGGTCCGACGCGACCCGCCTATACCAGGAGCTGATCTCACATCCCGTGGACGAGCAGCATCCCCCCATAACGACATGGCGCGCGGGGCTAGACCTTTGGCTGGCAACCGCCAACCAGCGGCTTTTGGAGATGCAGCGCAGCCCAGAATTTCTCGAAGCGCAGCGTCGCTTGCTGGCGGCATCGATGGAATATCGCGTGAAATTGCGGCAGATCGCCGAAGAGCTGTGTGAGACCTACCAGATTCCTGGACGCAGCGAAGTCGACGAGCTGGCGCGCACGGTACACGAACTGCGTCGAGACATGCGGGCGCTCAAGCGCAAAGACAAGAGCACCCCGTTCTCCGGCGGCGCGATTTAGGAGCGACCCATGGCAAGCAGACTACAGTTCTCCCCTGAAACGGCTCTTAAGGAAATGATGAGCATGCAGCGGCGGATTTCCGCCGGCATGAAGCTCCTGGGAGACATTTCCGATAGTGACGTCGAGATCGCCAACACACCAAAGCGCGAGGTGTTCCGCAGCGATAAAGTCGTCCTCTACCGCTATGAGCCGCTGGCAAAAAACACGATCAAAACCCCAGTGCTGGTCGCCTACGGCCTCATCGGTCGCTACACGATGGCCGACTTGCAAGAAGACCGTTCGCTCATTCGCAACCTTCTGGCGCAAGGCGTGGATGTCTATGTTGTCGATTGGGGCAATCCGAGCCGTGCAGACCGCTGGCTAACGCTTGACGACTACGTCGAAGGATATCTCAACGACTGCGTCGAGTTCATGTGCGAGCAAAGCAATGTCGATGCCGTCAATCTCCTGGGCATTTGCGAAGGTGGCACATTCACACTCTGCTACGCGGCACTCCATCCTGAGCGCGTGAAGAACTTGGCTTTGACCATCACGCCCATCGACTTTCACGCCGACACCAAGGAAGACCGCCTCGAACACGGCTTCATCAACGTGTGGACGCGAAGCCTCAAAAAAGAGGACATCGATGGGATCATCGACGCCTTCGGCTATTTGCCCGGTAAGTTCATGGGCATGGTGTTCTCGATGATGACGCCCGTGCGCAGTCTGACCAAATATAACATCGACATGCTGGACGTCTTCGATAGCCGGGACAAGGTTCTGAATTTCCTACGCATGGAAAAGTGGCTAGCTGACCGGCCACATCATCCTGGCGAAGCCGGCCGGCAGTGGCTGCAGGAGCTTTATCAGGAGAACCGGCTGGTCAAGGGTGAATTCAGGCTCGGCGGCCGCCTCGTCTCACTCTCGAACGTGACCATGCCCGTGCTCAACGTTTACGCGTTAGACGATCACATCATACCCCCGAATTGTTCCAGGGCGTTGGGGGCTCTCGTTGGCACCAGCGACTACACCGAGATCCCGCTGCAGGGCGGTCACGTTGGCGTATTCGTCAGCGGGAGATCGCAAGGCATCGTCGGCAAGGGTATCGTCAAATGGTTGCGGGAGCGGCCTTGATCTCACATCCGCGTTCGCAGGGGAGCATGCCGGAGCAGCCACGCGTGGGGTTCGTTGCGGCTCTCGGTCCGAGTGGTTTTTCGCGTGTCGCCTATACCGATTGGGGACCGCTTGATGCCCGTCACACGATTATTTGCCTGCACGGATTAACACGCAACGGCCGTGATTTCGATGTGCTGGCCCAGGCCCTCGCGCGTCGAGGCTGTCGCGTAGTGGCGCCGGACTTGCCGGGACGAGGCCGCAGTGAGTGGCTGAAGCGATCGCAAGACTATGACAGTTCCACTTACGTCGCGGCAATTACAGCCGTGATCGCGCGACTTGGCGTCGACGAGGTGGATTGGATCGGTACGTCGCTCGGCGGCTTTGTCGGCATGGAAATGGCCGCTAAGCCCGGCAATCCCATACGCCGCCTGGTCCTCAATGACTTTGGCGCGCGCGTGCCAGGTTCCGCGCTGAGCCGTATCGGCGCGACGTCTGGCCAGGATGTGACGTTCAAAAGTTTGGAAGACCTTGAAGTGCATTTGCGGAGTTTGCTCGCACCTTTCGGCAGTTTGACCGATGCGCAATGGCGTCATCTCGCCGAGCACACCGCCGCACGATCTGCCGACGGCAATTTACGACTGAACCACGATCCGGCGATCACCGTGCCGTTCACTTTCCCGTTCATGTTCCTGTCCGACTTCCTCCATTGGCGGCTATGGGACGCAATCTCGTGTCCCGTGCTGGTTGTGCGCGGCGCGCATTCGGATTTTCTCTCGCGCGAGACGATGCTGGAGATGGCCAAACGTGGCCGCGCAGCCGATCGCGGTGTCGTTAAGACCGTCGAAATGCCTGGATGCGGGCACGCGCCGGCATTGATGTCGGATGAGCAGATCGACATTGTTGCGGATTTTCTCCTCCAACCCTGACCTCGAAGTGATGGGCAATCATGAAAAACAAGATCGTCACGGCTGCCGAGGCCATCGCCATCATCCGTGATGGGGACACGGTCGCTTGCTCCGGCTTCGTTGGTTCGGGCACTCCCGATGAGCTGATTGATGCTCTCGAAAAGAGGTTCTTAGAAACGGGTCACCCGCGCGACCTGACGTTGGTGTTCGCTGCGGCACCAGGCGACGGAAAGGATAAAGGTCTCAATCGTCTGGCTCACGAAGGGCTGATCAAGCGTGTCATCGGAGGGCATTGGAGTTTAGTCCCAAAACTCGCAGCGCTGGCGATGAACGACAAGATCGAAGCATACAACCTCCCGCTTGGTACGCTGTCGAATTTGTTTCGTGATATTGCAGCCCATCGGGCGGGCGCCCTGACCAAGGTCGGCCTGCGGACCTTCGTCGATCCGCGCCAGTCCGGGGGGCGCATCAACAACCGTACGCGCGAAGACTTGGTTCGCGTCATGGAGATCGATGGCGAAGAATGGCTATTCTACAAAACGTTCCCGATCACCGTCGCCTTCGTTCGAGGAACCACTGCTGATGTCACTGGTAACATCACGATGGAACACGAAGCGCTCACGCTGGACAATTTAGCGCTAGCCATGGCGGCCAAGAATTCGAACGGCTTTGTCATCGCCCAAGTTGAACGCATCGCCGCCAATGGTGTCCTCAACCCCAGACAAGTTGAGGTGCCCGGCGTCATGGTCGATTGCGTGGTCGAGGCATCGCACCCCAGCTTTCATCGACAAACTTACGGCACCGACTACAGCCCTGCCTTCGCTGGGGAGTTTCGCGTCCCCCTTGATATGCTAACCTCTATGCCAAACGATGAGCGAAAGATCATTGCTCGACGTTCAGCTTTCGAATTGCCGATGGGCGGGGTAGTCAATCTCGGCATCGGGATGCCGGAAGGCGTCGCTTCTGTCGCCAACGAGGAAAAAGTTCTCAACTATCTCACTCTGACGGCAGAACCCGGCGTGATCGGTGGCGTACCGCAAGGCGGGCTAAACTTTGGCGCTGCTGTAAATACGGAAGCGGTCCTCCATCAAAACCAGCAGTTCGACTATTACGACGGTGGCGGACTCGACATGGCGTGCCTGGGCATGGCGCAGGTCGACGCTGAAGGTCATGTCAATGTTAGCAGATTTGGTCCTAAACTGGCAGGTGCCGGCGGCTTTATAAATATTACTCAGAATGCCAGACGACTCGTCTTTGCTGGAACCCTGACCGCCGGCGGATTGAAAGTAGCAATTGAGAACGGTCAGCTAAAAATCCTCCAGGAAGGAAGTTCAAAGAAATTCATCCGCCAAGTGGAGCAAATCACCTTCAACGGTGCGTACGCCGCAGAGCGCGGGCAGCCCGTGCTGTACGTCACAGAGCGGTGTGTCTTTCGCCGAAGCCGTGAAGGACTCGAGCTGATCGAAGTTGCCCCAGGAATTGATATCAAGCGAGATATCCTTTCGCAGATGGAGTTCAGTCCCATTATCCGAAATCCTGGCCTCATGGACCCGCGGATTTTCCGCGACGAGCCGATGCAGCTTGAGGAGACCCTGCTCGGAATAGGACTGGCGCAGCGCGTGAGCTATGATGCCGATCGCAATACGCTGTTCTTAAATCTGGAAGGCGTCCACATCAAAACGCGCGACGATGTAGACCGCGTCCGTAGAGCCGTCGAGGAGAAAGCAGAAGAAATAGGCAAGAAATTCGCATTGGTCGTCAACTACTCGGACTTCCTGATCGATGCCGGTGTTTCCGATACCTATGCTGCAATGGTTCGGTATATGGAGACGCACCACTATACGAAGTCTTCCCGCTACTCTACGAGCGCGTTCCTGCGTATGAAATTGGGCGAGGCCCTTACGCGGCGAAAAGTGGCCCCGCATCTATTTGAAACACAAGCAGAGGCTCAGGAATACGTTTCCACGCCGACGCGGCCGAACGGCTCATCCCGGCCAGCATCGAAAGACAAGACAAGTCGCAAAGCGAAACCGGAAAATACAAAGCCACAAGGCAAGTGACGCCCATGGCCGCGCAATAAAAATAGCAGCGATTAAACCTTTTTTCAAAAACGCTCTCGAGTGCTTCGTTGCCCAAGAGATCGAGCATAGCATCGCCAATCGGAGAGACGATTATGAGAACGACAGAAGTGGCCGATACCGCCCCCAATCAAGCGGCATGCGACGTCAATCACATGACAGACCTCCCAGCAGCAGAGCATCCTTTCGACAAGCTCTCAAAGCGCTGCCAGGGGGTGATCGACTTGCTGGTTGATGGCCATTCCAATAAAGAAATCGGCTTCCGGCTTGGGATCAGTGAAGCAACCGTCAAGGCATACATTTCGACAATTCTCGTCGCGCTCAATGTTAGTAACCGTACACAAGCAGCTCTCATTGCTCTGCGCTTCCGCTATGGCTTGCCCAATCAAGACAAACCAAAGTAAAGGGTTCCTCGGCTCAACGTACTACGCTTGCAATAAGTTCGAATGGCCGGCAAGGCAGCAAGCTGCGATTAATTCAATTCAGAGTAAGCGGTGCTCCGTACCCACCTGTTGGCCGTCGGTGAAATTGGCGATGGTCGCGCCCCATGGGACGAGATCGCAGACATCAACAATCTGGGGCGTGTGCTTGGGTTCTAATGCAACACCGACTTTCGAAATCGTGCGCTGTCATTTCTGGGATGTTTAGCTAGTCGCGCCTTCGAGGAGTTCGAAGCCAACGTCGACGACGGTTGACGGGCCGCCTTCACAGAGTAGCCGCGCACCAGTCTCACCTATTTCGACACGCGGTGTGCGGATGGTTGATAAGGGCTGGGGTGCGCTGAGGGCGACGTCGAGCCCGTTGTAGCCAAACAATGCGAGACGGCCAGGGATTGCGATCCCGCACGACAGGCAATGGAAGTAGCCACCGATCGCCATGTCATCGTTGGAGAAATAGACGGCATCGAGATCGCTGGAACGTTCAAGAAGGCGAGTGAGAGCGGCCCGACCTTCTGGGATTGACGATGGGGCTTCGACGATTTCGCGGTCAATCAACGACATGCCATTTTCAGTGAGCACGTCGTTGAAACCGCGAAACCGCTTTCCGGCACGCAGATCGCGTGACAAATCATGGCCGATGTAGCCAATTCGGCGATAGTTCCGCGACAGCAAGTGCTTGGCGCTGGCCCGGCCAGCTTGATAGTTCGAGAGGCCGACAACAATGTCGATTCCCTCGCCATCGATGTCACCCAGCTCCACGATGCGGATTCCAGCGCCCTTCAACATCGTTAGCGCGTGCTCAGAGTGCTCCAGCCCAGCGATCAGAAGCCCAGCCGGTCGCCAAGCCAGCAACGATGCGACAAGATTTTCTTCGCGTGCTTGGTCGTACTCCGTGACGCCCACCACCGATTGAAGCCCTTCAGCCTCTAAAATGGAATTGGCGCCGCGTAAAACATCAGGGAAGACAATGTTGGCGAGCGACGGAATGATGACGCCAACAAGCTTCGACCCCGTCGACGCGAGGGTCCCTGCAATGCGGTTGGGGACGTACCCCAGGCGCGCAGCGGCCTCTAAGACCTTCTGATTTGTCTGGTCGGAAAATGACCCAGACTTGCGCAGCACGCGTGATGCCGTGCTTTCTCCCACGCCTGCTTCACGGGCGACGTCGGTCAAAGTCGCGGCTTGGCCGCCACGCCGTTGCTTCCCTCCAAAGACGTGCTCATTCATGCCGGTTAATCTCATTCTCAAGCAGTATCAATCGCACGTCGGCGACGACTGGTTTTACTACAACTCACCCAGATTCCCTACGTCCTGAGATTAGTGTCACAAAAATTTTGGCAGCGCTGCCATTTTATGGCTTGGCAGCGCTGCCAATTCTGCAGTATAGTGTTTGGCAGCGCTGCCACCAAGGAGCAGCGCGGTAAGCACAGACTGCGGGGCATAGTGCCCAATTGCAGACCAGGGAGGGACCACATGGCCGTACTAACCAGTCCGCCAGCAGCAGTTGCTGGAGCCGCAATTACTGATCTCGAAAAACGCGCCTACGGAAAAGTATTTTGGCGTCTGATGCCGCTTTTGATGATTTGCTACGTGGTGGCCTACCTCGACCGCGTCAACGTCGGTTTTGCCAAGCTGCAGATGGCGAAAGACGTCGGCCTTTCCGATGCCGCATTTGGGCTCGGTGCCGGTATCTTTTTCATCGGCTATTTCCTGTTCGAAGTCCCGAGTAATCTTATTCTGCATAAAGTTGGGGCGAGAATCTGGATCGCTCGCATTATGATTACGTGGGGCATTATCTCTGCCGCCTTCATGTTCACTACGAGCGACACCGTCTTCTATGCCTTGCGGTTTCTTCTCGGTGCTGCCGAGGCAGGGTTCTTTCCAGGGATCATTCTCTATCTGACGTATTGGTATCCGTCTCGCCGCCGGGCCAAGATCATTACGACATTCATGTCGGCTATTCCCGTGTCGTCGATTTTCGGGAACCCGCTCTCCGGTTGGATCATGGATGCCTTCGCCGGCAGCAGCGGCCTCCATGGCTGGCAGTGGATGTTCCTGGTCGAGGCAATCCCGGCACTTATTCTCGGCGTCGTCATCTTCTTTTATCTCGACGATTCCATCAAAGACGCAAAATGGCTTGCCGACGACGAAAAGAGTCTTCTAGCTTCCAACATCGCTGCGGAAGATCTTTTGAAGTCCGATAGTCCGCACGACACGAAGGGCATTTTGACTAGCGGCCGCGTTTGGCTGTTGTGCGCGATCTACTTCTGCTTCGTGATCGGCCAGTACGGGTTGGCGTTCTGGATGCCCACCATTGTCAAAGCTTCTGGCGTCACCGGAAACTTCAACATCGGTCTCGTCAGTGCGATCCCCTACATCTGCACGTTTATCGCGATGTTGGCTCTTGGCCGGTCGTCGGACTATTTCCTCGAGCGCCGTTGGCATCTCATCATCCCCGCTTCTATTGCCGCAGCCGGTTTCGTCGGCGCTACCGTCGCTCCCAATACGACAACTGCAATTATCTGTCTGTCATTTGCAGCAGCGGGCGCCATTTCGTGCGCTCCCCTATTCTGGTCGTTGCCAACCGCTCTGCTTTCCGGTCGCGGTGCAGCAGCCGGTCTCGCCTGGATCAATTCGGTCGGCAATTTGGCCGGTTTCACCGGACCCTTCATGGTCGGCTACCTCAAGGACGCAACCGGGAGCAATACCGCCGGCATGTACATGCTTGCGGGCATGCTGATCCTGGGTTCGCTTCTGGTACTTGGCGTTTCCGCTAAAGCCGTCAATCGCTGAAAATAGAAAATCGAGGAATAGTCATGGCTAACAACTTGAAAAGCCGCGCCATCACCGAAGGTGTGGAGCGGGCCCCCAACCGCTCCATGCTGCGGGCGATGGGATTTAAGGACGGCGATTTCGATAAGCCCATCGTGGGCGTCGCAAACGGTCAAAGCACGATTACGCCCTGTAACATGTCGCTAGATCCGCTGGCCCGGCGAGCGGAGGAGGCGATCCGGGCTAAGGGTGGCATGCCGCAGACGTTCGGCACCATCACGGTATCAGACGGCATTTCCATGGGCACGGAGGGCATGAAAGGGTCGCTCGTTTCCCGCGAGGTGATTGCCGATGCCATCGAGACGGTTTGCTTCACGCAAAGTCTCGATGGTCTTTTGGTCGTGGGAAGCTGCGACAAGAACATGCCCGGCGGAATGATCGCTATGGCGCGCCTCAACATTCCATCTGTGTATGTTTACGGTGGCACTATCAAACCCGGCCACCACAATGGCCGGGACCTGACCATCGCAAGCGCGTTCGAAGCGGTCGGCGAGTTCGTCGCCAACCGGATCGACAAGGAGGAATTCCTCAATATCGAGCGGAAGGCATGCCCCGGCGCCGGCTCGTGCGGGGGAATGTACACGGCCAACACGATGTCCAGCGTGCTGGAAGTCATCGGCCTCAGCTTGCCGTATTCTTCGACAATGGCTCAGGAGGATTCCGAGAAGGCCGATAGCGCTGCAAAATCAGCAGAAGCGTTGATGGGGGCCATTCAAAAGCAGATCCTTCCCCGGGATCTCATCACGCGCAAGTCGCTCGAAAATGCGATCACCGTTGTCAATGCCGTTGGTGGCTCAACCAACGCGGTGCTCCATCTTCTGGCGGTTGCGGACGCGGCGGGCGTTCCGCTGACCATCGACGACTTCGAGACCATCCGTACCCGCGCGCCTGTGCTTTGCGATCTGAAGCCCTCGGGTAAGTACGTCACCGTCGATCTCCACAAGGCGGGCGGCATTCCGCAGGTGATGAAGATTCTGCTCGCAAACGGCCTGCTTCACGGTGACTGCCTGACCATAACCGGAGAGACACTGGCCGAGACGCTCAAAGATATCCCCGACACGCCGTCTCCCGATCAGGACGTGATCCGGCCTTGGTCCAAGCCAGTCTACGCGCAGGGCCACCTCGTCATCTTAAAAGGCAATCTCGCTTCCGAAGGCTGCGTGGCAAAGATCACCGGCGTGAAGACCCCTGTTTTGACCGGGCCCGCGCGCGTGTTCGACTCCGAAGAGGAAGCCATGAAGGCGATCGTGGCACGCAAAGTCCATCAGGGCGACGTGGTCGTCATCCGCTACGAAGGACCAAAGGGTGGTCCCGGCATGCGCGAAATGCTGTCACCGACTTCGGCTCTTGTGGGCGTGGGTCTCGGCGGCAAGGTCGGGCTTATTACCGATGGCCGGTTCTCGGGCGTCACCCACGGACTCGTGGTGGGTCATATTGCGCCCGAAGCCGCAGTAGGCGGGGTACTGGCTCTGGTGCACGAAGGCGATCCCATCACCATCGATGCCCATAACCAGCGGCTGCACCTTGGCGTGCCCGACGATGAATTGGCGCGCCGCAGGTCCGTCTGGCGGGCTCCGGTTTCGAAATATCCCAGAGGTGTCCTCGGCAAATACGCGACGCTTGTGAAGAGCGCAAGTCGCGGCGCAATAACAGATTAATTGAAGGAATATAACAAGATGGTACGTCAGACCCTCATGACAGGCCCTCGCGGCCAATTGATCCAGACGCTGTTTCCCGACGGCGTTCCCCGCCTATGGTGCCCGACGCTGACCCATTACGCCGATGGCGGCCAAATCGACCGGCCGCGTCTGCGGGCCCATCTTCGGTCCATGCAGCCGTGGGTGAAAGGATTCCTGATCCCAGGCAGCACAGGTGAAGGCTGGGAAATGAACGATGCCGAAATTCGTAACCTGCTCGGCATCATGATCGACGAGGTTCGCGAGGTGAAAGGTCATATCCTCGTTGGCATCCTCAAAACCAATGCGGCTGATGTGGCATCCTCCATCACCGAGTTGACGGCTTGGTTGCAAACGCGCACGGGCACCAGCAATGCCGCCGATAGCTTCGCCGCGTCGGGTATATGCGGCTTGACCGTCTGCCCCCCTTCGGGTGCGGACCTTAGCCAGGAGACGATCCAGGCTGCGCTTGAAAGCGTTCTGTCGCTCGGAATCCCGGTGTCGCTCTACCAACTCCCTCAGGTGACACAGAATGAAATGAGCCCGCAAATGCTGACGGACCTCGCGGCGCGTTACGCCAATTTCTATCTTTTCAAAGACACGAGCGGCGCTGACCGGGCCGCCAAGGGCGGCTTACGCGACGTGTTCATGGTTCGGGGTGCTGAAGGTGACTACACGTCTCATTTGGTGGAGGGCGGTGGTGCCTATGACGGCTTCCTGCTCAGCACGGCCAATTGCTTCGGCAAACAACTTGCTGGCCTTATCGACGATATGCAGCACGGCCGTCGCGCGGAAGCGGACGCCTTCTCGGCAACGCTTTCAGGAATTTGCGCGCGACTGTTCCCGCTCGCTGGTGCGGTCGGGTTTGGCAATGCCTTCACGAACGCGAATAAGGCCATGGATCATTTCATGGCTCATGGGCCTGAGGCTGCGAAAGTCCCCGCACCTTTGCTCTACTCAGGCAAGCGCCTACCGGCATCGCTGATTGAAGCCGCCGGCAAGGAGTTGGCGAGCAATGGGTTGATGCCCCAGAAGGGCTATCTCCAAGCCTGAGCGGGGATCGGGCGGGAATGTGCAGTGCTCTTTTAGCGTCTGCACGTCCCGCCCCACCTGCTGAAACCTGGAGCACAGAATCGCAAGTGTCGTCTGACTTGAACTCGAAGCATTCGAGAGGCCGCTCTATGACCTTGAATTCGCAGACAACAATTTCCATGCAATTGCCGCCATCGCTCTTGATGACAATCCCTGACGAAAGCAGCCTCGAATGCGCGTTAAATGGGTTGACGGCGCAACAGATGCAAGTTGCTTTGATGCTCAGCCAAGGGCATTCGAACAAGGCCATCGCTCATGAATTCACCCGGTCTCAAGCCACCGTCAAAGCCCACGAGTCTGCAATTTTGAGACAGCTCGGCTGCACCAATCGAACGCAGGCGGCACTGCTCATTTTTCAGTGGCTATCCGGGAAATCCGATCAACTTCCCCAAAATGCTAGACCTTAGCTGCCAGAGTTGCTTGGCCTGAATCTGCAAGTTCACTGCCTCATTCTGCCGGAGACGTCTGCTTGAAGGCTCGAAAGCGGACGCAAATTTGTCTGGTTTGCTGAAAGCGTCGACGTCTCTTCAGGGCCAAAATCTGACCATGACGTGTGCGGTCGATGCGCGATCAGATTTGCTGCGCCGCATGGAGGACCTGACAAGTCACTACCGCTGCCAATTACGAGTTGTTCGCGACCCTCACGGAGCGGGAAAGCTTTTCGTGGTGATCGGGTATCGATGCCAGCTCGGAAAGGCCTAATGGCCGACGGTCAGTGGCGCGTCGCGACGCCCGCTGTCGCAGGCGCGGCGTCCGTCGCGGCCGATCCACGCAGCCGCTGGACTTCGCCTTCCAACCGGCTGATGCGATCTTCCAGCTGTAAGATAAAATCTCCGTGCGGATCGTCCAAACCGGCAAGGGCTTCTCCCCACGGACGGAATTTTTCAATGAGTTTTTGTAGCATATGACTTCCTTGGTCTTTGTGTACCCATGCCATTCACTCAGCCGCCTCTGCTCTCCTGAAGTCCGGTAAGCCGATAGCGTCCGCTGCCGGGTGAGCCGTCGCAGCCGTCGGCTTTATCCGGAACCAGGCGGCGTACAGCGCCGGCAGGAAGAGCAGGATCAGCACGGTGCCTACGGCCGTGCCGCCGATGAGCGTGTAAGCCATCGATCCCCAGAACACGGATTCGGTCAGAGGGATGAACGCCAGCACGGCGGCGAGCGCAGTCAGGATCACAGGGCGTGTCCGCTGAACCGTCGCCTCGATGACGGCATGGTAGTCGTCGAGACCTGCGGCTTGGTTCTCCTTGATCTGCTCCGTCAGGATCAAGGTGTTGCGCATAAGAATGCCCGCCAGCCCAATGAGGCCGAGAATGGCGTTAAAGCCGAAGGGCTGCTTGAAGATGATCAAGGTTGGAACGACGCCCACGAGCCCTAGCGGCGCCGTCAACATGACCATGGTCATCGTGGAGAGGCTGCGAACCTGTAGGATGATGACGATCAACGTCGCGGCGATCATGGCCGGAAAGATCTTCATAAGTGCGATATTGGCCTTGAGCGATTCCTCGATGTTGCCGCCCATCTCGATGCGATACCCAACCGGAAGCGAACCGATCAGCGGCTGAAGGGCCGTCATGACCTGCTTCGATACCTCAGGAGGCTGCGTCGCCTCATTGATGTCCGAGCGGATCGTGATGACCGGCATGCGGTCGCGGCGTTTCATGATCGGCTCTTCCATCTGGATTTCGGAGTGGCCGATCTGATCGAGCGGGATGGGACGGCCGTTCCGAGTCGAAAGCGAAAAGTCCGCCAGCCGTGACGGATCGAGGCGGTGGTCGCCGGCGCTGCGCGCGACTACAGGAACGTTGCGGATATTCTCGCGAACCTGCGTGACTGAAATTCCGGTGAGCAGGAACTGCAGCTGCTGTGCGGCCTCGGCCGGCGAAAGGCCAATCAGATTCAGACGATCCTGATCGGGGATAAAGCGAAGCACGGGCGCGCGATTACCCCAGTCGCGGTTTGCCTGCCTCACGTCTGGGATGCCCCGCATGATCTCGAGAGCTTTCTCGGAGATCTCGTACAACTTCCCCGGATCGGGACCGACGATACGAAACTCGACCGGGAACGGCGTGTAAGGGCCGAACACCAGCTGGGTGACGCGCACATAGGCTTGCGGTGCGAGCCCCTCCGCGATCGCATTCCGGAGCCGATGCTTCAACGCTTCACGGGCCTCGGCATCAGCGGTTAGCACCACGATCTTGGCAAAGGCCGGATTGGGCAGCTCCGGCGCCATGGCGAAGAAGAATCGCGGAGCGCCCTGTCCGGCGTAGCTTGTGACGATCTTTGCGTCGGGTTGGTCCTTGAGCCAGCGCTCGAGCTTCTGGACCGTGGCGGTCGTCGTCTCGATACTGGTGCCTTCGGGCAGGCGGACTTCAACCAACACTTCGGGGCGGTCGGAAGTCGGGAAAAATTGCTGCTTCACCGCGCCCATGCCGACGGCGGAGAGCGCGAAGGCGATGCCGACGACCGAGGATGTCAGGAACTTGTGCCGCACGGCAAAAGAGATGATGCCGCGCAGGCGCCGGTAATTCGGCGTGTTGTAAATCGCATGATGACCGCCCTCGACCGGTTTGATCGCGGGCAACAGCTTCACGCCAAGATAAGGGGTGAAAATCACTGCGACGAACCAAGAGACGATCAACGCGAATCCCACGACCCAGAAGATGTTGCCGGCGTACTCGCCTGCGCTCGATCGCGCGAAGCCGACCGGCATGAGTCCGATGATCGTCACCAGCGTGCCGGATAGCATCGGGGCCGCGGTATGACTCCAGGCGTAAGCGGCCGCCTTGATGCGGTCCATGCCTTCCTCCATTTTCACAACCATCGCCTCGATGGCGATGATGGCGTCGTCGACGAGAAGGCCGAGCGCGAGAATGAGTGCGCCAAGCGTAACGCGGTCAAAAAATCGGCCGGTTTCCAGCATGATGAGGAAAACGACGGCGAGGGTCAGGGGAACGGCTGCGGCCACGACGATGCCGACGCGCCAGCCAAGACTGAGCAGGCTCACCAGCAGCACAACGCCAAGCGCCATCGCGAATTTCATCATGAACTCACCGACGGCTGCAGTGATGTTCACGGCTTGGTCGCTAACTTTGGCGAGAGCCATGCCGATCGGCAGGGTCTTTGCGATTGCGGCGGATCGCTGTTCGAGAGCCTTGCCGAGTTCCAGACCGTTCCAGCCTTGCTGCATCACCACTGCGAGCATGATGGCCGGCTCGCCCTGGTGGCGGATGATGTAGGCCGGGGGATCCTCGTAGCCACGGCGCACCTCGGCGACATCGGAGAGCTTCAACGTGCGTCCGGCAGCGACGATCGGTGTGCCGGCGATGGCCTCGACGCTGTCATAAGCGCCATCGAGCCGGATGAAGACCTGGGGACCTTTTGTATCGATCGAGCCGGCAGGCGTGACGGTGTTCTGCCGTTGCAATGCGGCGGCAATATCCTGCGCCGGCACGCCAAGCGTCGCCAGCTTGGCGTAGGAGAATTCGACGAAGATCCGTTCAGGACGCTCGCCAAGGATGTTGATCTTCTTGACGCCGGGCACGTGCAAAAGGTCCTGGCGGATCGCCTCGGCCTGCCGAACGAGTTCGCGCATCGGCATCCCCTTGGCCTCCAGCGCGTAAAGGGCAAAGCTCACATCGGAGTATTCGTCGTTGACGAAAGGCCCGACAACGCCGGGAGGGAGATTGCGCGCCTCATCGCCGATTTTTTTGCGCGCCTGATAAAACTCCTCCTCCACGGCGGATGGCGGCGTGCTGTCTTTCAGCGTGACGGTGAGAAAAGCGAAGCCCGGCCGCGTCATCGTCTCGACGCGGTCATACCAGGCGAGCTCCTGGATTCTTTTCTCGAGCGGCTCGGCGACAAGGTCTTGCATTTCGCGGGCCGTCGCGCCCGGCCAGACCGCCGTTACCGTCAGCGTCTTGATGGTGAAGGATGGATCCTCCGCCCGCCCGAGTTGGACGAAAGCGTATATGCCCGCAGCCGCTAGCAGGGCGATGAAGAACAGCGTAACAGATCGCTCGCGGACCGCGATCGCGGAAAGATTGAGGCTCATTGGTTCGACACCTTTGCTTGGCCTGCCATCCGGACGCTCGCGCCTTCTTTCAGAAGATGCGCGCCGAGCGCCACGACCGGTTGTCCGGCCTCGATGCCGGACACCACCGCTGTTTCTTCGCCGAGCCTTTTTATCTTCACGGCTGCGAAGTGCACGGTCGCGGCGTCGCTGTCGAGAATCCAGACGCCGGTTCGATTGCCATCATCGAACACGGCGCCGATAGGCACGGACACGTCGGACAGCTTGGTGTTGTCTGCGAGTTTGATCGTCACGGTAGCGCCGAGGGGAGCCGAGGCGGCTTCGCCGTCAAGCACGTAGCGCGCCTCGTAGGTGCGGGTCTGTGCGTCGGCGGAATCCGATATCTGTCGCAAGCGGGCAGTTCCGCGCCGTCCGTTGCTACTATAGACGCTGGCGTCGGCGGTCGAGCCGATCACCGGCCGGACCGTCTCGGGGAGCGCCACGAGCGCCTCACGCGGGCCGGCATGCGCGAGTTGAACGACGGTTTGTCCCGCCGCGATGACCTGCCCCGGTTCTGCGGGGGTGGCGACGACGGTTCCGCTTGCGCCGGCAACAAGGGTGGAATAAGTCGCCTCGTTCTCAGCAACTTTCGCTTCCGCTTCCGCCGCCGCGAGCTTCGCTTCAGCCGTGTCCAACGCTGCCTTTGCCTGCTCGTAGCGCTGCGGGGTCGCTGCAATTCCACCACTAACCAGCGTGGCATAGCGCTTTTCATCCGCGCGCGCCTGAACGAAGACCGCGCGCGCGGCAATCACTGCGTTACCCTTTGCGGTCAAGGCGAGACGCAAATCTGTTTCGTCGATGCGCATGAGAGGCTGACCGGCCATGACCTGCTGGCCGGCATCGACGAGTCGCTCGACGATCTTGCCGGGGACGCGGAATCCGAGATTGCTCTGCACGCGGGCTGCGATGGTGCCGGTGAACGCGCGCTCGACGCCGGCCACGCTGGTCGCGTTGACGACCTTCACCAATAGAGCGCTTGAGCGCGGATCGGCGGCAGCGGATGCCTTACGGTCCGGCGCATTTGAAACGGACGCAACGGCCGCGATGCCGGTAGCCGTCAACACAAGCCCGCCGATGAAAAAGAGCCGTTTGCGTCTCATGAGCGGATACCTTCTAAAATTAGATGTTGATCGACATCAATACCTGATATAGCGGTCGTACGCAATCTAATTTTTTCGGGCTAGCTTGATCGTCGGCGGCCGCCGCTTCTACCTGACCGGCGCCCGGTTTCCGAAGCATCCGTGACGTCTAGCGATAGCTTGCATTCGAACTCTATATCCGCTATAGAGTTCGACCACGATCTAAGCAAAGGGAGACCCAAGATGCGTGTAAGCCGCGCTCAGGCTGAGGAAAACCGCCAGAATGTCATTGATGTCGCAAGCCGCCTCTTCAGAGAGCACGGCTTTGACGGCATCGGACTCAAGGATCTGATGGAAGGCGCCGGCATGACGCAGGGCGCTTTCTACAAACAATTCGACTCGAAAGAGGGCCTCGTCGCAGAGGCCTCGGCGCGGGCATTGGAATGCGCCACGGCCCGATGGTCCGAGGCTGCCGCCGCGAACCCGAAAGATCCTCTCGGCGCGGTGATCGCTTTCTACCTGTCCAACGGACACCGGAAAGAAAGAATGGAGGGGTGCCCGATCGTGGCGCTCGGCGCCGATGCGGCACGGCAAAGCGCTGAGGTGAAGGCGTCGTTCGAGGCTGGCATCCGTGAGCATCTGAGCGTCTTCTCCCGTTTGCTTTCCAAAACCGGCGGCGAAGAGAAGCGCGAGAAGGCTATGGCCATCCTCTCGACGATGGTCGGGGCCCTTACGCTGTCGCGTGTCGTCAACGACCCTCGCCTCGCTCAGTCTTTCCTGGATGCGGCGGCCGAGAGCGTTCGCGAAACCGCTTCCTCGTAACGGCATCCGAATTTTCAGGCCTGCAGACCATCCCGGCTGCGAGATCCAGCTCGCGGGACGTGAAGCTATGCCTGGCACACCGCGATAGAAACCAAACCGATAGGAGAACGCATGTCACGGAGTAACTTCACTGGAAAACGCGCGCTGATCACCGGCGCGTCGAGCGGCATCGGCGTTGAATTCGCGGATCTGTTGGCGGCGCAGAAGGTCAACCTCGTGCTGGCGGCACGCCGCCTCGAACCGATGGAGCAACTCGCTGCCGATCTTCGGCGCAAGTACGGCGTCGGTGTCCTCGTCGAGCCAATCGACCTTGCGTCGCCCGGCGCAGCCGCCCGCCTAAAGACCAACCTCGACGAACGGTCGATATCGATCGATATCCTGGTCAACAACGCCGGATACGGATTGCAGGGAGATTTTCTGGGCACGCCGATCGAGAGAACGGTCGACATGATCCAGCTCAACATCACGGCCCTCACCGAACTGAGCTATCTTTTCGGGCGTGACATGGCCGAGCGGGGCTCGGGTCATATCCTGCTCGTCGCCAGCCTCCTGGCTTTCCAGGCTGTTCCGAGCTACGCAGCCTATGCCGCGACAAAGGCCTATGTGCTGATGTTTGGCGAGGCGCTGCATGACGAGGTGCGCTCGCGCGGCGTCGTCGTGACCACACTTTGTCCTGGGCATACCGCGACGGGCTTCGATGCCGCGGCTGGCGCAACCGTCTCGCCCATTTTGCGTCTGCTTACGATGAAAGCGCGTCCGGTCGCCGCAAGCGGCATCCGGGCGCTCGCCAAAGGAAAGGCATCTGTGGTCGCGGGCCTGTCGAATAAGATGGCCGCGTTTTCAAACCGCTTGGCGCCCCGGTCGATGCAGCGGACCACGATGAAAGCAATCGTCGGACCGTGAAGCCGCGATCGAGCGGAGTGGGTTTGGCAGATCGACTGCCGGCCCGCGAAACCCACACTTCCTGCCCCCCTCGCGTCGCCTGCTTTCTGGGAAATGAGAACACCAGACATGTCGTCGTGGCGTGAGTAGGCCGCCGGTCGTGCGCATCGCCAAGTGGCAGGGGCGGCCGATTTGCGATCCATGCCGTCGAGCGCGTTCGGAATGGCGAGCATTTACTTCACCGTCGCGGGCAGCAACTCGCCTGCACTGTATCGCGTGTCGAGTTCGGTATGGCCGTTAGCCGTTTCCGCAGCACCGCAACAAGCCGACGCTTTAGACGATCTTGGCGGCTTCGTCGGCTTGTACCCTGATCGCGTCGATTTGGGCAGGTGGGTCGATGGTCCGGGTAGGGCCACGCACTGACATTCTGGACACCCCCAACAAATGTCTCCTCACTCCTGCAACGGACATCACCGCATCCCCGTAAACGCTATGTTGGCAGCATCGGAAAAGGTCACTTTGCCTGCGGAACCGCGCTGCCAAATGCCAAATCAAGCTGGAGCTCAAAGAGACGGCCGATGTCGAGCGGATGGGATTTGTCCAATAACTCGTTGTTGATAATGCCCATCCAGATAGGGGCGATCAGCAGGTGCGGATTTTCGACGAGGACGTTGCCGCGCAATTCGCCGGACTTCCTGGCCTCTGTGGCCAGCCGCCTGATCTGCGCCAGCAATGGATCGACCATCTCGCGGCGGTAGATTTCGACCAATACTGCATGATCAACACCCACAATTTCGATGCTGCGTGAGATCTCGGCGAGGCGGCCGGTAATCGGTTCGATTACTTAGCAGTATACCTCCCGGTCTCAGTACTTGAACTGGCAAGGTGGGGACACCGGCAACTGGAGGCCCTGTGCCAGCGCATGGCGTAGGGCGCGGGATGAAGGACGTGGATATGCTGCTACTTCTTCGGGCCGGCTTTTGTCGTCGGCCAGGATCTTGTCGATGATCGCGATGTAGAGATCGAGCGTCGGACGAATCTGGGGCTTCATGCGCACGTAGCCCGGCGTCACGGAGAACGTCATCATCTTGTCGACAATCTTGGAATCGATCCCAAATCGTCTCGCCGCCGCCCGCTTGCTCAACCCTTCGATCTGAACCGCGTCGCGAACCGTAAAATAGACCGTCGAAGCGGATCTTCGAGCTAGCAACGAAAAAGGTCGCAACACGAGTGCCCACCCCGCTCTAAGTCATTGAACCCCTTGGTGAGCCCGGATGGGATCGAACCATCGACCCTCTGATTAAAAGTTTCATCCCCGCAGCGGACTCTCGCGGCGTCTCGCGAGAATTCGTAGTGTTTTCAATCGCACTAGCGGACATTGGCGGACTCTCGCGGGCTTTGAATGGTGTCTCAGGGGCATTCTGTTGTTACACCGGTGTTACACCGCTCGCCAGCGCGTTGCGATAGAAAAGCTTACCCTTGAGCATCTCAACACTGTCTAGAATCGGCGTATCTTCCGTTCAGCAATCGGAGGATTAATGTCAGCGAGAGACCACTTTACGATGAAGTTGAAGTGCCCCAAGTGCGGCCACGCCGGCATAGCTGAGGTGTCAGAAGACGATTACCCATTTATGAAAAGCCCTCACTTTAGGATCGACGAACTGCCCGCTGGCTTCGTCGTCACTAAGATGGCTGACACCATGAACGGAACGATTGTGTCTTGTGCGAAATGCGGCGCGCCCGCGCGCTAATTACCGCTGCTGTTTGCGTTCTTTGGCCCATACGATTTCGTGCTCGTGCGTGGCAATCAAGTCGGCGCAGTTACAGAATACGGGCTTTGGCCCCCTGCCACCGTAATCCTTGGCGAGCCCTTCGTTGATCAGCGTCAGCCGAACATCAACCCCGCCGACGTAGAGGCTCACAAGGTGGCGGTGGTATCTATCCAGATGCTTCGCCCAAATCTTCACGCTCAGCGTGCCATCGGTCGAACCTTGATGGATCAGTTGCTCCAGGCGGGATTTCGCACGGACGCCCAGGTCGCGCTCGACGGCGCAGTGTGGGCGCCCGTGACCGTCGGCGGCAATCGCGGGTGCATCGAACCAAGCCAAACGCCAGCGTTGGCCGCCGACGACGATGGTGTCACCATCGATCACATAGGATTTTCCGTCCGCCGCTGGAGGCGCATAGCCGACAAACTCCACACTCACGGTTCCGGCCGTCGTCGTCACTTCGTGCGCCATACGCTCAACTCCGCAGACTGATCGACCACAGAATGACGCGCAAAAGTCGATCCTGACAAGTTGGGAGTTGCGGATTTCGCTGATCTGCGTGCCACTGCCATCGGGGCAACTAAACCGACGCCAGCACCTTGCGGCGGCCGTCGACCTTGCG
>JANLYB010000043.1:0-2432 GCA_031365425.1 Hyphomicrobiaceae bacterium
AAACTGTATCTGTTGCTCAAGCAGCTGGGCTGGCTGAATTAGCGATCGGGAACGGAAGCTCGTAACTAGGCTACTTGGAAGATCCTGGCATCGACGCCGTATCGGCCAATGCCCGCAACAGACGAATAAGATCCCGCCGATTGTTTGCTGAGAGACCCGACAGAAGCTTCTCCTCGGTCCGCATTGCGGTGGCTCCCGCGTGCGCGAGCAGATGCTGCCCCTCGGTCGTCGGCTTCACGGCATAGGCGCGCGCATCGTCTTTGGTGCGTTTGCGTACAACCAACCCTTCTTCAGCAGCCTTCGAACAACATCTGCGAGTGTCGAACGGTCGACCCTCCTTCGTAGAGCACCAATCACCGTGGACCCAAGAGTTGCGCGTCCCTGCGAGCTTCGCGAGTTTTTCGACAGCCTTACTTATCACGTCCTTGTCGACATCGTGGTCCGTCACGAATCCGGGGGCACCGTTTCGGGGGCACAACGGGTTGTGTTTGACGCCCGGCTGATGGGACGCAACGCCCCTCGTGACCTCATTGGGTTCACATCTTCTTCGCCGCAGAATTCAAAATTGCAGCGTATCTGGCTTGTGCTTTGTCGAGGAATGCGCCGTATCGGTCTGCCGGGATAGAGCCGTACATCGTGCTCTTGAGGTCGGCCTTGCCGTCTTCGAGCGCAAGACGGAAAAATTCATCCCGTTCGTCTGAGTGGTCGGCAATGAAGCTCATGATTTTGATCGTTGCCGTGTTGAGCGCAGCGATCTCGGCAAGTAGTGCCTCGTACATTCTATGGTCCACGTCTTCTCTCCGTAAGTTTTTGACGCTGCAATCACATCTTACGTGAGTCGTGGGGTCGGCGTTGTCAGTGATGAATGCGCCGACCCTACCTCTGCGGCGGTTTCATTCCGGTTTGGCGGCTTTGATTTCGGCCAACACTTCGTTGACATAGAACGTCTCTGCCTTCGTGGCTTCGTAGGATTCAAGGGCCTTGATCAGGATCGCCAAATGTTGCGACCGAAGGCTCAAGCGATAGTGGGGCTGGCTCATTTGGTTCGCTCCATAGGTGGCACCGGGTTCGTACTATTCGTCCGTCGCTGACGTCTTCTGAACAGCGATGTAATCCGCTGTCGCATTGCAGAAGTAGGTAAGGCCGTTCGCATTCATCACCAAGTACTTGTCCTTGTCCGCGAGTGCCTGTTGATGGCATCGGGCAGTATCCTTGCGGATGGTGGTAGCGGGGACGCCCGGCTATGACGGCCATTCTCGCTGGTGGTAAAACCGAGCCGTTGGGCTGGCGGCTGGCTGTGGCTAACCGCCTGCTCCGGCGTACAATGTATTAAGACAATCCGTCCCGTTAAGCGGCATCCGAATGATCGGGTCCCGCTTGTGAGACGGAGATTGTTCAATGACACAAAGTACAAAGGCGCCCACGGCCAAACCCGTAGAGGCGGCCAGGACAGCAGCGACCAAGCCAACCAAGGAAGCAGTAAAGCGCGAGGCGGTGCAGTACCGCTACCAACTGGCTCAATACCTCGTTGAAAGACGCCCCGACGGGTGGTACTTCGCGAAAACTTGGAGCATGGTTGCTGGCGAAAGCCGATGTGGCTCGGCCCCTATGACTTGCCGCAAGACGTGTGTATCGCCATAGCACGGTCTCAGTGCGCCGAACTCAGCAACCGCCATCACGCCCAGGCCTCGTTCCACAAGGTGAAGCCCGGCGATCCCCTGTATGGCTTGCCGGTCACACCGAAGTTAACGGCTCCGCCTAAGCGCGGAGGCCAGTGATGAGCACGGCATCAATGGCGATTGCGTCTCTCAATGACGCCTTCCGCAAATGCCCATTCGATCGTTCGCTCGGCAAGACCTACATGACAAGCGGCGTGTCAGCGCTCGGACCGTTATTTGTGGCCCGCGCGATAAGGGCGGTCGCCGCGTTTGATACGTTCACTGCGGATAATGACCCGTACGGCAAACATGATTTCGGCTCGTTCGAACTCGACGGCGAAAAGCTGTTTTGGAAAATTGATTATTATTCCAAGGCCGATCCGAACTTCGGTTCGGAAGACCCCAGCGATCCGCTGAAAACAACCCGCGTACTCACCATCATGCTGGCCGGAGAATACTGATACCCGACCCCGCGCAATCGTTGTGCGGGGTCTTCACCATTTCAACTGACGGCGATATCGATTTTAAGACATACCGTGTGCAACAAGGCGGCGACAACAGCCAAGGTTAAGCGGCCCACAACGCAGCGCTGGTGCCTAGATAGTTAGAATTGACCTACGCAATGATGCCGAGAAGCAGTCTCCGGCTTCACTACCGCTCGCCACCGGCTATAATGTCACCGCGCGTATCCCAAGATTTCAAATCGATGTACTGCCTCGTCGACTAAAGTCCAGAGTTTTTGGACCTTTCGTATACCGGTCTCAGGACCTTGCA
>JANLYB010000057.1:0-18221 GCA_031365425.1 Hyphomicrobiaceae bacterium
GGCCGCGCCGAGTTCAATAACGACGAGAACAAGATCTGGACGCCGCATCGTCCGCCGCGGCCGGAGAAGAGCGAAGGCGGGCAGCGCTTCGTCATCAAGTCCGACTTCGAGCCGAAGGGCGACCAGCCGCGCGCGATCGAGGAACTGGTCGAAGGCATCCGACGCCACGACCGCAACCAGGTGCTGCTCGGCGTCACCGGCTCGGGCAAGACCTTCACGATGGCGAAGGTGATCGAGCAGACGCAGCGCCCGGCCCTCATCCTGGCGCCCAACAAGACGCTCGCCGCCCAGCTCTACGGCGAGTTCCGGAGCTTCTTTCCCGACAACGCCGTCGAGTATTTCGTCTCCTACTACGACTACTACCAGCCCGAAGCCTACGTGCCGCGCACCGACACCTACATCGAGAAAGAAAGCTCGGTGAACGAGCAGATCGACCGCATGCGCCACGCCGCCACCCGCGCCCTGCTCGAACGCGACGACGTCATCATCGTCGCCTCGGTCTCCTGCATCTACGGTATCGGCTCGGTTGAAACCTACACGGCGATGACCTTCACCGTGAAACTTGGCGAAACCCTCTCGCGCGACCAACTCCTGGCCGACCTCGTCGCCCTGCATTACCGCCGCAACGATGCCGCCTTCGCACGCGGCACCTTCCGCGTACGCGGCGACACCGTCGAACTGTTCCCGGCCCATTTGGAAGACCGTGCTTGGCGCATCTCGCTGTTCGGCGACCAGGTCGATACCATCACCGAGTTCGACCCCCTCACCGGTCACAAATCCGGTGAACTGGCGCTGGTGAAAATCTACGCCAACTCCCACTACGTCACGCCCAAGCCCACCCTCCAGCAGGCCATCAAAGCCATCAAGACCGAGCTCAAAGCCCGCCTCGAAGAACTCTACGCCAATGGCAAGCTACTCGAAGCCCAGCGCCTGGAACAGCGTACCACCTTCGACATGGAAATGATGGAGGCGACCGGCTCCTGCGCGGGCATCGAAAACTACTCGCGCTACCTCACCGGCCGCCAGCCCGGCGAACCACCGCCCACCCTGTTCGAATACCTGCCCGACAACGCCCTCGTGTTCGCCGACGAAAGTCACGTCACCGTACCCCAGATCGGCGGCATGTTCCGGGGCGACTTCCGGCGCAAAGCGACGCTCGCCGAATTCGGCTTCAGGCTTCCCTCCTGCATGGACAACCGCCCCATGAAGTTCGAGGAGTGGAACGCCATGCGCCCCTCCACCGTGTACGTTTCGGCCACCCCCGGCCCCTGGGAACTCGACCAGACCGGCGGCGCGTTCGTCGAACAGGTCATCCGCCCCACCGGCCTCATCGATCCCGTCTGCGAAATCCGGCCCGCCAAAACCCAGGTCGACGACACCATCGACGAAGTCCGCGCGGTCGCCGCCCAGGGCTACCGCTCGCTCGTCACCGTCCTCACCAAACGCATGGCCGAAGACCTCACCGAATACATGCACGAGCAGGGCATCCGCGTCCGCTACATGCACTCCGACATCGAAACCCTGGAGCGTATCGAGATCATCCGCGACTTGCGCTTGGGAGCGTTCGACGTCCTCATCGGCATCAATTTGCTGCGTGAAGGCCTCGACATCCCCGAGTGCGGCCGCGTCTGCATCCTGGACGCAGACAAGGAAGGCTTCCTGCGTTCTGAAACCTCCCTCATCCAGACTATCGGCCGCGCCGCCCGCAACGTCGATGGCCGCGTCATCCTCTACGCCGACAAAATCACCGGCAGCATGGAACGCGCGCTCGCCGAAACCGACCGCCGCCGGGAAAAACAGACCGCCTACAATATCGCCAACGGCATTACGCCTGAAAGCATCAAGCGCAACATCCACGACGTCATGGCGTCCGTCTACGAGCAGGATCACGTCACGGTCGATGCTGGCCTTGCCGACACCCCTATGGTCGGCAACAACCTTGCAGCGGTCATTGCCGACCTCGAAAAGCGCATGAAAGCCGCCGCCGCCGACCTGGAATTCGAAACCGCCGCCCGCCTCCGCGACGAGGTCAAGCGCCTCCACGCCACGCAACTGTTCCTCGCCGACGATCCCCTCGCCCGCCAATCCTCCATCGACGACGCCACTGGTGGCTACAAAGGTGAACGCAAATACGGCAACGCGGCAAACCTCCCCCCGCAATCCCGCGTCCGCAAGCCGACTCTCGACGAGATGGGTCCCGGCACCGACCGCGAAATCCCGGCATCTGCCATCGTCCAAGTCGACAGCCGCACCAAAGCCGGAGCCTTCGGGGAAAAAATTCGGGGCCCCCACAAACCCACCCTCGACGAAATGGGCCCCCACGCCTCGCTCTCGGTGCCGACCTCGCAGACTGCTTTGCCCAAGGCAAAGCCCGATCCCATGACCGCGCCCAAACCGGCCCGCACCATCGACGTTCCCTCTGACGACGAAAAGAAATCCCGCCGCGGCCGCACCCGCAAAACCGGCCGTCCTGGAATGTAGCAACAAAAAAAGCCGCCCTGTGGGGCGGCTTTTTCATATCGCAAAAAGTAAAATCAGAAGCTGATCTTCGCACCCGTCATAACGGTCTGGAAATCGCGGAACGTGACATGGCCCATTACCGGAACAGCCAGCGTGCCGTTGTTGCGGTCGAACTCGCCATCGAAGTGCTTATAGGAAACATACAGCTCCATTGCAGCCGCATCGATGTACTGGGTCGCACCGAGGCCCCAATGCGTTACCTTGCTGCCGGTCACGTCGCTGAACTGGAACCGGAGGCCGTCGTTATCCTCGCCGTATTCGCCGTAGAAGACAGTCTTGCCCATCCCGAAAAACTGCTTCGAGATACCACCCGAAAGGTACCAGAAATCAGCTTCGGCTTTCCTGTTGTCCGACGAACCCAGGTAGATAGTAACGTTGTCGGCATCAGAGCGCTCGCGCGTTCCGGCAGCCCCCGAAACGAACAGCCCCGTCGGAACGTGGATGAGCGAAGCGGAGCCCAGCCACCCGCCGCGCCGTTCGTCGCACCTAGTGGTGCACGGCTTCGGGAAACCTTCCTCGCGATAGCCGATACCTGCGGCGAGCTTGAAGTCGTTGAAAGCGCCGGCATAACGCAGAGCCACGTCCCAGAACTTGTCCTGTCCCCAGGCCGCCTGAACGTTGAAGCCCATCAGCACCGGCGAAGAGTAGGCGACGACGTTACGCCGTTCCGTATCCCAGGAATCTTGACCGCCTAGCGTCAGCGTATTCCACGTAATCTGGACGATCCCGACACCGTCACTGGCCACACCGCCTGTGCCCGTCAACCGGCCGTTGGCGTTGCGCGTAATGAAGCCGCCCATCATCTTCGGAAAATCCGGCGAGCCCGCGACGCCCTTGTCGCCGAGATCGATCAGAACGAGATCGTCGGTCGCGGACGACGTCTGGCCGACACGGACCGCGCCGAGCGTCTCGCTCTTCAGCCACCAAGCCGAATGACGGACATCCAGACCTTTCCCGGTGCTAGACACGTTCTGGCTGAGCAAGTCGCTCCGGTTCCCGCGAACCGCGATCTCCAGCAGATATCCAGCGGACAGGTCCGGGCTGATTTTGGCAGAGCCCGAGAACCGGAACCGCGACGAGTCGACTTCCGGGGTCGTAACGTAGGCGTTCCGTTCGACCGTATCGTCCCAGAACATCACTTGTTCGCTGACGTACCCCGACACTGTTAGCGACACCTTGCGGTTGCCCTTGCGTGCGGTTGTCGCTTCCAGTTCCGCAATCCGCGCAGCAATTGCCACCAAGATCGGCAGCATTGGCACTCGTCACACCCGCCAAAACGGCCACCACAATTGTACCGAAGCTCAGCTTTTTCACAATAAACTCCACAACATACGCAACAATCCAGCAACCCTGTAAAATGACAAGGCAGGTTCGCGGCCAGACAGTTCGGACACCTCGTGGTAGATGCTAAAATAAATCCAACGGCCCCTCAATCATTCTGAACACCTGAAACTGAGTTTGCGGGAACAAGTGCCAAGATTATCACCCCTTCGCTGAATAATTCGCCCAAAGCTCGACGCGAACTTATTGACGAGAAACGAAAAAAGCCGTCCAACTCGGGCGGCTTTTTCGAACATCCAAAATTCTATCGGAAGGTACCTCGGCAGCTTTGGTGTGGCGCGATGAGCTTCGCCGCGTCAATCAAGCTGCCGTCTCTGAAGTCGATCCCGTTCAGTTCATGGTCACAGGTAGAGCCGGCAAATGCGGCCCAGCGGTCACCACTTGGTCCAACGGATCGATACGTTGGCTCACCATCTGGCCATTCAAACTCAGAACGGCGAACACCATACCAAAAACGATTTTTGCGATTGTACTCCTCATTTACGCCTCCTCTAGGCGAGCTTCACTTCCAACAGTCCGGCGCGCGCCCTTCAAAAACCCGCGTCTAGTCCAGACAAAACGGCAGCAACGTCGGGAGCCTCAATTGCTGTTCTGCTGATTTTCGTCATAGAACTGGGACACATCAGCGCTCGTCTTCAGCTCATGATCGGCTGGAATTCCCGCAATACCCGGAACGGCCAACGCAACAAGAATGATGAAGGCAAAAGCAGCGATAATATAGCGTGTCATGACAAACCTCTTCTGAATAATGCCATTCCGGACGGTTCAAAAAGAACCGCTGCCCCTCAAGCGCGGCACTCCTCAGGAAAAGCAACCCGAGAGAGATATCCTAAAGTTATCGCTATCCTGCGCGTACGCATATCCGCACCGTCTACGCATCCACGTACGTAAAAATCACTTAGGAATCGTACCCCATAACGCCCCCGCATAAACGGCTAGTCCTCAGGTCGCCCCAAAGCGCCAGCGCCCCAGTTCAATGAATATCCTGCACGGTCAGCATCTGCCGCCGCAGCTGGGAAAAACTCGAAACATTCAACCGCTGGAGGATATGCGCCCGGTGAACCTCAACCGTTCGCGGACTGAGATCGAGCTGCCGCGCCACATCTTTCGTTTGGAGCCCCCGGATCAAAAGATCGAAAACGTCCCTTTGCCGCTCTGTCAGCAACGCACGCTGCACCTCAAGCGCGCGCGGCTGAGCGCCTGCGGCATCCCCCGCTCCATTGCCATTGAGCGCCTGATGAATGACGTCAATCAACTCCTGCTCGTTGACCGGCTTTTCCAGAACGGTCAGCGCCCCTGCGCGCATGGCCCGTACCGCTTGGGGAACATCGGCGTGTCCCGAGATCAAGATCATCGGCAGTACGATATGGCGCCGCTGCAGTTCGTCCTGCAGTTCCAGGCCGCTCATCCCCGGCATGCGCACATCGGTAACAAGGCACCTGCGCTCGTCCGGCGCATGAGGCCGGTAGAGATCGAGAAACTCCTCCGCCGAAGCAAACGTCTGCACATCAAGCCGCACCGATCGAAACAACAGCGCGAGCGCCCGCCGTACCGCCACGTCGTCGTCGATGAGATACGCTAATCCGGGCATATGCTACCCCCACGATAAGCCCCGTAGAAAAACACGCGGAACAGCGCCCCTTTTCCAGATGCCGCAGGTTCCTCAATGGCTAATTCCGCGTGATGTGCCTCCGCAATCGTGCGCGCGATCGGCAGCCCCATCCCCAGCCCCATATGGCGCGTGCTGTAAAATGGCTCGAAAATCTTATCTTTCACGTCGTCCGGAATTCCCGGCCCATTATCCAGAACATCGAGCACGACAAAACCATCATCGGCAACACTCGTCATGACCTTAACCAGCCGCTCCGAAACGTCGTTTTGCATCACCGCATCGATCGCATTGCGAATGAGATTGTGCGCAAGCTGGCCAAGCTGGATTTCATCACCCATCACCAGCGGCAGATCCCGCCCTCTATCCAGCTCGACTCGCACGCCCTTCTTCATCGACAACGACGCAAGCAACCGCATGACGTCATCGACCACCAGATTGAGATCCAGCGGCTTTTGCATAAACGGCTGCTTGCGTACCAGATTGCGAATCCGCCGGATGATTTCGCTCGCACGCCGGGCCTGCGCCGAGATCTCCTTGAGGTGGCCGGCGAACTCCTCGCGATCGATGTTCTCAAACGTATTCAGCCGCAGGCAGGCATCGGCGGTATGAGCGATGGCTGCCAGCGGCTGATTGATTTCATGCGCCATCACCGTTGTCATTTCGCCCGCCATCGCGAGCCGTGCCACATGCGACAGCTCGTTGCGATATTCGGCTAGTTTCGCCTCGGTCGCATGCCGTTCGGTAATGTCAAGCGCGGTGCACAGCACGCACGCCAGACCGCCGTCCTGCTCCATGGGCTCGATCGCCGTGATCAGCGCACGTACATCGCTCCGCGCCGGACACGTCCGGTATTCTATCTCGCACGCTTGCTGCAAGCATAGCGCACGCCGGATCGCCTCGCTGACGGCGTACCTGTCATCGGGATGAACCAGGTTTGCAACAAACCCATCCACCGTGCCCGGCGTATTGGACGGAGCAACCCCGAAGATACGCCGCGCCTCATCGGACCAATGCGCATCGCGCAGAGCCGCCCCCTCGCACAGCACGAAACTCCCCACGCGCGCGAGCTGCTGGGCTGCGCGTAACATGGCTTCGCTTTCCCGCAACGAGCCAAGGAGCTGTTCCCGTTCCGCAACATCAGGATCGAAGCTGCAGCCGGTAGTCTCCGTGTCGGGTTGATCAATACGCGAGCCGCTCCCAGTCATTGCCGGCGGGTCATACGACCCCTCCAAACAAACAACGCCAACGACAAGTATTCAAAAAACTCCGCACAAGTGCAGACCCTAAGACGAATGCCACCATCCGGCCAGTCACATTTATCCCGGCGCACACCCGGCGATCGCCGCCTGGGCCACACAGGCGCACCAAATAGCCGCATCTGTTGCAGCTACAAATGGCCACGAATGCCAGCGTATAACCTCGCCAGAGATATTTATTGAGCGGGCGCGGCGCAAAGAATCCGGCAAACATCTGCGCGCGTTCACGGGTGCACCACACGGGGAAGGCTTGGAATGTACAGACGGCTCAACCGGGCGTACGCGCTTGCCTCGCTCCAGTTCCTTTTGGTCGTGGCAGCGAGCGCCGGCAGCCTGTTACATGCTCAGGGACACGTCTTCCGCTGGGGGACCGCTAACACAGGTGCGATCCAAGTAATCACCTATGCGATCTTGAATGACCACTACACGGTTCCTGGCGGCAAGAGCATCATCAGTCCCGACAATTGCGGTTCGATGCACGCGTTCTCCACCATCACAGATCAATCGCCCGGCATCACCCCTGACGTTGCCGCTCAACAACTGCGCGAAGCGTTCGCAATATGGGAATCTGTCGCCGCGGTAAAATTCATACACGTCGATGACGCGGAACGGGCAAACATCGTGATCGGTGCCGCTGATCAGCCCTCCGGCCGCGCCTTTACGAACTTGAGCTATCTCACCAATCAAGACTCGCAACCAGTCTCCAAGGCCCTCGGCAAATCCGACGAATACCCGTCCCACGCGCACACCGGCCAACCCGAAACCGTTGCCGAAATCGAACAGGCCTATGTGTGTCTAAATCCCACCCTTCCCTGGAAAGCCGGGTTCGACGGCAATCTTCGGATCTACGACCTGAAATACACTTTCACGCACGAAATTGGCCACGCGATCGGTCTCGACCACCCGGGAAAAACCGGCGCCGTCATGGCCTACCGCTACGATGAAAGCGTCCCAAAGCTCAGCCCGTCGGATATCGCAGCCGTCCAATCGATCTATGGCCCCAACCTGACAGTGACACCGCCAAACACAAAGTTGCCGGGAGTGAACCAGCCACTCCCGGCAACTTCCTTCATTCGTGATTGAGCGTCACTGAGCTTTCGGCAAGTTCTTCGCGTCAGCCGAAGGCACGTCGGCAATCACTCGGTCGCCCTGGAGTTTGAACTGGCTGGAGGTCATCATGACATGGGTTTCGCCCAAGCCAAGGAACCCGCCGATCCCCGCGTTCAATCCAACGACTTCGCCGCTTGGACCACGGCGGAACGACTCCACCTCGCCGATCTTCTTCTGATCGCTGCTGTAGACGGGCTTGCCGATCCACACCTTCTCGTCCTGCTGAGAAAGAATAATCGAGCCAGCCTTGACCGTCGCGCCCGCAGAACTCGAGGTTGAACCCGAGACCGGATCTGCCGGCTTGACTGACGGCGTCGCCGTGCTCATCGACTTGTCAGGCACGGTAGCGTTGGGCGACGGCTTGGCAGCGTCTCCCTTCATATTCGGCACTTGGCTATTGATAGCATCCGTCGGCCCCTTGGTGCTGGGATCGATCGGCTTGGTGTCTTGAGCCATAACAGGCAGAGCAACTGCCGCGGTCAAAGCAGCAGCGAGTGTAAGCTTGCGAATCATGTTGTTTCTCCTCGTTCCAATGACCAATTCGTTGATCATCTTCAGGATTGGAAACGCTGGTTTGATCCGATCGTTCCCCCTTCCTACCTCGCAACCGCGAGACGGACCCCCGTTCTGCCCCCCAAAATGAAAAAAGCCGCCCGGTGCGGGGACGGCTTTCTTTAATTTCAAGCAATACCGATCAGAAGGTGATGATCGCGCAAAACGCCAGACGGCGAAGCTACTGGCTGAACACGGTCGCTTTCCAATCGCCCCCGTTTCCCACCGATCCTTTCTTCGGCGCCCCTGCGGCAGTGTTCCCTGTCAACGTCTTAGGCCGGGCCGCCCTGGTCACGCGTGCCACCTTTGCTCGCAGTGCCTGTGCGGCTGCCTCATACGCCTTCGCGTCGTGCGCATTCGCCCGCACGCCGTCGCCGTCACGGTAAAACACATGCGTCCCGATCGTCGCAACCTCGCTCAAACCCAGGCGCCAGACTGGCGCAACGCTGGTCGTATGATAATAGGTTGCGTCAACCAACTCACGTAGCCATGCCTGTCCGCCCAACGCCTGATCGGCCACCTGCTGGGCCTGATCCCACATCTCCCCGCTGGGTCCACTCAAATGCGAAAAGCAGGCAAACGAGAACTGGCATTTTTCGCCCCGCTCGATGCCTTGATTGACCACGCCGCAAATCGTGTTCGGCCACTTCTTCGACCGCGCCCGGTTCAACACGACCTGCGCCACGGCGATCTGTCCGGCCATGTCTTCACCACGTGCTTCGTAATAGACCGCCCGTGCCAAGCACGTCTGTTCCGCAGCCGGGGCCTTTGCAAACCGCTCTGCGTAAATTGTCTGCCCCAAATCGGTTTGATCCACGGTCACCGCCGCCGGCGCGGGCTCATCCCGCGCGGGCACAATGGCCGCAACGGCTTCGGACACGATCGTACCGCGCGCCGCAGAAGGATCGGGATCGCGCATCGCGCCAGCAAATAACATTACCAACCCCGCCATGATCGCAAGGCCTGCCACTACGGCACTGACAGCCAGATACGGGCGGCGTTTTGGTGTAACAACAGCCGGGATCACCTCGACGTTCGGAATAACCGGAGCCACGTCGACAGCGACAGCATCACCGGCAAGCACGCGATCAAACGTTTGACGAACGGATTTGAGTTTTTCTTCGGCCCGGTCGAATTCCAGTCGCGCATCGTCGTGCAATTGCAATACACGCAGCACACGCTCGGCAACATCGTCCTCAGACACGTCTACCGCTGTGTCGGCTTCTTCAAGAGCGCTGTCCACAAGGATATCCGCTTTCGCAGACAGGCCTTGAGCGCCCCCGTTTTCCCCACGCGTGCTCATTCACAAACTCGCCACAACCAACAGGCGTTACAAAACAGGTTGTGTACGACGGAATTTTCGCATGCACTACCGCGGATCCCGGAATAGGTGCTCCGCTGCTGCTCACAAAACGATGCCCAATTGCTACCCGCCCCCACCGCAATAGGGGCCAACGAGGCACAAAGTTAGGGACCGACCTTTAAGCTATCGGCTCTTTCGCTAAGGCCTAGTGCAGTTTCACCACCGGCTCCGTCCGCCGCACGATCAGCCGCGACAGCGTATCGAGCGCGACCTTGAAGTAGCCATGCAGCGCGACCTCGTGCATCTTGTAGAGCGACCGGTACATGAGCTTGGCAAACAGCCCCTCGAAGAATAACGATCGCCCCCCGACGAACCCCATCATCGTACCGACCGTCGAGTAATGCCCGAGCGAAACGAGCGACCCGAAATCGCGATACTTGAAGTCCCGCAACGCCTCGCCCTTAAGCCGCAACGCCACCTGCGCCATCATGTGATCGGCCTCCTGGTGCGCCGCCTGCGCACGTGGCGGAAGCGCTTTCTCTTCGCCCGCAGGCACCAGATAACAGCAATCGCCGATGGCAAAGATGTTGGGATCGCGCGTGGTCTCCAGAGTTGCCTTGACGACCAGCTGGTTCGACCGGCTGACCTCCAGTCCGTCGAGTTTGGCCAGCACATCGGGCCCCTTGACGCCCGCCGCCCAAATCACGAGTTCTGAATCGATGAACGACCCGTCTTGCAGCTTCACGCCTTCCTTGGTCACTTCGGTGACCCGCGACTTCGTCCGCAAATCGACGTTGAGTTCAGCAAGCCGCGCCGCAACCGCAGCCGACATCCGCTCAGGCAACGCCGGCAAGATGCGGTCCGCCGCTTCGATCAGGCTGATCTGAATGTCCTTATCGGGGTCGATATTATCCATCCCATAAGCAACGACGCCGCGCGCCGTACGATGCAATTCAGCCGACAACTCGGTTCCCGTCGCCCCGGCGCCGATGATCGTCACATGCAATTGCCCCGGACGAATCGGCGCTGCCTGGGTGTGCGCGTTGAGGCAAGAATTCACCAGCCGCCGGTTGAACCGTTCGGCCTGCTCGGCGGTATCGAGCGTGATCGCGAACTCAGCCACCCCCGGCGTGCCGAAATCATTCGACACCGACCCAACCGCGATAACCAGCATGTCGTACGAAAACGACCGCACCGGCGTGATCGGCCGCCCTTCGTCGTCGAACGTCGCCGCCAGATGCACCTGCTTGGCCGCCCGGTCGATGCCCGTGAGTTCGCCCAAGCGATAAGTGAACCCATGCCAGTGCGCCTGCGCAAGGTAATCCAGTTGGTGCCGGTCGATGTCCATGCTGCCGGCGGCTATCTCATGCAGCAACGGCTTCCACACATGCGTGCGCGACCGGTCGATCAGCGTGATGTCCGCCGTTTTCCAGCGCCCATATTTGTTGCCGAGCCGGGTGGCGAGTTCAAGCCCGCCTGCCCCGCCGCCAACCACGATAATGTGAGGCCGCTTGCCCAGTTTCGGCAAAACCGCTGCGATTTCCGCGTCAGTGGGAACCTTCTGCATGACCTGTGACCCCAAAGCATTTTCAAGCGAAGTGGATACCGGTTCGCGTGAAAAAATGCGACAAAACAAAGACCTAGAGCAATGTTCCGATTCCGCAGGAGCGGAACATTGCTCTAGCTACGAATTTCGCCGCCGGTTGCTTGTCTGACGGCCTCTACGATACGCCCGCTGACCGCCTCGATATCTTTATCCATCAAAGTCGTAGTCCCTGGCGCAAGCGTCACTTCTATGGCTAACGACTTCTTGCCCTCGGCGGCAAGGCTACCCCCTTCAAACACATCAAAAACAACGACGTTGGCAACCAAACCTTTGGCTGCCGAAGCCGCCGCCTTCACCACATCGCCTGCCGCAACCTTTGCATCCAGCACAAACGCGAAATCGCGCGTCACCGGTAACAGATCCGGCAAAACCAGTGCAGGTTTAGCTCTACTCTTACGCTTATCCGCAGGCAAAGCATCGATGAACACTTCGAACGCGCTGACCGGCCCCGTCAAATCCATCGCCTTGGCAATCTCGGGATGAATTTCCCCAAACGTTGCCAGCGTCACTTTGGGGCCAAGCTTCAACACACCCGACCTCCCCGGATGATACCACGCAGGTGCATCCCGCATGATTTGCGCCTTCGCCGGATCAAACCCCAGCGCCGCCAGCACCGCAAACACATCCGCCTTCACGTCGAACACGCCGACGGCATCCGCCTTGCCGTCCCAATGCCGGCCGCTGCCAGCAAGTTGCATTGTCCCGGTCCGGACCCCGCTGGCGCTCTGATACTGGTCTTCCGGCGTATCGCCGCGATAGGCTTGACCCAACTCGAACAGGGCCACATCGGAAAGACCACGATTGCGATTGCGCGCCGCCGCGCCTAGCAACCCCGGCAGCAAAGACGGCCGCATCGACGACAGCTCGATCGACATCGGATTAGCCAATTCGAGCGCATCGCTCCCGCCGCCGAACAGCACCGCATGCGAACGCGGAATAAACGAATACGTCACCGCCTCAATAAATCCGCGTGCCGCCAGCTCACGGCGAGCTTTCCGCGCCCGCTTCTGCCGCTCGGTCAGCACCGGCTTAGGAATACCCTCCCGTCCCGGCAAAGGGGTGAGCGGAATCCGGTCCAGCCCCGCGATCCGCACCACTTCCTCGATGAGATCCGCCGAACCGTGAATATCCGGCCGCCACGTCGGTGCAGTCACCGTCACCGCGCCTTTGGTGCCCTTGCCGTCGATGGTGCAGCCCAGCGCTTCCAGAATGGTCTTGATCTCGACGTCCTTGAGCTTCACCCCGGTCAGCTTCTCCACCCGCGCAAAATCGAACGAAATCGCACGCGGTTCCACCGGAGGCTTACCCGCGATTGCGTGCTTGCTGGGCGCGCCCCCACACAATTTGATGATCATATCGGTTGCCTGATCGAGCCCCGGCAACACCGACGCCGGATCGATCCCGCGCTCGAAGCGATAGCGCGCATCGCTCATGATCTGCACCTTGCGCCCGGTCGCAGCCGTCCGCATCGGATCGAAATACGCGCTCTCGATGAATACCGTCGTGGTGGCGTCGGTTGAGCCCGACGCCTCCCCGCCCATGATCCCGCCAAGCCCGAGCACGCCGTCGTCATCCGCGATCACGCACATCGTCTCGTCGACCACGTATTCCTTGCCGTCCAGCGCCAGAAATTTCTCGCCGGCGTCCCCCAGCCGCGCGCGGATCGCACCCTTAAGCTTGCTCACATCATAGACATGCAACGGCCGCCCGCGATCCAACGAAATGTAATTCGTGACATCGACCAGCGCGTTGATGGGGCGAAGTCCGACCGCCTTGAGCCTAGCCTGCAACCAAGCCGGCGACGGCCCGTTCTTGACGCCAGACACGACCCGTCCGGCAAACGCAGGACACGCAGTCGCCGTCTCCTTGGAGAACTCCAGCTTGATCGCAATCGGGCAATCAGCCTTGCCCTCGACCGTGCCGAGCTTCGGCTCCGGTTTCAGCTTGCCGATCCCGCACGCCGCCAAGTCCCGCGCGATCCCGCGCACGCCCGTGCAATCGGGCCGGTTCGGCGTCAGCTTCACTTCGAGCACCGGATCCGACAGCCCCGCCACATCCACATACCGCGCGCCGACCTTATCGGCCAACGCCGCGTCGAGATCGAGGATGCCTTCGCTCTCCCCCGGCAACTGCAATTCCGCCGCCGAACACAGCATCCCGTTCGAGACGACCCCGCGCACCGGCTTCTTTTCCAGCGTGATATTCGAGCCGGGAATATAAGTCCCCAGCGGCGCGAACACCGTCACCATACCCACGCGCGCATTGGGCGCCCCGCACACGATTTCGAGCAGCGGCTGACCCTTGGCAACCTCGACCTGACACACCCGCAACCGGTCCGCATTCGGATGCTGCTTGGCCTCGACCACCCGAGCAATCGTAAACGCCCCCAGCGTCTTCCCTGCGTCCTCGATTCCCTCGACCTCAAGCCCGATCGCCGACAACTTCTGCTCGATCACATCGAGAGAAGCGTCCGTGTCCAAATGGTCCTTGAGCCAGGATAACGTGAATTTCATGTGCGGGTCTCAACAGCATGTTCAAACAAACGCCGTGTGTAGCCCCGATGCATGAAGGAGCCAACCCCTTACAGGGCAGGTATTCCCTGTGCGCGCGTGCCGCGTGGTCAGGGCCACCCAAACTTGACTTTCGTCAAGCCACGTCGATTACCCGCAGACTACTGCTTCCTGATCATGAGGAGATCAGGGATGCAGGACGACATGTTCGGTCACAACTCAGGGGCAGTAAGACTCCGCATTGAAGCCCGTTTTTTCAACAGCTTATCGAAATACAGCGGACACGAGGGTCTCTGCAGCCAGATCGAAGTGCAGGCAGGCTCGACCATCGGCGACCTGATCGAAATGTTCAAACTGCCGCTGCCGGATATCTATCTCGTCCTGCGCAACGGCCGCGACATCACGCCCGGCATCTATCAGGGGGGCGTCGTGAACCAGGAAGTCGCCCTCGACGACGGCGATATTATCGCCTTCTCTGGCCCGGTCCCCTACAGCTATGGCTACGGCGCACCCGTGGTGTGAGCGGTCTGCCCAAACCGCACGTCACAACTGACCGATACCGCTCAGTCCGATCAGCGCCCCGCCCGCGAGCACCCACAGCGGATGCAACCGCGTACCGAGCATGATTGCCGTGCTTACGGCAACGATGCCTATATTGATCCATTCATGCGCCACGTTGACCGCCATGATCGTCGCGCCCGACGCAACAAGCCCAGCCGTCAGCGGCAGAAACCCGGCCTGCACCATCCGCCGCCAGGGCCGGTCCTTGAACCGCTCCCAATAATTCACGACAACCCCGGTGAGCAGCGACGGCGGCCCAAACATCATCGCCGACGTCGTCATTGCTCCGGGCCAGCCCGCGATTTTCCAACCCAGCAGCGTCACGACCATCAAATTCGGCCCCGGTGCCGCCTGCGCCAGCGCATACAGCGCACCGAATTGCTGCGCCGTGATCCAATGGTTCACATCGACCACCTGCCGCTGCATTTCCGGGAGAATGCTGAGCCCGCCCCCGAATGCCACCATCGAAAGCTGCGCAAAAATCAGAGCAAGGCCGATAAGAACTGGCGTCATGCTGGAAACTTCCATCGCGCATAAATGCTGACCGGCAGCAGCACCAGCAGCGTTGGAACCAGCGGAAACTTGAAAAGAGCCACGGCTGCAAAACAAACGAGCGCAATCGCGATAGCAACCCACTGTCCCCGCAACGGCATTGCAACTTTGACCGCCATCGACACCAGCACTCCTGCCGCTGCCGCCGCCAGACCGGTGAAAAGATGCCGGACATGCGGGTCGTTTTCGAACCGGTCGTAGAACAATCCCAGCGACATTGCGATCATGGTCGGCGCGGCAAGCAACCCCGTCAGCGCGGCAAGCGCACCGGGCACCCCCCGGAATTTATAGCCGATTGCGACCGCCAGATTGATGATGTTCCCACCCGGCAGGAACTGGCAAAGCCCCAGCAGGTCGGCGAACTCGTCCGCGCTCAACCACCCCCTGCGCTCGACGACCATGCGCCGCGCCAACGGCAGCACGCCGCCAAACCCCGTCAGCCCCAGCTCCGAGAACCCCATGAACAGCTGGCCAACCGTCGGCAGCGGGTGAATGACCAAGGCCTTATTAATACGCGCGTCGTCGATAGCCAAGCCCCCCTTGTTCCGCTCAGGATACCGCTACGAACACCCTCATCAAGCATTTTCCGTCGCGAGCCACCTGCACAAAAAAAGGGAGGCGGACAATCCACCTCCCCTTCACACTCATCGATTGAGTTAGCGTCAAACCGCCTTCGACTTACCAAACACCGGCTCCAACTCGCCTTTGGCATAGCGCTTGGCCATGTCGGCCGGGGTCGCGATCTTCTTGATCTTGCTCGCTTGCCCCGCCGTGTTGAATTCGGTGAGACGTTGCTTGCACAGCTTGGTCATCGCTTCCATCGCGGGCTTCAGATACTTGCGCGGATCGAACTCGCCGGGATTCTCAGTCAGGATCTTGCGAATCTGGCCGGTCATCGCCATGCGGTTGTCGGTATCGATGTTGATCTTGCGCACGCCGTGCTTGATGCCGCGCTGGATTTCCTCGACGGGCACGCCCCAGGTCGGCTTCATCTTACCGCCGTACGCATTGATGATGTCCTGCAAGTCCTGCGGCACCGACGATGACCCGTGCATGACGAGATGCGTATTCGGTAGCTTGGCGTGAATTTCTTCCAGCACGTTCATGGCGAGGATCGCCCCGTCCGGCTTGCGCGTGAACTTGTACGCCCCGTGCGACGTCCCCATCGCAATCGCCAGCGCGTCGACCTTGGTCGCCGCCACGAACTTCACCGCTTCGTCCGGGTTGGTGATGAGCTGATCGTGGCTGAGCTTGCCTTCCGCGCCGTGACCGTCTTCCGCTTCGCCTTCGCCCGACTCGAGCGAACCCAGAACGCCGAGCTCGCCCTCGACCGAAATCCCGCCCAGATGCGCCATATCCGTGACCATCTTCGTCACGCCGACATTGTAATCCCAATCCGCCGGGGTCTTGCCGTCGGCCTTGAGCGACCCGTCCATCATCACCGACGTAAACCCAGCCTGAATGGCCGTCATGCAGGTCGCGGCTTCGTTGCCGTGATCGAGATGCACGCAGACCGGAATATGCGGATAGATCTCCGTCACCGCGTCCATCATGTGCTTCAGCATCACGTCGTTGGCATAGCTGCGGGCCCCACGAGAGGCCTGGATGATGACCGGCGCATCGGTGGCGTTCGCCGCCTCCATGATCGCCAGCGCCTGCTCCATATTGTTGATGTTGAACGCAGGAACGCCATAACCTTGCTCGGCGGCATGGTCGAGAAGCTGACGAAGGGTAATGCGGGCCATAGTGATACCTCGATGACGAAAGCGAAGCGCGTCGCGCCGTGTGATGCGTGTTAGATATGAAAAGGGCCGGCCTCACGGCCAGCCCTTCTTAAGCTTAGATCAACTTGCCCATCACAACCGCGGTATCGAGCATGCGGTTAGAGAAGCCCCACTCGTTGTCATACCAGGTCAGGATGCGCACCAACTTGCCATCGACGACGGCGGTTTGCGTCGAATCGAAGTTCGACGAATACGGCGAGTGATTGAAGTCGATCGAAACCAGTTCCTCGGTCACGTACGACAATACGCCCTTCATTGGGCCCTCACTCGCATGTTTCAAAGCAGCGTTGATCTCGCCAGCCGTCGTCTCGCGACCAGGAATGAAGCACAGATCAACCACCGAAACGTTTGGCGTCGGAACACGGATCGAGGTGCCGTCGAGCTTGCCCTTGAGTTCCGGCAGCACGAGACCGACGGCGGCAGCAGCCCCCGTCGTGGTGGGGATCATCGACTGAGCGGCGGCGCGCGCGCGGCGCATGTCCTTGTGCACCTGATCGAGAATGCGCTGATCGTTGGTATAAGCGTGGATCGTGGTCATGAAGCCCGACTGGATGCCGCACAGATCGTTGATAACCTTGGCGACCGGCGCAAGGCAGTTCGTCGTGCACGAGGCGTTCGAAACGACCAAGTGGTCCTTCGTCAGCTTGTTGTGGTTGACGCCGTACACAACCGTCAGATCGGCGCCCTTGGACGGCGCCGAAATCAGCACGCGCTTGGCCCCTGCTTCGAGGTGAACGACGGCCTTATCCTTATCGGTGAAAATTCCCGTGCATTCCATCACGATGTCGACGCCCAGCGCCTTCCAGGGAAGCTTCTTGGGGTCTTTTTCGGCGAGCACTTTGATGGGGTAGCCAAGACCTACGTCCAGCATGTCGCCCTCGACATGAACCTTGCCGGGAAACGTGCCGTGCACGCTGTCATACTTGAATAGGTGGGCATTATCCTTCGGCGAGGCGAGATCGTTGATGGCGACGACCTTCACGTCGGTCCGCTTGGACTCGGCCAGCGCACGCAGCACGTTGCGGCCAATACGTCCAAAACCCGAGATCGCGACGTTCACGGTCATACTAATGTTCTCCAGCTACGATTGTGATAAAGAGTGTCATCCGGGCGTAATAATGCACCTTCAGGCCGTGGTGCCCGTGCCACACGGTCACGCCCGCCACTTAGCCCAAACGATTGACGCCAGCACCCGAAGATTCCGGGCGTCATTAACAAAATCAGCCCCGCAACTGTCAATCCATCATATGGACGTTGCGTGACCCACACCAAACTTTGTCCCGTGTTTTGGTGTAGCCAAGCCGCCTCGCGCATTGACGCTGCGCGACGCAGCCCTCTAGTCTCCGCACCATGAGTGGAATCGCTCGCCACACCGGCTGCACGATCATGCTAAGGTGTTGCGCGGTCTAACAAAGGCAAATTGGGCCAATGGCCGAAAGTCAAATGAGCAAACAGCGTCCCACCAAAGCGGCACCGCCGCGATCTGTCTCCCGGCCCCCCGCCGCTGCGGCCCC
>JANLYB010000070.1:0-36710 GCA_031365425.1 Hyphomicrobiaceae bacterium
TACGCCCGCTACATGCTCGTCTTCAATCTCGCGATCTTCCTTGTCACCGCTGCAATGCAGCTCTCACAGGTCAATTCGCGCGACGCTCTTATCGAACTCGTCACTGGCCCATCCTGGCAATGGGCAGGGATCGTGCTCGGCAGCGTAGGCGCGACATACCTTATATTGGCCCACCATTTATGGTGGGCCTACGCGGCAATATTTGCGGCCCAGGCCGGCTACTTCTTCGCACCATCGCCGGACAAGCAAATCTTTTGGGCCTCACTGACTATCCCGTACGGCGTGGTGACCGAACCAGCCATGCTCCCGCTTGCTCCGCTGGCAACCGAATTGACAATCATGACGCTCGGCTTTTGCTACGTCATGATCGTCTATTGTCTGTACAGCGCCGCCTGGAGCCTCCAAGCCCACAAAGTCCCGCGCGCCGCGTATAGCCAGCGCCAATCCTGGCTCGAACCGCTCTACCCCTCGCACTTGCTCGAAACCCTTCTCCCGGGCCACAAATCGCAATCCGTTTCACTCTGGGAAACGGCGTTGTTTGCATTGGCGTCGGTATTCTTCATAGCTGCCTCGATGGGCTTCTTTTTCGGCATCCGCAGAATCCAAAGCGGCTTCGAATCGTTTTCGGCCCAGGTCGCAGCGACATGCTTGCAAGATGGTTACACGTCGACGCTGGAAGCGCGGATTGCCTGCCTCGCGCAGCACTATCCCTGGAGCCGGACGGCCTTTGACCTTGGCGTACCCATCGCAATCGCCGCCGCCTGCCTCATCGCCGCAAACCAGCTCCGCCACCATGGCAAACAGCATTTTGTGCGCCGCCTTGCCGAGAGAAAGGTGACCCCGGCCGGCTCCACGCTTTTTTTGCGCGCTTTTCGCGACGACCAAGTCCGCATCCGCCGCGCCAGCCGGAATCTCTTCTCGCTCATCTTCGATCTCGGCCGCACCCCCGGCACGCTCGACGAGTTGATGCTCGAACGCCTCGACGGCCGTGGCGATCTCATCGCCATTGGCAACCCCCAGGATCGCAAGGGCGCTGCCCGCCAATCCCCCTGGGGCGCGCAACGCCTGTACGTAGACGACGCCGTCTGGAAGGAAACCGTCGTCATGCTCGCCCGCGAAGCAGAACGCATCATTCAATGCGTCGATGACACCGACGGCGTGCGTTGGGAAATTGCTCATGTGCTGCACGGTGAAAATGCCCGCAAGACGCTGTTCTTCCTCAATCCCGCCCTCGACGCCCCAACCCGCATACGCCTGCTAACGCAAGATTTCGGCATCTCCGCCGCTGATATCGCAAAACTCGACGTCAGCCTAATTCTGGCGCTTCGAGTGACCGCACCAGACCAGTTGATCATCATCCGCTGCGCCAAACCCGAACGCGAGGCCCACCTCGTAGCCGCACGCCTCGCCTACGCGCCAACGGCCTGACGACGGGCATCCTCATCGCGCCTTCGCACTCACGGACGTCCCGTCCTCCACCTTCACCGACAAATGCATCGCTGGATGAATGGAGCAGATGACACCGAATTCACCCGGTAGGGTAAATGGGATGACCACGATGTCGCCCGGCTCCTGGGCGTTCGACGTGAACGGCATGCGCGGATCGTCGATGCGGACGTTGTGCGTGCGCTTGTCGTCGTTGACAATGGTCAGGCTTTGCCCCGCCGCGAGCGTCACCCGCTTGGGTGAAAACTGCTTGTCTCTCTGGCCGACGGTCAGCGTCGCGACGCTCGGTTCGGCAGCACCCCCACCGGCCACTTCCACCTTCGGAATCGTCGCTGGCGGGCGCGGCGGCGTTTCGCTCGACAGCGTGCCGAGGAACGCAATGAGCTGCTGGCGCTCCTCCTGAGACAGCGATAAGACCGGCGGCATGTCCTTCGACAAGGTCGGTCGAGCCGTGACAGAACCCGCGTAATGATCGATGACGGCATCCAGCGTCGCCAGCGACCCGTCGTGCATGTAAGGCGCGGTCCAGGCCAGCTCTCGCAACGACGGCGTCTTGAACCCGTGATCGGCAGCGCGCAGATCGAGGATCGTCCCCCGGCCCAGATCGCCCGTGTCAGGCAGACCGATGTCGTGAAACGCCTCGTCGGTAAAGCGCCACCCCGAATGGCATGAAGTGCATTGCGCCTCCCCGGCAAACAGCGCAAAGCCCGCTTTCTCGTCGTGGTCGAGTGCCGCCTCATCGCCCGACACCCACTGGTCGAACCGCGTAAGCGGCGATACAAGCGTCCACTCGAACGCCGCCAAGGCCGCAACAAGCCCCTCAGCATCGACCACGGGCCGGTCTGGAAACGCCCTCGCAAAGGCATCGGCCGCCTTAGGATCAGCCTTTAACCGCTCGACAACGACCGGCAAATGTCCGGCCATCTCGGCGGCATTCTCGATCGGACCCGCCGCCTGCTGTTCCAAGGTCTTGGCTCGGCCATCCCAGAACAGCGTCTCGCTCCACGCCAGGTTCCATAAGTGCGGCGTGTTTCGCGTAAGCGGCTTGCCATTGCGGCCGGCGTGCCGCGGTTGCCCATCCGCGAAGGCGAGCTGGGCCTGATGGCACGTCGCGCACGACATCGTGCCGTCGCCCGACAAACGCACATCGTTGAACAACATACGCCCCAGATCTACGACAGCGTACGCTGGCAGCAATCCCCCGCGATCTGGCAGCCCCGCAGGGCGCTTGAATGCTAAACGAGCGTCGGAGGCAACATCAGGCGTCGCCGCTTGCGGCGGCTGAGCGGCAACGAGCAACGCCGCTACGCCAGCCACGGCCAAGGCGGCCGCCACGACGCCGTGTCTCGACGTCATTTTACGCTGCCTAGAGCCAATTCGATTTTAGAAACCGCCGCCTTCACGCTGGCGACATCGAGCACAGGGGCCGCGGGAGGAAGCGGTGCAGGCCAGCCGGATTTCAAAGTGGCAATTGCAGCAAGCGCCGCGGCACTGTCCTGAGGATACTTCGCCGCGAGATCGGGGCCGACCGATTGCAGCAAACTTTCACCCTGGAAGACGAACCCGCGCGAATCTTGATACTCGACGGCCTTGGCAAACTTTCCGTCCTCGATCGACTCCTCATATTCGCCAATCGCCGAACGCATGGTCTCCAACGCGGTCTGCACCACGAACGGCATCCAATTCTTCGTTTCCGCCTTCATACCCGAATCGACTGACGCGAGACGGCCTTCCAAAGCCTTCAACGCTTCATCGTAGGCAGGAGCATTTTTGGCCTTAACGGTCTGCGCCAGCGCGTTGAGCTGCTGCTTGAACGGCTTGAGCTTGAGCACTTTGATGTGCGGCGCGAGCTTGTCATAAAGCTCCTCGACCGGGTGCAGAAAATGCGGGAGAGCCTCGGTCCACAACCCCGCCTTGATCAGCTCGTTGCCGACCCGGATATGCCCGCGCACCAGTTGGACATCGCGATAGAACCGCACCATCGGATCAAGCCGCGCATCGGCATCCATTTGCGCAGCGCTGCCTTCACCGCCCTCGCCACCAGAACCGGCCTTGACGTCGGCCCCGTGCGCATGTCCGTCGGCGACACGGATAACCTGCGACGGTGCACGGCAAAGCGTCGAGGCGGTCGCTGCATCGAGCGCCGCCGGAGAGGCTTCCGCCTGTGGAATGTGATTGGGAATGGTTGAGGTCAGGGCTGCGGCGCCAAGGCCGAGCCAAAGCTTGCGGGTCTTCATATCCGTCTCCTCCTGCACCGGTTCAAGGCCGGCGAGAATAGTTGAACTAGACCAAGCGCAGTTTAGAACCGTTAAAAACAACTATTCTTTGCAAGCACTTAGCACTCTGCTAGCTAGCCTGACCGGCACCCCCCGTCAATGCAACAAAACGGACGCATCATGCTGATGACCATTGGCCACATCCTCGACCAGACGGCATTGACCGAACTCGCCCAAACACTTCCACGCATGCGCTACGAGGACGGGCGTGCGACGGCGGGGTGGCATGCTGCGCGGGTCAAAAAGAACGAACAGGCCCGCCCCTCGATGACGCTCGACCTCTTGCAAGAGCAATTGCAAAATGCCCTGCTCGCCAACCCGGTTTTTGCGGCCGCCGTTCGACCCAAGGCGTTGACTCCGCTGCTGATCAGCAAGACAGGAGCCGGGGGTCACTACGGCTCCCATGTCGACAGCCCGATCATGGGCGGCTTGCGGACCGACGTCTCGTTCACGCTGTTTTTAAACGACCCCGAAGACTACGACGGCGGCGAATTGATCATCGAAAGTGCGGCGGGGGAAGAGGGCTACAAGCTAGAAGCCGGATCGGTTGTGGTCTACCCGTCAACGACCCTGCACCGCGTCGGCGAGGTAACGCGCGGCGAACGCTATGTCGCAGCAGGCTGGGCGCAGAGCTTGATCCGCGACGATGGCAAACGGGAATTGCTGTTCGACCTCGACCACGCCCAACGCCGCCTGTTCGATCAACACGGCAAAACCGCCGAATTCGATCTTCTGGCAAAGTGCTCCGCCAACCTGATGCGCCGGTGGGTGGAGACGTAAAGCCGGGACAGTTTCTTTTTCCAGGATCGCCATCCCTAGACCGTCACCCTCGTCGGCACGCAACGCTCCTCAATGTCCCGCGGCGTCCTTACTCCACAACGTTTCAAGCCGGGTGTCGCGGCCGCAGTTGTACCTGTAGAACTTATATTTCACGGGATTTTTCTTATAGTAATCCTGATGGTAGTCTTCGGCTGCCGTAAAAGTACTGGCCGGAATGATCATCACGGCAATCGGCTGGGCAAAACGCTTCGAGGCTTCCAGCGCGGACTTGCTCGCTTCAGCCGCGCGCTGTTGCTCAGGACCATCGGTAAAGATGATAGGCCGGTATTCAGGACCGCGATCACAGAACTGGCCGCCACCATCGACGAGATCGACGTGATGCCAGTAGGCGTCGAGCAGTTGGCTGTACGACACTTGGGACGGATCGAAAGTCACTTGCACGACTTCGGCATGGCCCGTGCCCCCCGCCGAGACCTGCTGATACGTCGGGTTTTTTGTCGTCCCGCCCATGAAGCCCGATACCGTCGACACGACGCCCGGCACCTTGTCAAAGTCGCTTTCCACGCACCAGAAACAACCCGCCGCAAACGTTGCAACCTGCGTCCCGCTAGCAGCTTGAGCCGAAGCCGTCGCAACTGGACTGAGCCGCATTGACCAAAGGCCCGCTCCCACAACCATCAATGCGGCAAAACCAACCCCCAAACCGCGCCACGACCTGCTCATACTGATCTCCATCAAAATTCAGACGCAGCGCGCGCCTGTCACGCAACGTGCTTGGGTCTAGATACGTTTGACGGGGCCGAAAGTTACGAGGGTGACATTCCCACGCTCACGGCCTCTCCTGACCCGCGCCCGCCCCCAATCCACGAGTTCTTAATAAACTAGGCACATCTTAGCCGAATCACACCGGATGCGGATTTGCGAGCCTCGGCCATACCGCGACAGCAAGCCCGCCGCTAAAGAACGAGATTTGCCATGTCATTCGAAACGCCCAAGCTTCTTTTTCAATACGTGCTTGACGCATATTCTAAGCAGATCCCCGTCATGATCGGCTTGGCAATTCTGTTCACGGTCCTGACCGCGTTCAAGAGCCAGCAGGCGAGCCCTGGTAAGGTCTGGTGGCGTAATCCCGGCCTGATCACCGACCTGTCCTACGGTCTGATTCACACCCTAGTGAACCCCTACTTCAAACTCCCCGCCCTGATCATCGCAACCAACATACTGCTCGGCGCAATGCCCGAAGATCAGGTCAAGACCTACTTCCAGGAAGGCCGCGGCCCGCTCTCTGGCCTGCCGTTCTACTGGCAAGTCGCGTTCTACGTCGTCGCCACCGATTTCCTGCACTACTGGATCCACCGCATCTTCCATAACGGCACCATGTGGCGCTTCCACGCGATCCACCACTCGGCAACCCAAGTTGATTGGACCACAACCTACCGCATCCACCCCATCAACGTGATCCTCCAGCCCGCGGCTGTGACCGTGTTGATGATGTTGCTCGGCATCGCTCCGTCCGTGATGCTGTTCACGGTGCCCTTCGACATCCTGACCGCCGCATGGGTCCACTCGAACCTGAAATGGGACTTAGGCCCCCTCAAGTACATCATCGCCGGCCCTATCTTCCACCGCTGGCACCACGGCCTGCCCGGCGACGGTGGCGACAGCAACTTTGCCCCCACCTTCGCCCTCTGGGACTACCTGTTCGGCACCTTCTACATGCCGGAAGGCCGCATCCCCCAAAACTTCGGCACCGACGACCACCACTTCCCGGAAGGCTACTTCTCCCAGCTCATCTACCCCTTCCAGAAAAAGCCCTCGGAAGCCGTCGCAGCCGTCCCCAAGATCGTCGCCGCCGAGTAACTCCCCCAATTCTCCATGGCCGGGCTCGACCCGGCCATCCAGGACCCGGATCGAATGCTGAAACTCGACACCCCGCTTCGCAAGGCAGCCCTCGGCGTCGCAGCCGTTCTCCTGCTGTCGCTGGCGCTGCCCAAGCAGCTCCTGACCGCGCCCTTGCCAAACGTCGTCGATCTCAAGGACATGACCTGGGTTGAAGTCCGAAGCGCGCTCCAAGCAGGCTACACTACGGTTATCGTGCCGACCGGCGGCATCGAGCAGAACGGGCCCCACATGGTCCTGGGCAAGCACGACTACATCGTTGCCCAGGCCGCGAACACCATCGCCCGTAATGTCGGCCACACCCTGGTCGCCCCCGTCGTTTCTTACGTACCCCAAGGCGACTACGATCCCCCGGCCGGCCACCTGCGCTTCCCCGGCACCATGGGCGTCCCCGAACCCGTCTTTGCAGGCGTCCTGGAAGGCATCGCCAAGAGCCTGAAAGCGGGCGGCTTCAAAACCATCCTGTTCATCGGCGATCACGGCGGCAGCCAGCCAGCCCAGAAAGCCGTCGGCGAACGCCTGACCAAAGCCTGGGCCAGCTCCGGCGTCCGCGTTGCATCGATCGACGCCTATTACGACGACAAAGCCCAGATCAAACGCCTCCTCGCCGAAGGGCAGTCCCTGGACGCTATCGGCCAGCACGCCAGCGTCATCGACACGTCAGAGTTGTTGGCGGTCCAGCCCAAAGGCGTCGACCTGACGCGCTACCGCAAGATCTCTATGGGCATGGAGCCAACCGGCGTCTCCGGCGACCCCACCACGGCCTCTCCCGAACGCGGGACAAGCCTACTCGCCATGCGCGTCGAAGCAGCCTCAGCCGCGATAAAAGCGTTTGTCGCGACGCAATAATTCCAATCTATCGAACCGGCGTCAAAATCTCGACCGCCTGCCGCTCAAGCAGCATCCGCTTGAGCTTTCGCACCGCGCTGTGGGGCGTTGTCAACACGGGCTTACCCGTGGCCAGCGCCACCCGCGTCGCAGCCCGCGCCAGACTGAACTGCGCCAGCACGATCACATCGCAATCCTTGAGCTCCAGTGCCGCCCGCGCTGCCCGTCCATCATGCTGTTCGGTATCACCACGATCGAGCGCCGCCAGCGCCCCCTCCGCCAGCATCGGCACCACCGTCACGTCGGACGGAAACTCCGCCGGCATGCTCGCGAGCGTTCCCGGAAAAGTGGCCAGTAACCCGATCCGCCGTCCCTGCCCGACAGCTTCCTCGATCATCGCCTCGTTGGGCTTCAACACCGGCATCGGTGCTAGCTCTTTCGCAACCGCCTCAATGCACGGCCCGAACGCCGAACACGTAAACTGGATCGCATCAGCGCCCGTCGATTTCGCATAGCGCGCCAGCGCCAGAAAACGCTCGGTCATGGCAGGCGTCAACCGTCCCGCCCGCGCCAGATCCGCCGACAGGCTATCGTCCAGCAGGTTCATCAACTGAACCTCGGGCCACAACTCGCGAAACGCTGCTTCGATGGGGGGCGGCGAGTGCCGAAGCGCATGGATAAGCGCGATACGCATTGCGAAATCACCGTTTCCTTAAGGGCCAGACAACGCCCAATTTATGAACGCCGTCCATCCTAAGGTAGAAAATGCAACCCCGCAAACATTCGTGCGTATTGTCGTTATCGGGATTTGCGAACCCCAAACACGGAACAGCAACCATGGCACACACAATCCGTATCGGCGTCGGCGGCTGGACCTTTGAACCCTGGCGCGGCACCTTCTACCCCGCCGATCTGCCGCAAAAAAAGGAACTTTCGTTCGCATCCCGCGCCCTCACCTCAATCGAGATCAACGGCACCTACTATTCGCGCTTCAAGCCGGAGTCCTGGCGCAAATGGCGCGACGAAACCCCTGACGGCTTCGTGTTTGCCGTCAAAGCATCGCGCTACTGCACCAATCGTAAAATCCTGAGCGAAGCCGGTGACTCCGTTGACAGTTTTCTCAATCAAGGCCTGACCGAGTTGGGCAGCAAGCTTGGCCCCATCAATTGGCAGTTCATGGCGACCAAGAAGTTCGACCCGGAAGACTTTGCGGCGTTCCTTGCCTTACTCCCAAAGGAGAAGGACTCCATCCCCCTGCGTCACGTCTTGGAAGTCCGCCACCCCAGCTTCCAAACGCAGGAATTCTACGATCTCGCCCGTGCCCACGGCGCAGCAATTGCCTACGCCGAGGACGAAGATTTCCCGCAAATCGACGAGCCAACTGCCAGTTTCACCTACGTGCGCCTCATGTCCAGCCGCGAAGATCTCGACGCAGGCATCACCCCCGCGGAGCTGAAACGCTACGCATCAAAACTCAAAGCCTGGAGCAAGCGCGGCGACGTCTTCGCCTATTTCATTTCAGGCGCCAAAGTCCGCAACCCAGCCGCCGCCCAAGAACTCATAGCCAAGCTGAAATAAGCCGTTCCACAACGGCAATTACATCCGGTCCTTGATCTCGTGGATCTTGCGGAGTTGCCAATGCGCTATGAACTGCGGCGTCCGGCCGAACACGGCAAGGCCATGAGCCACGAGACCGATGCCCCAACCCAGGATTGGCCACTGCACCCACCACACCGGATCGGTAGCAACGTTCACGATGAGCAGGAGCGCGTTCACGACCGCGTAGACAGCAAAGTGGATATAGAAGCCTGTCATGGCCTCCACTTGTTGCTGAGCCCGCACCAGCTTGCGTTGTTCTTCCATAATTCACCTTTACAAAGCAACGATCGCGCACCAGAGCACGACCTCACGAATTCGCTAGTGATATAGGGACCGCTCCCCTCGATCAGAATACCAAAACCAGATAAAAATCGCCGCAGCCCGGCCGCATTCAGTCATTCCCGCACACATCCGGCGGCGGGCGAAGGAATTCGGGACCCTAGCCGAGAACCAAGTTCGCAACATTATTGTGCAGTAACAACCACTTGCGCTTCAGCTGAAGGCCGATCACGCTCATCACGACGCCACGGAACGAAGATTTCGAATAAACGTTACAGCGTTCTTGTTAAGCGACCCCTCGAAACCCTTCTTGTGTGCACCGGCGGCCCATCGCACTAAACCCTACGAAATGACCGCGCCGGTGAGGTCATGCACAAACACCGCATAAGCTCATCTGATTTTATTGGTTTGGGTGCGAGCCAGAATTGAATACCAGATTTCTCACGAGTTTAATTCAACCGAGGGAATTCGAATGCTGAAGACAACGCGATACGCGGCAAGCTTGGCCATCTTGACGATTGCTACCGCCAGCTTTAGCCCAGCAGCGCATGCGCAAAAAACGCTATTGAATGTATCATATGACCCCACACGCGAACTCTACCAGGAATACAACTCGGCCTTTGCCAAATATTGGAAATCAAAAACCGGCGAAGACGTGAAATTCAACCAATCCCACGGTGGTTCAGGCAAACAGTCTCGCTCGGTCCAAGACGGTCTCGAAGCCGACGTCGTCACCCTCGCCTTGGCAGCCGACATCGACGCCCTCGTCAAACCGGGCCTCGTCGCCGCCGACTGGTCCACACGCCTGCCCAACAACGCAGCACCTTATACATCGACGATCGTATTCCTCGTCCGCAAAGGCAATCCCAAGGGGATCAAGGACTGGGGCGACCTCGTCAAACCTGGCGTCGACCTGATTTCGCCCAATCCAAAAACATCGGGCGGTGCACGCTGGAATTATCTTGCAGCCTATGGCTATGCCCTGAAACTTCCCGGCGGCTCCGATGCCACGGCGAAAGAGTTCGTGAAGGCGCTTTATAAGAATGTAAAAGTCCTGGATACCGGCGCACGCGGCGCGACCACCACATTCGGCGAGCGCGGCATCGGCGATGTCCTCATCGGTTGGGAAAACGAAGCCTATCTTTCTCTAAAAGAACTCGGGCCCGATAAATTCGAAATCATCACGCCGTCCATTTCAATTCTCGCCGAACCGCCGGTTTCGCTCATCGACAAAAATGTCGACAAGAAAGGCACGCGTAAGCAAGCAGCCGCCTACCTTGAATATCTTTACAGCGCCGAAGGCCAGGCCATCGCCGCACGCAACTTCTATCGGCCCCGCGAAGCCTCCGCTGCTGCCGCCGGCCCGAAATTGGCGGACGTCAAGCTCTTCACCATCGACAGTGTTTTCGGCGGCTGGACCAAAGCGCAATCCGCCCACTTCGCCGACGGTGGCATCTTCGACCAGATTAGCCAAAGGTAGCCGCTCCTGCCGCCATCGCGTCACACCGCCGGCACATTCGGCGTGCCCGGCGGTGGTTCGATGACCGGGGATAGAGACGCCAGATCGCGGTGAGCCAGATAGGGCACGAGGCCTAGCTGGCGCATCCGATTGGCGGTTCTTGCCTGCGCGGGAATATCCTCTGGCCAGTCTCGCAAATACTCGACGGCAAGCACCGTGACGGGAGGGCGTTCGGCAAGCCCCAGTTTGAGATCCCCCATGATGCTGGCCACCGTCTCTTTCTCGCTTTGCCCGCTCTCCTGCCGCTTGGCCACATGCGGTTTCTTATCCGCATCGCCCACCATGTCGAACAGGATGTCCTCCTTGCCGATGCCGGAGATGACGTTGCGGTACAACGAATTCTGTAACAACCCCTCGCCATTTTGCGGCACCACGAGGAAATCCGCTTTGCCGCGAACCTTGCGCGCATGTTCGGCAATGCGCGCCACGAACGCGACCATTTCGTCACCTGCCGAGGGGCGCGGCGCGTGCCCCCCTACATCATCCATCCAATAGGCATAGCCGTCGATGATATCGAGGTACACCCCGTCGAAGCCTTTATCGATGATCTTGTTCAGGTAGCTGTCGGGCCGGTCGATGATGATCGCCTGCCACCCCCGGTCCCAAAACTTAACCTTCCATGCCCCTTCCCAACCTGACGAATTCGGTTTGTCGAGCCACCCCGGCGCGGCGCTTGTTTTCTTGCCGGATTGACTGACCCATCGATGATCCCAATAAAAGCAGGACCTGTTGGCCTCGCCAATGCTCATATACGAGATCAATTTGCGCTGACCGCCACCGGGCTTTCGCTTCATCCGCGCAACTTCGTCAGCCGTAAAAGGACGCTTAGGATCGCCGTCGGGAGAGTAATCGATCACCGCCACGTCAGCGCTCGATGCCGCAATCCTCTCGACATCGATTTTTTGCAGCTGGTAAACCCAAGTCGCCGCAGGTGCCACGCGTGGCGCTGGTTCGGGCAGCACACTTTCATTCATGCTTTCGTCCGGCGGATGGTACCGCGGCCGCGCCCGGCGCACCTCAAGCGTCGAGGGCGGTTCTGCAAGCCTCTTTCGCAACGTCGGCCCGATGACGGGGTCGGAAAGTTCCGGCCCAAACAAGCGTTCCCAAGCGCGATTGAACCACCCCTGCTGCGACTCTGACATACGCGATCTCCCAGCAAAAATCTTTGCTCAAGCCGGCGGCGACCGGTCCTTTTTCCACCAGCGGGACCGTTCATTCTCCTTAGCGCTTTTGTCCTCTTTCACAGCCGCCCGGATCGATTCGATCCAGATGCCCTCGTTGGCAAGATTATAGCCTTGTCTTCCACCCAGCTTAGGCCGCCCTTGATCGGGAAAGCCCGCGTGATGCAGTGCCACGACGCGCCACGTATCGGCGGTAAAAACAGGGCTGCCGGAGTTCCCGCCTTCGGTAGGTGTACTGTAATGGAGGAACACGGGTTCGCCGCTCGCCTCCCGCGGCCCCTTGTCGACAAGGACCGCGTTGTTCTGCTGGATCGAACCGACGTAGGAGACCGCGAGTTCGCGACCGCCGGGATGGCCTAGCACGCTCAAACGCGTGGGCGGCGCACCACCGGGCTCGACGATCCGCAACGGATATTCACGCCCCGCCATTGCCAGCGGCACGGCACGCTCGCGCGGCACAGCTTCGCGCAGTTCAAACAGCACCGCATCGTGTTTGGTGCTCGACGACTGCCAGACAATCCGGGCGCACTCATAAGGCTCGCTGCGTCCGCTCAATTGATGGCTCTCGAACACGATCCGCACCTGCCGCCAGTCCACCGGCGAGCCCGACGTTTCCGCGTTATTGCCGTACCCAGGTTGATCGAAGTCCCACATGACATGCGCATTCGTCAGCAGATAGCTCTTCTCATCGGAAAGTTCGGGCGAAAAATCGCTCCCCTTCACGAGGAACGCCGTTCCGTGATTGACCCACGACTGGCCGACCTGCTTTTGCACGGCAGCAACCGCGTCGCCACAATAGACGATTTGCTTCAAGAGCCCGAAGTTGACGTAGTCGCCGCCGTCGGTCTTGGTTTCGAAATGCTTCTCGAACTGCACGTTTTGAGCGTTGGCAAGCGCGCGCTGTTCTTTCGGCTTCAATGTAATCGAGCCGCCATCCCTGTTGGCAAGCACGGTCTTGAGGCCAGTGACGATTGCGCCGGCCCCGGTCAGTTCGGCGCTGAGCTGCCAAACCTCCTCAAGCTGCCGGATCGCACTGTTGAGTTCAAATGCCGACACTTGGGGATGTTTCGCAAAACGGCCATACCACTTGGCTGCGTTTTCAAGATCGCCGATCGCGAGATAGGCCTCTCCGAGCGTCGCAAGTTGCCAGCAATCGCTGCCGATCTCTGCCGCCGGCTCGATCACTGGTATGATCGCGCGTGCAATGTTGTCCGCGTCCCCGCACTTGTCCGTCACCGCGATACCGTCACGTTTGGCTCGCTTAAGCAGTGCCGCGACATTGATGCCGGGATAATAGGTGTCGCCTGGATGGGCCGGGTCGTAGCGCTTGGCATAGTGCTCGACCGCAGCGGCAAGATGGGGGCCCATGTCCTTGCCCAGCAACATCGCATCACTCTGGGTCCGAACGAAGTTCAAGTAGATCTGCTTGTGAGCGCGGCCCAACAGCGCGTCCACTTCTGCCGCTTCGTCCGTCGTCAGCTTGCCGCCGTGTTCAGCCGCCGTGAGCACCTCGATACCAGCGATCAGACAGCCGCTATCGATCAAACCTTGCGCATAGGGAACCGAGAGAGCGCCAAGCAGCGAAGGATTCCGGGTAATGAGCCTGTCGGCCACGCGCGAGAGGTGATCGAACTGGCGCGCATTCCGCAACATGCGCAGCAATCCCTTGGCCGTCGCAAGCGGCACCTGCAATCGCGCGTCACCCAGATCACGGTGAAGCCGGTCGAAGGCGGCATCCAGCGCCACCTTGTCGACGGGAACCGTGTTGAGCACGACCTTGATCGCGTCGACCTGCGCCAGGACGTCGGGACCGCCCGCATTGGATTGAAGAATGCGAGTATCCGACATAATGGAAAGCAACGATTTCATCTGCTCGCGGCTCAGCGACTGCCCCGACCGGTCGATCTCTTCGTCGATTTCCTTGATGTAGCGTTGCGCCGCCGCCCCATTCGGCCGCTCGCCCGACGCGGCCTGCTGGATCAGCGCGAACAGCTCCGGGACACGTGAGCTGGGAGCAGGGCTCGCCGGAGCGCTAACCAGCGGCGCGACAGTCATTGGCGGCTCGATCCGAGCCGCGTACCGGCTTTGAATGTTGCTGGTCCATTGCTGGCACATCCAGTCAGATCCCTGGCCGAGCTGCCCCATGGCTGCCTGCCCCGGAGTGCCGAGCACCGGCATCACCACATTGTTGATCACCACATCCACGACAGGTTCGACGAGCGCACGCGGGATAAACACAGAAATTTTTGTAAGCGTCGTGATCAGAACTTCGCGCACCATCTTCGTGCCCTTGGCGGAGGCGTCCTGGATCTTGTTTCGGATGTCGTCGTTCTGAGCCGCCACCTGCTGGCACACATAATCCTTGAGTTTGAACTCGAGATCACGGGCAACGTTGGCCCCGATGGCTTTCAGCGCCGTCATGCCGAATTCAAGATTGACCTCCCCCAGAGCCTCGAGATTACCGTCGTCGACCCTGCGGCCTTCGCGGCGTGAGGCTGTCTCATAGAGCCCAAGCTGGTAATGCCAGTCGTCGATGGCTTGGCGCGCTTCGAGCGTCTGGGACGTGCCGCCCGTTGCCTCTAACTTGCTAGCGTTTCCAACCCCTTGCGAAGCCACCGCGACAAGTATCGGCAGAGGCGCGAACACGCCGAGTTTCGTGCGCTGATCCATGGCCGGGGAATAAATGCCGTCGGCCTTCCCGGTTTCTTGCTTCTGCCGGTCCGCTACGACCTTGGCCAGGATATGATCGAACCGCCCCGTCTGCGGCTGCCCTAGCGCTTTCTGCAACCGCAGCACCCGTTCCCCGCGCGAACCCTGACGCAAGCGGCCAAGCAGGTCGCGCGCTTCCGGCGGATCGCCGTCGGGGTGGGCCGCGCAAAGTTTCGCCGCGAGCGCCGCCTCCATTCCGGTCAACAATACGGCATCGAATCTCTTGCCGTGATCTCCCGTGCCCGGAGCCTTCAGTCCCAGTTTGGCGCGGAACTCGCCCCATTCGCCGGTGTGGGTTCCGCGCGCGCGGTCGCTGCCGTTGGCTTCGTACTTGCCGTTGACAACGAGACACCCGTACGATGAGAACTTGGCCGAACGATCGCTGCTCGCGGGATGAAGGTTATCGCCGTGGGATTGATGATTTTCCCAGACATCCGCCGTATCGTAGCGAAGATCGTTGATCGACCGCAGCACCGCCTTGCGATTATCCGCTTCCGTCAGACACCCTGGAACCGTCGTGGGCTGGCCGACCTTGTGCCATCCCACAATGAAACTGTAGCAACCAGCCGGCATCATGTTGCCGGCCTTGCGCGTCTCCTTGTACTCGTAGACCGCGCGCCGGTGCGGAACGGTGGATGACGAAAACCCCGACAACCGTCCCGACGTGAGGTCGTAGACGCCAATCACGCAATTCTGGGTCTTATGGTTGGGGCGCACATCGCAAAGCATCAGCGCATCCCGGTCAAGCTGCTTCAACTGCGGTTCGGTATCGGCCGGGGACGCAACGAGGTGGGCGCCGCGCAGCGCAAACACGATTCTGTTCTGGTCGCGCCGGGGTTCAAAATCGTTCAGCCGGATCAGCAGTTCGAGGACACGTGCGTTGAGCGTGAACGGCTGATCTTTCACGGACCGATCGGTGATATGACTGTAATCAGGGGCATCGGCATCGTCTGGCCAGGACACCTTCTCCCAACCCTCGGCTGCCTCAAGACCAATGGGCGCGTTCGGGTCTTCAGGTTGCTCCTCATAAAATCGCGCGTCTCCCAGATACGCGTCATCTCCCGCTGAGGCAGCTTCCAGCGAGGACGCAGGTGCGGCAGAAGCCACCACCGCCGCTGCGGGCGTTCGCATGAGTTCAAGACCACGCTTGAACAATATAGCCTCCGCGTCCCGGCGGATGAGCACACCGCGAAATCCTGGCCGCCCCTCCCAGACGCGCTTCATGGCGTAGAACTGATCCGGAACCTTGTCGAAGGCCCGCTGCTCCATCAAGTCCCGGATGGCAACCATCTCGCGCCGTGAATCCCCCTGCAGGGACTCCCCGCGATTATAGACCAGCGAGAACAACGCACCGAATGCATGCCCCTTGGTTTCGACTGCATTCGGAAAGGTATTCAGCACCTTCCGCCCAAAGCGCGGCATGGTCGAACGCCGGTAGACATCCATGGCCACGTCCCACGGTACGGTGATATCGCGAAAATCGCTAAGGCAAGACCGCGCCCTCTGGCCCTTGAGGCCGCAGGCCTTGACCATTCTCTCGATCTGGTCGTTTACCAGCAAACCCTTCCAGTGGTTTCGAACATCGGCTTCCGAATTGTAGCCAAGGTCATAGCCGATACCAACGGTGATGCCGGAGTCGCCGGCGGGTGCCTCGGGATGAATATACTTGCGCTCGTATTCCTTGCGGCTCGAAACCTCAAAACCGATGACTGCGTCGCGCGCCTCATCCGAAATTAACTGCGCGACTTCAGCGTCCGTCAGGGTCGGAATAACGTGACGCGGCTTGGCAGCTTCCAGGAAAGCCGGTTCCTGATAGTCTCGCCCTTCGCGTCCTTCCGCGACATCTGCCTCCGACATAGCCGCATCTAAGTTCAGACGGCGAAGCAACTCGATGTCGAACATGACGAACCTCATACGCGGAAATAAATGAACGAAATATGTTCAGCGTGCACCAAAGCTCAAGATTTGGAAAGAGGGTCCAGCCCAGGTCGCAAAACAGCGCCGCGAACTGATGGTACCGCAAAAAGGCCCATGCTAATGCTATACGTGCAACGCAAAAGGACCGTGTCACCAAACCCGAGCAGGCAACTGAATGGGTCCATGCGCGTTAGACTTTTTCCAGGGGGCGTCAGGGCGGCTATGGAGAAAGCATCATGTTTGAAATAATAAAGGTTGGTCCGCCCCCAGGCATGCCAAGGCTGATAGCCCCTATCAAACTAGAGCCCGCTGACTTCGCAAAAGCGGCCGCACTACTCGGCGTGGAGCCCTTTCGCGCTACCAAAACCGGCTTGGTAGCCGCCCGGTTTGCGAAACACCGCGAACGGATCGAGACTCGCTGGAACGGCAAGGAAACAGAGGCGATCGCCGAACCAGGCGATGCGATCGTGTGTAACATGTCGCCGTCACGCGAAATTCTACGCGACGCCGAAGGACACCCAAACGCGTATGTTATTCTACGCGAAAAGTTCCCCGAACTCTATGAACCCGAAGGAACAACGAGCGAGCAAGGCGATATCTATCGCTCAAAGGCCGCGGTGCATGCTCTCTATTTCGCAGGCGGTTTCGAACTTATGGCACCCTGGGGCGAGGTTCAGCGCGCAAACTCCGGCTATTTGATCCATAATGGCAGTGAGCTGTATGGAAACAATAAGGAAACGTTCGACGCGACGTACCAACGCCAATAGTTTTGCTGGTGCACTTCCAAAAACTGCTGAACCCGTTCACACCACCCGCCGCCAGTATCGGCACTCTACTCGAAACAGAAAATCCATCGCTGATGACCGGAGCCACCGCATTACGAGGTAGCGGCGGGAGGTCGATCTCCGTGATATGAATAACGATCGAGCGAAGGCTGATTTCGAAACGGGGAGGTCAACATGGGTCCCGACGCCGAGTGGGATGATCACGATCTCATTGAGCGAACATGCTTCGTCGTCATGCCATTCGGCGAAAAAATAGATCTCGAAAAATTACTGAAGGGAATGACCGGGGTGGGTCCTGTGCAAGCGGTGCCCGGCGTCGCTCAACCCTCGATTATAGATTTCGATCGAATTTTCAGAACCTTGATCAAACCTGCCATCGACCAAGTAAGGAACGAAGGCTTGCGCATCGATTGCGTTCGGTCCGATGAAGTGGGCCACTCCGGCTTTATTCATCGAGAAATGCTGGAATATGTAGCAAACGCCGACATTGCCATCGTCGATATCACCACACAAAACGCGAATGTCTTCTACGAGCTTGGCGTACGGCACTGCTTCCGGCGCTTTACAACCATTCTGATCCGTCGGGCCGGAACGCAAATTCCCTTTAACATCGCGGGCATGCGGGTCTTTGAGTACAGCGATGACCCGCAAACAACGGAGGGAGAGGACTCCCCCCTTGAGTCTAGCAAAAAGCGGCTGGCAGCAATCATCACGGCAAGCTTCGATCAGAAGGACAATGACAGCCTCGTTCACAATTTACTGCCCAACACGAGTGTCGTTCGCGAGTCTTGGCCCATCATGGAGCAGTTCACCGTCTGGTATGACGTATTGGACCGGGAGAAAACGATTCCCGACAAGGGTCCCAACGGTAAGGAACTCGTCAAGAGCGTCGGCTACATCACGGGCGACGTTCTCCACGTTCGCGACGTCGACGCATGGGTCAACCCAGAGAACACGAAGTTCCAGATGGCCCGCTATCACGACGGCAGCGTGTCATCCAATATCCGCTATTTTGGGGCACGCAGGAACCACGGCGGCCACGTCGTCGAGGACACAATCGCTGAAGCGTTGGAGCGCAGCAAAGGCGAGATAGCAGAGGTAGAACCTGGCACCGTGATCGCTACGTGCTCGGGCGCATTGCACGAAACCAACAACGTCATGCTCCTGCTGCACGTAGCCGCTCTGCAGGGCGAGCCCGGCAAGGGCTATCAACCAATTCGCGATTATCCAAATTGTGTCCGTCGCGTCCTGGCGGAAGTGGACCGGCTCAACGCGCTCCCGGCAATCAAACCTGAAAAGGCTGGCGTGTTCAGCCGCAAGAAGCCAGATCCGAGCCCGTGGACCGCCCTGCAGGGTCTGCAGTGCACGACCGTCTTGTTTCCACTGTTTGGCACCCGAAGTTCAGGCCAGCATCCGCAGACGGTCACGGAGAACCTTTATCGGGCCGCCGTTATTTATCTGCAGCAGAACAAGAACTCGCACATCAACACAGTGTATTTTCTAGCCTACACGTTGCAGGACCGTGAGCTATGCGAGCGAGCTCTCGCAATGTTGCTGCGGGAAAGGAAGGTTCAAAAATCTCGCAGATCCGAACAGACGCAAGCGGCAAGCTCCTAGATCGACCGGTGCGACGGCTGCCGGTAGCATCATCGTCACACTTACGCTTCTGTAGTCGGAGTATTACACCCAAACAGGCAGCAATTTCGCTCTACATAGCCACTATTGATTGGGGAAAGAGATTGGCGCACCCGAAGAGATTCGAACTCCTGACCCTCAGATTCGTAGTTTGGGGTTTCTAGATTTCTCCGGGTTTCGCAAAATTTCCTAGCGCTTCCACAACACTAAGAAATAGCGCGCAACCGCTCCGGACCTAGATTATGCCAAATCGCTTAGCGCGAGGCAGCCATGATGTCGGTGATCAGTTGAGCGCCGACGCGCGCTTCCATCTCCTTATAGACCGGCATCGTCTTTGCCTTGAGAGCATCCCTTTCAGGCCCCGTGAGCGTGATGACTTCGACCTTGCCGGTTGCTTTGATCTTTTCGAGAGCTTCGGCCTCGTCTTTGAGCGCAGTAGCGTTGAAATAGTCGGTCGTCTCCTTCATCGCTTGCTCAAGCGTTTGGCGAATATCGGCCGGCAACGCTTCCCAAAATGCCTTGTTCACGATGCAGACATAGCCATGGTAGCCGTGGCTCGATACCGTCATAACCTTCTGAACTTCATAAAACTTTTGCGTATAAATGTTGGTGAAGGGATTGTCTTGCCCGTCGACGACGCCGGTCTGCAAGGATTGATAGATTTCGGAAAATGCCATCACTTGAGGTGAAGCACCAAGGCTACGAATTTGCGCCTCGATGATTTTCGAGGATTGAATCCGGATTTTGAGGCCTAAGAAATCATCCGGCGTCCGAAGGGCTTTATTGGCTGTGAACTGCCTGAAGGCATTGTCCCAGAATGCGAGCCCAATGATTCCCTTTCCATCGAGTTTTTGGAGGAGAGATTTACCGATCGGGCCCTGCGTAACCTTCTGAGCGGACGCAATGTCATTAAAGAGGAACGGCAAGTCCAAGGCTTCGAACTCTCGAACCCCCATCGGACCAAATTTGCCGAACGCCGGCGCTAGCATCTGTACTGACCCGAGTTGCAGCGCTTCGAGTTCTTCCTTGTCCTTGTAGAGCTGGCTATTGGGATAGACCTCGACCGAAACCCGGCCGTTGGTCCGTTCGGCGGCGATCTTTTTGAAGAACTCAGCCGCTTTCCCCTTCGGGGTATCGGGTGCGGTGACATGGCTGAATTTAATCACGATCTTGGCGTCGTCCGGCGCTGAAAACGCCGCGGTTATACCGCCTGCAATTGTGAACAACGCAAAAAGTCCTGCACGACACGGATTTTTCATTTGTTTCCTCCCAAAGCTCGCTCTTGATTGAGCAAATATTATTGTTCGGCCGTATCGCCAGTTGGCCGAGGCGGAAATTTTCGACCAGCGCATCCGACTTGGCGACTAAGCGCAAGACGACGCCCGCGGCCTTCTTATGCTTGAGTTTGAGGGTGCCAGACCGCTTGTTGCGGCCATGCAGCGACCACCAGACGGACTGGCGGTCGAATTGCCGGCCCCATAGGCGGACAGGGTCACCGGTAAGCGGCTCGATTTTGATGACATCCGCACCGAGATCGGCGAGCAGCCTCGTGCAGTACGGCGCAGCGACGAAGTGGCCAATCTCGGCGCCTGCCAATGGCCCGTGCTCTGTTTTTTCATGGATGCCTCATCCGGCAAGATTCGACGGCCAGGGGTTCCTTGGGCGGTTTCATTGTATTCCTGTTTCCTTCGGATGTTGCTGGCGTGAGGAATAGCGCCTGCAATCCGTTCCTCGCCGTTTTATACTGAAAATTGCATGAGGCGGCCGGCGTGAAATTGCGAATCTGGTCGTCGCAGCCGGTTTTTTTGAAAGAACCTGCCAGATCCGGTCCGCAACTTTGAGGGCACCTTGCGCGGCCACTGCCTCTGGCGAACGGCAAGGGTTTCATCCAGGATCCGGTCAGATCCGGATGTGGTTCAAGGGTAAGGCCGTGCGATATTGGACTTGACTGAGAGCGAAGCTCGATTTGATGCTTGCTATACCGGTTATGCGCGTGAGGTGGTCTTTCAAGAAGCGCTCATAAGACTGTAGGTCCGGCACCATAATACGCAGGAGATAGTCGGCCTCCCCTGTCATCAAGTAACACTCCAGGACTTCCGGGCGACGCTTGATCTCGCCCTCGAAATCCTGCAGCCGTTCCTTGATTTGCTTTTCGAGCGTGACGCTGACAAAGACGTTCACCGCGAGATCGACGGCTCTGGCGTCGATGAGCGTGACGCGCTTGCTGATGATCCCAGCTTCCTCCAGCGCTCTCACCCGCCGCAGGCAAGGCGATTGCGACAGCCCTACCAACTCGGCAAGATCGATATTGGAGACGCTCGCATCCTCCTGAAGGAGGTTCAAGATCTTGATATCGATCGCATCTAGCTTAATACGAGGCATGACACGCTCGATGTGGCCGCAGCAATGCCGGAAAAGTAACAATCTTTGCAGCTTTGCGCAACATTCGCGCTGATGATGCAATCAGGCCATCTGTTTTCAGTTATGCGCCAACGATAAATGAAGGAGCCCACCGTGGCCGAAAGCGATCAATATAAAAAGGGCCTCAAATTACGCAGGAAGGTGCTCGGTAGGGCCTATGTGGATGCAAGCATCGCCAATTCGGATGACTTCATGATGACTTTCCAGCGCGTCACGACCGAATGGTGCTGGGGCTACGCATGGAGCCGCGACGGACTGGATCTGAAAACACGCTCCATGCTGAACTTAGCGATGTTGACGGCGCTTTCGAAGCCAGCCGAACTTAAACTGCACGTGAAAGGCGCGCTCACGAACGGCGTGACGGTGGATGAAATCAAAGAGATCCTCCTGCACGCGACGATCTATTGTGGCGTTCCGGCAGGACTTGAAGCTTTTAAGGCCGCGCACGAGGTACTTGTGGCCGAAGGAGCAATTCCGCCCGCTTGATCCTGGCGAAGGGCGTTTCAAATTTTGGGATGCCGCAAGCCAACAAGCCCACCTCTTGCGCCAGATTATGATTGGTCTGGCGCCGTTCCCGTTGACGATCCCGCAATCTGCGGTAATCCATGGCATGCATTGCTGCAATCCAGCGCGGTTTTGGCAGATACTGCCAACTTAATGCCAGAAATCGATCTAACACGCAAAAACAGCCGCGCAATTTCATGCCAATATGACCACGCATGCAAACGGCAGCGGCGGCACCCCGAGGAATGGCTGTCTGCGTGACTGAAACGGACAGACAGCCATCATTCCCGCCCCACCCAAAATGCTAATCTGGAACTGCAAGCTCAATATCGAGAGACGCAATGCCCCCAGCTTCCGCTCCCCCTAAGACTTCTGATCTCTGCGACGCCTGTGACGAGGCGCAAGCCTGCGGATTATCATTTTTTGGTTATGGTCGCCGCCGTGCCTTCGCTGGCGCGATCCGCACCATCCGGTGCTTCGAAGATATCGCCCTCATGCGGGAGGTCGTCAACCAACCCGGTCTCGGCCGAGTTCTCGTCATCGACGGCGGCGGATCCTTTGCGCGAGCCATTTTCGGTGACGTCATGGCCAACATCGCATCACGCAACGGCTGGGCGGGAGTCGTGATCAACGGCGTGATCCGCGATTGCGTTGAGATAAACGGTATGGACATTGGCGTGAAGGCACTCGGCACCTTCCCTCGCCGGGGCGAGCGGACCGGCAAGGGAGAGGTTGACGTGCCGGTGCAGTTCGGTGGGATCACCTTTACGCCGGGTCACCGCTTAGTGGCGGACGAGGACGGTGTCGTAGTGTTGCCGGCTGGGATTACGGAAGCGAGCGTTGACGTTGCCGGCGCCTTGGCGGCAACCGCAGTATATGCTGCAACAGCAGGTGCCCCCCAATGACACCGCGCACCCTTTATCAACGGATCGTCGATGGGCATATGGTGCGACCGCTCGGAAATAACGGGCAAGTCCTGCTGTATGTCGACCGCCAAATCCTCAATGAGTATACCAGTCCCCAGGCCTTTGCCGCACTGCATGTCGCGGGACGAACGGTGAGGCAACCCCGCGCTTCGGTTGCGGTGGTCGACCACGTCAATTCCACAACGCCTGAGCGGAACGCTCGGACGATGATCCTCGCTGATCCAGATCGTGCGCTGCAGGTCAGGACGCTGGCCGCGAACTGTCAACGGCATGGGATCGAGCTTTTCGATATGCTAGATTCCCGGCAGGGGATCGAGCATGTGGTTGCGAGCGAGCAAGGTCTCGTATTGCCCGGCATGGTGATCGCCGCTGGCGATAGCCACACCACGACCCATGGAGCCATGGGTGCACTCGGCTTCGGGATCGGCAGCAGCGAGATCGAGCATCTACTGGCGACGCAGACGCTCGTTTATCACGTAATGCGCAACATGCGGGTCACGGTCAACGGCCGGCTGGCCCGGGGGATGACGGCGAAAGATCTGGTGTTGGCACTGATACGGCAAATCGGTGCTGATGGCGCTGCTGGCCATGTCATCGAATACACCGGAGATGCCATCAAAGCCCTCAGCGTCGAGGGACGGCTGACGCTTTGCAACATGAGCGTCGAAGCGGCGGCTCGCGGTGCCATCGTAATGCCCGACGATACGCTGTTTGAGTATCTCCATGGCCGGCCTCGCGTTCCCAAGGGAAAGATGTGGGACGCCGCAGTGACGGCATGGCGCGGACTGCGCAGTGACCCCGCTGCCGTGTTCGACACGGAGGTTGTGCTGGACGGTTCCGCAATCGCACCGATGGTGACATGGGGCACAAGCCCGGACCAGGGGATCACCATTGATGCCGCGATCCCCGATCCTGCCAAGGAAGCCGATATCATCCGACGGGCCAGCATGACGCGGGCGTTAGATTACATGGGGCTACAGCCCGGCCAGCTCATGGAGGGTCTTGCCATCAGTCACGCCTTCATCGGCTCGTGCACCAACGGCCGCATCGATGATCTCCGCGACGCCGCCAATGTCTTGCGGGGGCGCCGCGTCGCTCCTGGCGTCCGCGCGATGGCCGTGCCCGGCTCGACGGCTGTTCGCGCGCAGGCCGAAGCCGATGGCACCGCGCAGGTGTTTCGCGACGCTGGATTCGAGTGGCGTCAGGCGGGGTGCTCGATGTGCGTGGCCATGAACGACGACCAACTCCGGCCGGGCGACCGGTGCGCCTCGAGCACCAATCGCAATTTCGAAGGGCGACAAGGCGCGGGGGCGCGAACGCACCTCATGAGCCCCGCGATGGTGGCCGCTGCCGCGGTCACGGGAGCCATTTGCGATCTCCGCCGCCTGCTGTCCAACTGAGGGCCATAGCCATGGAACCATTCACGATACATACCGGCGTTGCCGCAGCGCTGCCGCGCGCGAACCTTGACACAGACCAGATCATGCCCAAGCAATTTCTCAAGGGCATTGACCGGCGGGGACTGAGCGACGGCTTCCTGTTCGACTTGCGCTTCGAAGCGCCGGGTCGGCCTCGACCGGATTTCGTGCTCAACCGCGCGCCTTGGACCCGCGCATCGATCCTGATCACAGGCAAGAACTTCGGCTGCGGCTCCAGCCGGGAGCATGCGGTTTGGGGCCTTTGCGAACTGGGCGTGCGCTGCGTTATCGGCACAGTCTTCGGCTCGATCTTCAGCGACAACTGCAGCCGCAACGGTGTTCCGGCCATCAGCCTGCCGGCCGTCGAAGTCGATCGCCTCATGGCGCTGGCAGGCGACCCTACCCGTTGCATGTTGACTGTCGATCTGGAGACGCAGACGATCACAACTCCGGCCGATGACCGCACCATCCGTTTCGATTTCGACCCGATTCGCAAACACATGCTCCTCAATGGCTTGGACGCCGTTGGTGTCTCTCTCCAGTACGCCGCCGATATCGCGCGTTTCGAGCAGCAACACTTCGAGCAGCAGCCCTGGCTGACGCCGGGTGCCCACTAATTCAACCTGAACGGCACCGAGTCCGCGCGGACCCGCGCTTTGAATCCTCCGATAGGACGAAACCCATGAATGCGATCGATCAACAGCTCAGCATGTCGCCCACGATGACGATGTCAGCCGACAGCGATCCTCAAGAGACCGCCGAGTGGCTCGATTCCCTCCGGTCCCTGCTTCAAGCAGCGGGTCCGCAGCGGGTTCGCGAAATCATGGACTTGCTGGCGGTCACGGCGCGCGATCCCGCCATCGGGTGGGAGCCCGTTCACGGCACCCCGTATGTCAACACCATCGTGCCATCGCAGCAGCCGGCCTTCCCGGGTGACCTCGCAATCGAAGAGCGTCTCGCCTCGCTCATGCGCTGGAATGCCTTGGCCATGGTGGTGCGCGCCAACAAGGCCTATGGCGAACTTGGCGGCCACATTGCCAGCTACGCGAGCGCTGCCGACCTGTTCGAAGTCGGGTTCAACCATTTCTTCCGTGCCGGCGGGGATACAGGCCAAGGCGATCTGGTATTTTATCAGCCCCACTCCGCGCCCGGCGTTTACGCACGGGCCTTCCTGGAGGGTCGCCTGAGTGCCGATGACCTCGCTCACTATCGCCAGGAACTCGGCGCAATCAAATCCGGCGTCCAGGGTTTGTCGAGCTACCCACATCCTTGGCTGATGCCGGACTTCTGGCAGTTCCCGACCGGTTCCATGGGTCTGGGGCCGATCAGTTCGATCTTCCACGCCCGCTTCATGCATTACCTCACGCACCGTGGCCAGATCGACGCGAATGGCCGCAAAGTTTGGGGGGTGTTCGGTGACGGGGAAATGGACGAACCCGAGAGCATGAGCGCTCTGACGCTGGCTGCACGCGAAAAGTTGGACAATCTGATCTGGGTTGTGAATTGCAATCTTCAGCGGCTGGATGGTCCCGTGCGCGGAAACGGCCGCATCATTGACGAGCTTGAAGCGTTGTTTTCGGGCGCGGGCTGGCGGGTGATCAAGCTGGTCTGGGGATCGGACTGGGACGGTCTCTTTGCGCGCGATACTTCAGGTGCCCTTGCGCGGGCTTTCTCGCGGACGGTCGACGGCCAGTTCCAGACCTTCGCCGCCAAAGACGGACGGTACAATCGTGACCACTTCTTTGGCCAAAATCCAGAGCTTGCCGCTCTGGCGCAAGGGCTCACTGACCAGCAGATCGACCGTTTGAAGCGAGGCGGGCACGATCTGGTGAAGATCCACGCCGCCTACCATGAAGCCATGAAGACCAAGGGACGGCCCACCGTAATTTTGGCCCAGACCAAAAAGGGCTACGGGATGGGTGATGCCGGCCAGGGCCGCATGACGACGCACCAGCAGAAGAAGCTGGAGCGCGACGACCTGATTGCCTTCCGCAACCGGTTTAATCTGCCGCTCACCGACGATCAAGCTGCAGCGCTCGAATTCTTTAAGCCAGCGGAAGATAGTCCTGAGATGCGTTACCTTCATGCCCGGCGTGCAGAGCTCGGTGGCACTATGCCCAGCCGCCGCAGTCAAGCCGAGCCGGTGCCGGTGCCCCCGCTGTCGCAGTATGGCCAGTTTGCGCTCCAGGCCGGCGGCAAGGAGATGAGCACGACGATGGCGTTCGTGCGCATGCTCGGGACCTTGCTCCGGGACAGCCAGTTGGGGTCTCGCGTGGTGCCGATCGTCGCCGACGAAGCACGGACGTTCGGGATGGCCAATCTGTTCAAACAGGTGGGAATTTATTCGTGCGCCGGGCAGACCTACGAGCCTGAAGATATTGGCTCGTTGATGAGCTACCGCGAAGCCACCGACGGCCAGATTCTCGAGGAAGGCATCAGCGAAGCCGGCGCTATCAGCAGTTGGACAGCGGCGGCGACCAGCTACTCGGTGCACGGCCGGGCCATGCTGCCATTCTACATCTACTATTCGATGTTCGGCTTCCAACGTGTCGGCGACCAGATCTGGGCCGCCGCCGACCAGCGGTCCCGTGGCTTCCTGCTTGGCGCTACCGCTGGCCGGACGACACTCGGCGGCGAGGGTTTGCAGCACCAGGATGGTTCCAGTCTGGTGCAGGCCGCGCAGATTCCCAATTGCCGTGCCTTTGATCCGTGCTTTGCTGGCGAGTTTGCGGTGATCCTGGATCACGGGATGCGCGAAATGATGGAGCAGGGGCGTGACGTTTTCTATTACGTCACGCTCATGAACGAAAACTACGCCCAGCCGTCGTTGCCGGCCGGCGTCGAAACCGACGTGATCCGCGGTCTTTACCGGTGGGCCGACATGCCGGTGGAAGGTTCGCTTTCAGGCAGCCCCGTACGCTTGATGGGATCGGGAACCATCCTGCGGGAAGTCATTGCCGCAGCCGAACTGCTGCGCGACGACTGGCGCATCGCCAGCGAGGTGTGGAGCGCCACAAGCTTTAGTGAACTCGCCCGCGACGCACGCGAGGTCGAGCGCTTCAATCGTCTGCATCCCGGCCAACCGCCGCGCCAAAGTCACGTTGGGCAATGCTTGGCGGGCGATGCTCCGGTTGTGGCGGCCAGCGACTATGTCCGCTCGTGGCCGCAACTGGTGGCGTGTTGCTTCGACGCACCGTTCACCGTGCTTGGCACCGACGGGTTCGGGCGTAGCGATACCCGAGCTGCGTTGCGCAACTTTTTCGAGGTCAATCGCCACCACATCGTGATCGCGACCCTCGACGCCCTGGCACGCTCGGGCCGCATCGACCGCTCAATGCACACTCAAGCAATCCAGCAGTACGGCATCGATACGGAGGCCGCCCCACCGTGGACGTGCTGACTTGATCTCCATCTCCGTTTTGTGCCCCGCACAACTGCAAATGGCCCGTCGCGACATCCGGCCGACGGAAGGTTTCGGATCATTTCGACCTTCGCGGTGGGCCCCAGGCCGACCCCAGACACTGGTATACATTTGCCAACATGTCCGTATGCGTCTGAACTGGTCGCCACGCCACTGAATGCATCCCACGCTACCAAAAGGCAAGCCGACCTCGACGCGACATCCCAATACCTGACTCCTGCCTGCTGCTCGCCGGCGACGCGAATAGCGCCGCCGGCCACGTCCGCTTGCCGGGCTATCGCGTCGACACGACGGGCCGCTGATAAATTCTCTATATTCGCGGCTCGGTCGATGGCGCCACACACTCCATGTCGGCTTCCCGGTGACATCGTTCGTCAGACGACGGGCGGACGACGTGACTGACCCACAACCGAACTCGTAGGTTTGACCCTTCCACAACCCCGGGAGCGACTTTTACGTCGCCCCATGTCAACGCGGATTTTCAGCGAAAAGTTTGGGAAAATGAGTATCTAGGATCACGATAGAAGCCGAGGCGGTCTCATCTATTTCCTTGGTCAGCTGCGATATAGTGATTGCGTCGTTCATTATGTCTTGTGGAGTGTCCGCGCGACCGCCCTTAAGACGCGGGATCAGGTAATCGAGCCCCTGCACTTCGACCCCGTGCCCCGAGAAAAAGAAAAAGAGTAAGGTATTGGGTGGCGCTGGATCCTTTGTGAACTTCAGCCCCACCTTCTGAATTGTTGCTTCGAGGCCGCCCTTTCCCAGCTTTGTTCCTTTCGAAAGCTCGCTGCCCGCATTCGCGATTTCAGCCTCGATGGCTGCGCGATCGCCATTGTGCAGCCGCTGCACCTCACTCGCCTCGAAGCCCATGGCAAACAGCGATTGTGCGATCGCCTCGACATCATGCTTGGGCCCAGAAAGCAGCGCCTGGCCACCCAGGTTCGGATCGTCGACAGACACGAGAATTGCTCTCTTCTTCCGCGAGGCAGGTTGCTGGCCTAAGTAGATGTGCCCGTTCATGCTGGTCGACAGGAAAGGGCGCTGCTGGAATGCCGAGATCTCCGCCACCTTTTTATGAGCGTCGACAAGCGCATCGACAATATTCCTATTGCGCTGGCTGAGTGTCGTTGAGACCACCGTTGTGTACGGCGACGTTTCATGCCCTTCCGCCTTGTCAGCTGCCAGTTCGCCGCGCGCGGTCGCATACGAAACCACCTGCCCCCGGATGTCCTCTCGGTTCGCCTCCAGCCTAACCGTCATGCGTTCTTTAAAAATGCCGTATCCCCACCATCCAGCTGCCGTCAGGAATATGATGGCTAGCGCGGAAACGACTGCTTGGCGCCGTTGCAGTGTGGCTGTGACTTTCAAGGCAGCTTCCGCCTTTGTGAGCGCCTCGGCTCGTTCTTGAGCCGCAATCTCGGCCTCCTTGAGCAGCTCCGCCCGCTCCTCGTTTTGGCGAAGTAGAGCATCATCGCGCGCCTTCTCCGCTTCCTCGCTGGCACGGATGTATTCCATATGTAGGCTTGTGAGTGGCGGCGCGCCCTTCGGGCGTTGAGCGGCCCATCGCTTTGCCTCCGCAACATCGGTGCCCGAGAGCATGCGATTCTCGACGCGACTTGCACGCTCCCACTCTAAAGCGCGGGCAAGGAGCCGTGTATGCTCGCGCAACCAAGGCAGATCGGTATTGAGTGCCGTCGCGAGCGCCTTGAGGCCGCCAATGAACGAGCGACCTCCATCGAAACGCGTGTAGTTGAGTGCGGCCAGCTGGCTAGGGACGGGCTGACGCTCCTCCGGTGCGATCCAAAGCACCGGCAGAATCCGTTTTGACAAGCGGACTGCCTCGTCGACTTCCCATTGGCAGATGGGAGATGCGGCCGAACCTGGAGAAATAACAAATATTACGGTGTCGGCGTCGGCAATCAACGAGCCAAGTCGATTTTTCCAGTCTTCTCCCTCGACGATGGAATGACGATCAAGGCCAACTTCGAAACCACCCTGAAACTCAAGTCCTCCTGCCAACTCGTCCGCGAAAGTTTCCGAGTCTTTGCGCGAGTATGAGATGAAGACCTTCAGTTTAGCGTTATCGGAATGGGCATCTTCCTCGTGGATGTCAACGCGATCATCGGCCATGGCCAAACCCGCTTAATCGGCTCACTCTTCTGTCCGTCAACTGGCCACATGTGTGCACAACCTGCAACCGTGAACTTTCTCCTTTCTGGAGCGTCGGCACTCGAGGCCGGCTTCCAAAAGTGTGATCCGCTTGCTGACGAAGGATGGTGAGACATCAAGTTCCCTTGCGTCGCTGACAAGGCTGCCATGGCGCGTCACGTATCCCTTTCCAATCACTCAATTGTACGCCGCACATGCCTGATGTAGCATTAATTCGCATTGAGGTAGACCGTGGGCGCGTTCCTATGACAGACAAGATGCAGCATAGCGACGCTCGGTTGCTCGCCGCGCGCCTAACACAAGCCATTGAAGGCGAGGTGTGTTTCGATGACGGCAGCCGCGCTCTGTACAGCGCCGATGCGTCCAATTACCGCCAGATTCCGATCGGCGTCGTCATTCCGAAAAGTGTCGAGGACATCGTCGAGACGGTGCGGCTGTGCCGCGAAGTCGGTGCTCCGATCCTGGCGCGCGGGGGCGGCACCTCAATGTGCGGGCAGTGCGTCAACGTCGCCGTGGTCATCGATTCCTCGAAATACCTGGATCGCGTGCTGGAAGTCGATCCGGACGGCAAGATCGCCCGGGTCGAGCCGGGGGTGATCTGCGACCAGTTGCGAGACGCCGCGGAAGAACATGGCCTGACCTTCGGTCCCGATCCGGGCACCCACAGCCGCTGCACCCTGGGAGGGATGATCGGCAACAATTCCTGCGGCCCTCACTCTATCATGTCCGGCAAGACCGAGGAGAACATCGAGGCGCTGGAGATCCTGACCTACGATGGCGCGCGGTTCTGGGTTGGCCCGACCGGCGAGGACGAGTTGGCCCGGATCATTCGGGAAGGCGGCCGGCGTGGGGAGATCTACGCCCGCCTCAAGACGCTACGTGACAAATATGCCGACGAGATTCGCGCCCATTTCCCCCAGATCCGCCGCCGGGTATCCGGCTACAATTTGAATCAGCTTCTGCCGGAGAACGGCTTCAACGTGGCGCGCGCGCTGGTCGGCTCGGAGGGCACCTGCGCCATCACCCTCCAGGCAAAGACCAGCCTGGTGTACAGTCCACCGGGCCGCGTTCTGCTTGTGCTGGGCTATCCTGACATCTACCAGGCCGGCGACGCGGTGGCGCAGTTCTTGCCGTTCAATCCCATCGCGATGGAGGGACTGGACGACCGCATCATTGGCGGACTGAAAAGGCGGGGGCTCAAACTCGACGACGTTGCCCTACTGCCGGAGGGCAACGCGTGGCTGATGCTAGAATTCGGTGCCGACACCCGCGACATCGCGGCCGTCCACGCCCGCGGCGTGATGGCGGCACTGGCGCGCGGCGCCGAGTCGCCCAGCATGCTGCTAGTCGACGACCCGAAGATTCAGACCAGGGTTTGGTCAATCCGCGAGTTGGGCGCCTCGGCGACGTCGATGAGCGATGTCGAGACCGAGCCGGATCCGGTCGTGGGCTGGGAAGACGCCGCGGTCGATCCCGCAAGGCTGGGCGACTACCTTCGCGAATTCCAGAAGTTGATCGACCACTACGGCTACAAGACCTCTCTGTACGGCCATTTCGGCGATGGCTGCATTCACGCCCGAATCACCTTCGATCTGAGGACCGACAAGGGCCTGCGAACCTGGCGCGAATTCCTGACCGAGGGCGCGAAGTTGGTCGTGAAGTATGGCGGGTCGATCAACGGTGAGCACGGCGACGGCAAGGCCAAAGCGGAATTCCTGCCGATCATGTATGGCGAAAAGCTGATGGAAGCGTTTCGCGAGTTCAAAGCCATTTGGGACCCGGAGGACAAGCTGAATCCGCGGACCATCGTCAACCCCTATCGAGTCGAAGAGAACCTGCGCATGGGGCCGGACTACCATCCGCACCGCCCCCAGACCCATTTCTCCTTCGCCGACAAGCAGGGGGGCTTCACTCGCGCCGTCGAGCACTGCATCGGCATGGGCAAGTGCCGTTCCAAGGATGCCGGGACCATGTGCCCCAGTTACCGCGCGACCGGGGAGGAACGTTATTCGACCAGGGGACGGTCGCGGTTGCTGTTCGAGATGCTGCGCGGCGAAGTCATCCGCGACGGCTGGGAGAGCGAGGAGGTCAAGGACGCGCTTGCGCTCTGCCTCGCCTGCAAGGGCTGTAAGAGCGAATGCCCGACCCATGTGGACATGGCGACTTACAAAGCTGAGTTCTTGTCGCATTATTACGAGAAAAAACGCCGCCCGGTTCAGGCCTACTCGATGGGCATGATTGGCAGTTGGGCGGGCCTAGCCGCATGGCTTCCCGGGTTGACCAACTGCATGACCCAGACGCCCGGCCTGAGGTCGGTGGTCAAGGCGGTGAGCGGGATCGCGCAGGAGCGCAGTATCGCCAAGTTTGCTCCACGAACCTTCCTCAAGCTGTTCGCATCCCGCAAGCCCGGCCCCTCCGCCGGCAAGCCGGTGGTGCTGTGGCCCGACACATTCAACAATTTCTTTCACCCGGAAACCGCTATGGCGGCCGTAGAGGTTCTGGAGCATGCCGGCTACCGGGTACAGATCCCCCCCGTGCGGCTATGCTGCGGGCGGCCCCTTTACGATTTCGGTATGATCGATCAGGCCAAACGCCAGCTTCGCGCGATCCTGGACGTGCTGCGCCCCCAGATCGAGGCCGGCGTCCCGCTGGTCGGGCTTGAACCGGCCTGCGTTGCGGTTTTCCGCGACGAGCTGGTGGGACTGTTTCCCGATGACGAGACCGCCCGTAAGCTGGCGCGGCAAACCTTCATGCTTTCCGAATTCCTGATCAAGCAGGCGGACTATACGCCGCCGCCGCTCCTCCGGAGCGCGCTGGTGCACGGACATTGCCACCAGAAGGCCGTCGTCGGTATGACCGAGGAAATCGAATTGCTCCGCCGGTTGGGACTCGACCTCGACATCCTCGATTCGGGGTGCTGCGGAATGGCCGGATCGTTCGGCTTCGACAAGAAAAAATACGAAGTTTCGATGGCGATCGGTGAACGGGTGTTGTTGCCCAAGGTGCGCGCGGCCCAAGCGGACACGCTGATCGTCACCAACGGCTACAGTTGTCGCGAACAGATCGAGCAGGGGGCCGGCCGCAAGGCGCTGCACCTCGCCGAGGTTCTTCAGATGGCGATCCGCCGAAACAAGACCACGCACCCGCGTCACCAACATGCCGAGCCGACGGAAGAGGCCATCTAGCTGCCTTGGAATCATCAACCTCCCGCCAAACAGGGGCCGGTTGCCCACGCGAACCGGGAAACCAGACGGCTGTTAAGAAGACAGCGGTCGGACTGGTACGCGTCCAGCCGCAGTCAAAGTCGGCCCGCCAATTCCTTTCTCTCGGCATCGGATACCGAGAGAAGCCCCAACAAACGGACGATTCCGTCTGGGCCCTCTCTGTGCCGAAAAGCTTTCAGGCAATCCGGCGACAGCGGCGGGCTGCGAATAGGGTTTGCCATGGGTTGTCTCCTTGTTAGAGAGACGAACCAGCATGATCTTATTTTGCCGAAGGCATTGAAATGACGTCCGGTTTCGGCAGCTGCGGCAGATCAATGCCCACCGAATGCGTAGACGACATCTTCGGTTGCCACATTCCCCGTAGCACCCGGAGCAAAGGGACATCCCTCCAAAGGGCAGGGCGCCGAAAAGTTTAAGGAACTCGCCGAAAAATATACCGGGGGAAGAGTGAAGGTTGACGTCTATCACAATTCCTCGCTCACGCGCGACGCCCGCGAAATCGAGCGGTGGAACCGGCTGCATCCGGGACAGGAACCCCGCCAGTGCCATGTCAGGAGGCTACTGCCCGGCGGGCAGCCGGTAGTCGCAGCGACGGACTATGTCTGCGCCGTGCCGCAGATGATCGCGCCCTATATCAACGGGGGATACACCTGTCTCGGCACCGATGGGTTCGGCCGTAGCGATACCCGCAGCAAGCTCCGAGGATTTTCCGAGGTTGACCGGCACCACATCGCGCTGGCGGCCCTGACGGCGCTCTGTCTCAAGGGTCACGCAGCGACGCCATCGAGCGCTTCGGCCTAGATCAGGAGGCTCCGGCACCGCGGACTGTGTGACCCTCACGTCAGTGTGGAGCCAAGAAAAATTGGCGAAGTTCGGCCGCCGTTTGCTCCGGCGCCTCCTCCGGCACGAAGTGACCGCAATCGAGCGCTTTGCCCTCGACCGTCGAGGAGGACTTTTCGCGCCAGCAAGCCAAGACGTCGAATTGCCGGCCGACGATGCCACGCTCGCCCCACAGTGCGAGCAACGGCGATCGGATCGAGCGGTGACCCTCGACATCGGCGCTTGCGTGCTCCAAGTCGATCGTCGCGGCCGCCCGATAGTCTTCGCATGCGCTGTGGACGGCGCCGGGTGACGTGAACGCAGCGAGGTAGGCCGCCATCGCCTCGTCCGTGATCGCTCCCGGTGTCTTGCACCAACTGCTCAAAGTCGTTCTCAGATAAAACGCCGCCTCCGCTTCGATAAGCCGCTCCGGAAGATCGAACGGCTGGATCAAAAAAAACCAGTGATAATAGGCTTCGGCGAATTTTCTGTCTGTGGCTGCATACATCGTGTCGGTCGGGGCGATGTCGACGACCGCAAGGCGTTCGACCACCTCTGGATGATCAACGGCGAGCCTTTGCGCCACGCGGCCGCCCCGATCGTGACCCGCGAGCACGAAGCGATCGAAGCCCAACGCATGCATGACCTTTACCTGATCGAGAGCCATCGCCCGCTTGGCGTAGTTGGCATGGTGCGGTCCGCCTTCAAGTTTGCTAGAGGCGCCATACCCGCGCAGATCGGTGACGACGACGGTGAACGTGGACAGCAGATGTGGGACGACCGTGTGCCAGCACACGTGTGTTTCAGGATATCCGTGCAACAGCAACAGCGGGGGACCGGAACCGCCGACGCGGGCAAAAATCTCGACGCCGTCTCCAACGTCGATCGTCTTAGACCTGAAGTTGTCGAACATGTGCATGGCCTTTTCTGAGTGGTGCGTGATTACTGCGGGACTTTAGCACTGGGCGCTTTTATGATGAATGGGCTGAGCGAAGCGAAACCGATGACCGAAGATCAGACTGACACAACACGACCGGTGCTTGACGACAGCGCCTGGCTGCGGGCTATCCTCACCGCGCCCGTCTACGACGTGGCCCGGCGTAGTCCGCTCGAAACCGCCCCCCGGCTGTCGACGCGCCTCGACAACAAGATCTGGCTGAAGCGCGAGGACCTGCAACCCGTATTCAGCTTCAAGCTGCGCGGGGCCTACAATCGTCTTCACCAGCTCACGCTCGATCAGAGGGCTGCCGGTGTCGTCGCGGTCTCGGCAGGCAATCATGCGCAGGGCGTGGCCCTTGGCGCACGGGAACTCGGCATCGACGCGGTAATCGTCATGCCGGTCACCGCGCCGCGCATCAAGATTACGGCGGTCGAGGCGCTCGGCGCGCGCATCGAGCTGCGGGGGGATTCCTACAACGATGCCGCTGTTTTCGGGCAGGCGCTGGCGCAGAAAGAGGGACGAACGCTCATCCATCCCTTCGATGATGCAGCGGTCATCGCCGGCCAAGGCACCGTCGGCATGGAGTTGCTCGCCGAGCATCGCGGACGCATGGACGCCGTATTCATTCCCGTTGGTGGGGGTGGCCTGTGTGCCGGTATGTCGGTCTATCTCAAGGCGCTTGATCCTTCGATCCGGATCGTTGCTGTCGAATCCGACGACGCGGCGTGCTTCGAAGCTGCCATGAAAGCCGGCCGGCCTGTGCCGCTCGATCACGTCGGACTTTTTGTCGACGGATGCGCCGTGAAGCAGGTAGGCGACCTCACCTTCGAGCTGATGAAATCGCGCGTCGACGAGGTGGTCACGGTCACGGTCGATCAGGTGTGCGCCGCCATCCGCGATGTCTTCGAGGATACGCGCAGCATCGTCGAGCCCGCGGGAGCCTTAGCCGTTGCCGGCATCAAAAAGTGGGTGGTCACGCATGGCGCGCGGGGCCAGGAGCTCGTCGCCGTGCTGTCCGGCGCCAACATGAATTTCGACCGGCTGGGGCACGTCACCGAGCGCGCCGAGATCGGCGAGCAGAACGAGGCGCTGTTCGGCGTGACCATCCCCGAGGTCAAGGGCAGCTTTCTCGCGTTTTGCCGGGCGATCGGCCGCCGCTCGATCTCCGAGTTCAACTATCGCTATCGCAGCGATCGCAAGGCTGAAGTGTTCGTTGGAATCCAGACCTCCGGCGGTGCATCGGAGCGCAACACCATCGCGCGCGCTCTCACAGAGAGCGGCTACATCGTCGCCGACTACACACAAAACGAGGTGGCACGGCTGCACGTGCGCCATCTGGTCGGCGGCCCGGCGACGGCGCGCGAGCGGCTGTTCCGGTTCGAGTTTCCCGAGCGCCCCGGCGCGCTGCTGCAGTTCCTGGAAACGCTCGGCTCCCGCTGGAATATCACGCTGTTTCACTATCGCAACCGGGCCGCCGCCTATGGCCGCGTGCTGGCGGGATTCAGCATCGACCGCGCCGACGACGCAGAATTCGAGGCCGACTTAGCCAAGCTCGGCTTCTGGTTCCGTGAGGAAAGCTCCAACGGTGCGCTGCAACAATTCCTGACCTAATACGATCGGATATATCGTGCCGATTGCGGTTGAAAACCGCGCCACTTTCCGCAAGATTTCAAAAATAAGGGCCGTGCAAAGCGCCGTGGAAATCGCTCGATACTGCGATCATCCGCGATCTTATTTCCAGCCTTGCGCGCTTGGCGGTGCCGAAAAATAACATCGGAGGAACCGTCATGATTGAACGTCGGACGTTGCTCAAAGGTGCCGCCGCCGGAACCGGTCTGATCGCATGCCCGGCCATCCTTAGGGCGCAGGCTCAGAAGACCCTCAAGCTGTCGCATCAGTTTCCGGGCGGCACCTCGGAGGAGGGCGACGCGCGCGACCTCATCTGCCGGAAGTTCGCTGCCGAGGTCGAGAAGCGCACGAACGGCGCGATCAAGTTCGACATCTATGCCAACTCG
>JANLYB010000085.1:0-5930 GCA_031365425.1 Hyphomicrobiaceae bacterium
GATGAGACCGGGGAGGAATCGTGGGCCAGCGTGGCCAGTTCCTACGACGACGAGGGGGCGCTGTCCGAGCAGGTCGTCTCGAACCGGGACGGCAGCGAGATCCGGTCGGAATTCAATCCACCCGATGTTCCCGCGCTCGACGAGCGGCACACGGTCACGACGCTGGACGGCACGCGGACGGTGTTCGAGCGGTCGGGCGACACCCAGACCATTCGTGATGGTGCGACCGGCGAGGCGCTGTCGGCGGCGACGTGGACGCGGGACGGGGCCTTGCCGGAGGCGGCGGTGCAGCCTGTAACGATGCCGCAAGCCTCGCGCACCAACAGCACAATGGAAGCTGCGGCAACGCTATTTACTTGGCAATCGACGCAGAACTCAGAAGATTCGGCAGCGGTTCTAAGTGTCAACGGCACTCAATTCCGGCCTGGTGCATCGGCCAAGGACCAAGCGATTTGGGCCGGCGAATTGACGAAAGACAAGATTGACCTCGCATGCCCGCGCTATCGCGAAGTCGAAGATCGACTGGACGCTGCGGTGACTGCGGTCAATAGTGCAGGTGGTGCCGCGATGTCAGCCACACAGTATGGGACGGCGGTCCATCAGAACTTGCAGCAGCAAATCAAAAATTTAGGGGACGAAAATTTTCGAGCGGAAGTGTCGTACATCAAATCCACGCAGGAAAATTACGGGACGCTCGGATCTGTGCGTATCGACGTTATAGAAAAGGTGAACGAAGGGCTTGCCTGCGTTTACGACATCAAAACGGGCAAGGCAGAGCTAAGTCCAGCACGACGGCAAGAAATTGCGAATAACGTTCAGCATCTTTTTGGAACCAATTCGAGGGCAACCGTGATTGTCGAAGTGAAACCAAGGATCGGCCGATGACGACGTCCGCCCAGGTCAAACGGGCTTTGAGGCCGTTGCTTCAGCGAAATCCCGACCTTGCTCTCGTTGGCCGATGGATCATCGTCAAGCCCGTGGTCCATGTCGTTCGTGGGATCAGTATCGACCGGACCGGCCAAGCGGATTTCTTCAACCCCGAATGGGCGGTGATGCCGCTGTGCCTATGTGAAATCCGCACGTCGATTTTTCTGAGTTGGGGCAGTTCTTGGATGCCCCCGCACATGTTTCATCCCGAAAAAGGACCTTGGCAATGGTCAAGGCCCGGGGTTTTGGAAACGCTGGAAGACCTGATCGAGTTAGTGGCGTTGCCGAAAATCAGGGCCGTTGTAACGCTCGACGATCTCGTGCAGCTTCTCGTCGAGCGGAGCTTGCATATGGGCCAGGACGGAACAGATCCATTTAACGGCTTTGTTCCAATGGAGTTTGCTGTTCAGCTGGCCCGAGGGAAATTGGATATCGCACGCCATATTTGCCGCCATTGGGTGTCGCGTCGTTCGGAAGCAACTTATGGACTGGATGACGATGACAAGGCCGAGTTCCGGCGGATGAAGGAGCTCTGCCGATTGCTCGCCGCCGATGATAGGGCGGGGATGGCTAAGTTGTTGCATGAGTGGGAGGCGCAGACCGTGCGCAACCTTAAGATCGAACATCTGTGGGAGCCGACGCCGTTTCCGCTAGAGATGATGGGTTAGCCTTTTTTGCCATTCTCGGGCGCTTGTGCTGGCGTCTCTTTAAGCAGTTCGGCCAGCAAGGGCTGGCCGCTGGGTGCGGGCGGGAACAGCGGCGTTTTAGCGGGGCGGATCTATTCGTTATTGCGATAGCATTGGTGGGAGTGGCGGCGCACCCAACGGAACCACGTGAAACGCCGCGAAGATAGAACAGGGATCGGATCGCCACCATCCACGACGTATTCGAGCGTCCAGCGATAGGCACGGCTACCGGCGAAGTCGACGCGGAGCTGATACTCACGCGACATGGCGCGGCGGACCCAGTCGAGGGCTTCGCCCGGCCGGTCGAAATCCTGGTCTAATCCGCCAAAGCAAACGTGGACGCCGCGGCGGTCGGAGACGATGTCGATATCAAACCCGTCGGGCGTCGGCGCGGGAATGGTAAGTTGGTTGTGCGCGCTGGTCGGCAATGGCTTACCGGTGAACCAGAGTAGTTCGACCTGTCCGGTTTTCGCGTTCGTTTCGTACGTGGAACCGCCGACCCAAGCTCTATGCATGACAACACCTGAACGCTACCAAACCAAGCTCCACAATCGCTCAGATGGCATAATAACGCTAGTGGGGACGAAAATGTTTCTACGCCGGACGCGCAAATCTAGCACACGCCGGCGGGGCTTGAATGGCCTCGAAGCCTTCCTATTTCAACTTCGCACGCCGCCTTGGCGGGTGCTTTGACTGGCAAAACCCTGGGCCAACTCGGGCAGGGAGATCATGTCGCTTCATTTGGAGGACACCACCATGACACCTTTTGACTACGCTCCGCTGTATCGCTCGACCGTTGGGTTTGACCGGCTCGTTCAGCTTCTCGACGCTGCAACCGGATTCGACTCTGAGAGCGGATACCCCCCCTACAACATCGAACGCCTGGACGAACAACGCTACCGGATCACCATGGCCGTGGCAGGCTTCGGCGAGGGCGATCTCAAGATCGATGTGAAGGAAAATGCGCTCAGCGTGCGCGGCGAAAAGAAAACCGGGGGCGGCGAAAAGCGCCAGTTCCTGCATCGCGGGATCGGTGAACGCGCGTTCGAGCGCCGGTTCCAGCTCGCCGATTATGTAGAAGTAACGGGCGCCAACCTGAAGGATGGCGTTCTTAACATCGAGTTGACCCGGAATTTGCCCGAGCGGATGAAGCCGCGGACGGTGCCGATCGGGACGGCAGAGGTGGCCAGCCCGAAGCGGATCGAGTCCGCAGTGGCATAAGTTGCAGCTTTCATCCCAGTAGACTTGAGGTTCGGCGGCGGGTGTCTGAGGGCGCCCGCCGCCGCATTTTTGGGCAATCGGTCGCAAAAACCGTGTAAAATCCTTGCACGGTATGGGCTATCGGCGTTCGATATGGTGCGTTAGTGTCGCGGTAGCACTTGGTTCGCACATCACATAATGTGGCGGGCTCAAACTGGTGCGCGCCATATCGCGCGTCCCGGCAACACTCACGTTTTCAGGCCCCAGGCTCAGGCTGCCGGGCCTAGCGGAAATATAAGGTTTCATCGATGACGAAGCTCCGTGACGACGCAAGCAACCGGGAAGGGGTTTATCCGCGCCCAGAGGCTCAGGGTTTATTTGATCCAGCCCACGAGATCGATGCCTGCGGCGTCGGCTTCATTGCGCAGATGAAAGGCGTCAAATCGCATCAGATCGTTGAAGATGCCCTGCGCATCCTGGAAAACCTGGAGCATCGCGGTGCGGTGGGCGCCGATCCGCTGGCTGGCGATGGCGCCGGTATTCTCATCCAGATCCCACACGAGTTCCTGAAGGCAGAGTGCAAGGCGCTCGGTTTCAGCTTGCCGGAGCCGCAACATTACGCGGTCGGTCATGTATTCATGCCCAAGGACGACCGGTTGCGCGAACACTGCGAGCGCGTGTGGGCCCGCATCCTTAAGGAAGAAAACCTGTCGCTGATAGGCTGGCGCTCGGTGCCGGTCGATACATCGTCGCTGTCGGACCTCGTGATCTCGACCGAACCGCTGCACCGACAGGTGTTCATCGCGCGCCCGGCGAAGATGACCGAAGCTGATTTCGAGCGCAAGTTGTATCTCGCCCGCAAGATCGTCTCAAACTCGGTCCATCGCGCCTACAAGGGGCGCGACATCGGCCATTACACCGTCAGCCTGTCGTCGCGCACCCTGGTCTACAAGGGCATGTTCCTGTCGTATCAGGTCAAGGCCTACTACAAGGACTTGTCGGACCCGCGTCTGACGTCGGCGATGGCGCTGGTGCATCAGCGGTTTTCGACCAACACGTTCCCGTCGTGGAAGCTGTCGCATCCTTACCGGATGGTCGCCCATAACGGCGAAATCAACACGCTGCGCGGCAACAACAACTGGATGGCCGCCCGCGAGGCGTCGGTCTCGTCGCCGCTGTTTGGCGACAAGATCAGCAAGCTGTGGCCGATCTCTTATGAAGGGCAGTCGGATACGGCGTGCTTTGATAACGCGCTCGAATTCCTCACCATGGGCGGATACTCGCTAGCGCATGCGGCAATGATGCTGATCCCCGAGGCATGGGCCGGCAATCCGCAGATGGATAGCAAGCGGCGCGCGTTTTATGAGTATCACGCCTCGCTGATGGAGCCGTGGGATGGCCCCGCCGCGATGGCCTTTACGGACGGCCGTCAGATCGGCGCGACGCTCGACCGCAACGGTCTGCGGCCTGCGCGCTATCTCATCACGAAGGACGACGTGGTGATCATGTCGTCGGAGTCGGGCGTTCTACCCGTCGCTGAGGAAAACATCATCAAGAAGTGGCGTCTGCAGCCGGGCAAGATGCTGCTGATCGATCTCGAAAAAGGGCGCATCGTTTCCGACGATGAGCTCAAAGCCGAGATCGCGGCCAGCCACCCTTACGAAAACTGGCTCAAGAGCACACAGATTCTCGTTCATGATCTGCCGCTGCCCAAGGCTGCCAACAAGAACGCCGCAATGCGCGGGTCGCTGCTCGATCTGCAGCAGACGTTTGGATATACGCAGGAAAGCCTGCGCTTCCTGATGTCGCCGATGGCGACGACGGGCAACGAAGCGGTTGGTTCGATGGGGACCGACACGCCGATTTCGGCGCTGTCGTCCAAGTCGAAGGGGCTGCATACCTACTTCAAGCAGAACTTCGCGCAGGTCACCAATCCTCCGATCGATTCAATCCGCGAAGAATTGGTGATGAGCCTCGTATCGTTCATCGGGCCGCGTCCCAACATCCTCGACCTCGAAGGCACGTCGAAAGAAAAGCGCCTCGAAGTCGACCAGCCGATCCTGACCGACGAAGACCTCGAACGCATCCGCGCCATCGGGGCGGTGGCCGACAACGACTTCTCGTCGGTGACGCTCGACATCACATATCCGGCCAAGCAGGGCGCGTCCGGAATGGGCTCGGCGCTGGACTGCCTGTGCGCTGAAGCCGAAGAGGCCGTGCGGTCAAACGAGTTCAACATCATCATCTTGTCGGATCGCAACACGGGTGCTGACCGGATCCCGATTCCGTCTGTGCTCGCGACGTCGGCGGTGCATCATCACCTGATCAAGCAAGGCTTGCGGACGTCCGTCGGGCTTGTGGTCGAGACCGGCGAGGCGCACGAAGTGCATCAGTTCGCGCTGCTGGCTGGCTATGGCGCGGAAGCGATCAACCCGTATCTGGCATTCGAGACGTTGCAGGTCATGCTGCCCGAACTCGAGGGCAATCTGAACGCCTATGAAGTCAAGAAGCGCTACATCAAGGCCGTGGGCAAGGCGCTGCTCAAGGTCATGGCCAAGATGGGCATCTCGACCTACCAGAGCTATTGTGGCGCGCAGATTTTCGACGCCGTCGGCCTGCGCTCTTCGTTCGTGCGCAAGTACTTCACCGGCACGCATACGCAGATCGAAGGCATCGGCCTGCGCGAAGTTGCGCGCGAAACCGTAGAGCGTCACAAGGAAGCATTTGGGGAAAACCCTGTGCTGGCCGACTCGCTCGAAGTTGGCGGCGAATACGCGTTCCGTATTCGTGGCGAGGCGCACGTCTGGCGTCCTGGCGTCGTGGCTGACCTCCAGCATGCGGTGCGCGGCAACCTGCCCGACAAGTATCGCGAGTTTGCCCGTCAGGTGAACGACCAGTCCGAGCAGCTGTTCACGATGCGCGGCCTGTTCCGCATCCGCTCGGCGGACGAGATTGGCCGCAAGCCGATCCCGCTCACCGAAGTTGAACCAGCGGCGGACATCGTCAAGCGGTTTGCGACCGGCGCGATGAGCTATGGCTCGATTTCGCGCGAAGCCCACACGACGCTGGCGATTGCGATGAACCGCATCGGCGGCAAGTCCAATACTGGCGAGGGCG
>JANLYB010000155.1:0-1682 GCA_031365425.1 Hyphomicrobiaceae bacterium
CTCATTCCGGCGACGTCGTTCTGCGAACCCCATGGGTCGCGCACGCCAGCGACGTGGCATTCTCATGTTTGTGGTCAAGCACAAGTGTCACGGAAAGTCGCGGCTCCGCTTGCTGGGACCGTTGGGTCGGTATTGAACGGCAGGTAAGGAGAGGAGCTGAGCGCAAAGCGTCAGTCGATCAATCTCTCATTCGCGGACTGGATACCGCATTACCGTATTTCGTCGCGGGCTTGGCTCGGTCTGGTTTCGGGCGCCGATCATCGCTGATCTGCCCACAATGCCAACGAGCACCACCCTAACTGAGCCCAGCTCCTCGCTGTGCCTGCCGATTTGGATCTCGCGAGACGTTCAGAATTCCACGCGTCGAGGCACGACGAGCTGGCCCATTTCCCAGATGAAGCAGGTCAGCTCGCGAGCGATCGCCATGCAGACGACCTGCGCCTTTTTTCCGCGTGCCGAGAGCTTCTTGTAGCGCTGGCAGAGCCGGACCTGCGCCCGCCAAGCTAACTCGCGCACCCTCTTGTCCGCATCGAAGTTCTGCTTCTCGAAGTCGACGGTGACGCGCGCAGGAAAGCGGTATGTCCAAGCCGACTGAGTGAGGACACGCCGAACCTCCATATTGCCGCGCTTGGTGATACGGCCGCGATGAACGCTCTCTCCGCTCGAGTGTTCGCTGGGCACGAGGCCGAAATAGGCGCCGAGTTTGGTCGGTGTTGGAAACCTTCTCAGGTCGCCTGTTGCCGAGAGGATGGTGGTGGCGGCGACTATGTTGATCCCGCGTATCACGCAAAGTGCATCCACTACCGGCTTCATGGACCAGGACGGCAGCAGATCGACGATGAGCTTCTCAAGTTGCTTTCGGCGCTGCTGGCCGTCGAGGATCGCATGGATGTAATCCTGGCAAACGATCTGGTGCGCCGGATGCTCGAACTTCTGCTCGGAAAGCCATGTGAAGTGGCTTCGGGTCCATACACCGTGACCGGTGAACGTGCGGCCGTGACGGAGTAGGAAAGAGAGCAACTGTTGCTTGCCGCGTTTGACGGCATCAGCCGCATCAGCGCGCGTTCGGATAAGGTCTCGGATAGCCTCGTGCGCCGGGTCCGGAATCCAGATTGCCTCCAACTCGCCGGCCCTAAGCAGCCGCGCGAGGTTCATGGCGTCGCGTTGGTCGGTCTTGATGCGAACACCTGGCTTGATCGGAATGACGCTCGGTGCAACGACGATGCAGGTATGACCGGTCTCAATGATCTGACGATAAAGACCGTATCCGCAGGGTCCGGCTTCGTAGCAGAAATGCAAATTAGCGCCTTTGGCCGCTAATCGATTGATCAGCTTAGCGATATCAGCCGGGCGATGTTGGACGGTTCCGTAGTGGCGCACCGCTCCGGCTCGACCGTCGTCGGCAACGGCTACCGCAATAGTGCTTTTGTGAACGTCCAGTCCGATGAAATGATCTGTCATTGTGAAAGCCCTCCCTGTTGCGTGCTGACGTCCATCTGGGAGAAGCGACTGGCCTAGATCAATAGCGGTTGGGTCGGTCTCCACGGACCACAAACATACGGTCTGGTATGCAGGCGCGCCGCTGGATTTGCGCATCGCCGCCGATAGCAGAACCTACGCGTCTCACATGCTGGGCTCGGCTCTGATCACAGGCGAGCGGCCCCAGCATGTCGTCCCCACCG
>JANLYB010000162.1:0-10248 GCA_031365425.1 Hyphomicrobiaceae bacterium
GGCGCTTTCCGGAGGCGTTCTTGGAAAGTTGCGAACGGATGTTAGAGTTAAGTGAAGCGGACAACGCAGTCCGACTGAGCAGCGCGATCTCATTCGTGGAACTCGCGGCCCCACGCCGGTCCGGCCGGTAAAACAACTCTAGCGAAGGAGCAGCGCCGTAGGTGCTCTCTACCAATTGCGGGACTACCCGCGCGCTTGCCGCGCCGCTCCTCCCCTTGCACTTCGTCAACGGAATAAGCGTGAGACGTAGGTTGTATAGACTGCAATTAGAACCAGGTTGGCAAGGCTTACTGTTTAAGGTTCTGGTCGAGGAAGCGGCGGCAGATTTCGAAATCGCTGTCGTAACCGCGCGGCAGTTTCACGGATTTGTCCCTGGCGAGACGCTGAGCGAAGGCAACCATTTTTTCGGTCGGCGGTTTGGCGGAAGGGGACACTGCGGGGGCGCCGTCACGCCGGTCCCGTTCGGGCTCGCCTTTCGCGCGCAGGCTGCTGACTTTCGCCTTTTTCGCAGAGGCGGATGGGCTGGCCTTCTTGGTGCGGCGGCCCTTGGGGGAACCGATGGGTGCGGGCCGATCGAGATCGACAGTGCTTCCGTTGTGCTGGCGCAGGACCGCGATCACGCGCGCGGCTTCGCGGGCGATCTCGTCGATGACCGCGCGAAAACCGGCTTTGCCGATGACCACGTCATCGAGGCGCATTTCCCAGATGGCCGTCGTGCCGGGATCGACCAGCGAAGGGGCAGCGCCACGCAGCACCTCGAAGATCTGCATACCGGCGGGCGTGGGAACCACCAGCTTGCCGTCGGCGGCCAGCATGTTCTGCCGCTTCAGGCCCTTGATGATTTCGGCGCGGGTGGCGGGGGTGCCGATACCCTTGGCTTCTTTCAGTCGCTCACGCAGGGGTTCGTCTTTAACGAACCTCCACGCATTCTGCATTGCATCGACCAGGGTGCCTTCGCTGTAACGCGGCGGCGGCTGCGTCTCCTTTGCCTGGACCTTAGGCTTGGTCAGCGTTGCGGCTTGGCCATTTTCGAGCGGGGGCAGGGTTTGGTCGGCTTCGGCGGCTTTGCCTTGCTCGGGCTCGGCCTCGGCCATTCCGAAGGCGGCTTTCCATCCAGGCACGAGCGGAATGCGGCCGACGGCGTGGAATTCGGCCGCAGCGCCAGGGCCTTTTTCAGGCAACGGAACGGCCATGCCCACGACGGTCTGGCGATATTCGAAGTCGGGCATGACGGCTGCGAGATAAGACCGGCAGATCAGCGCGAACAGGCGCTTTTCGTCGTCGCTGAGGCGGGCAATGCGTTGCTCCAGGTCGTCCATGACGTTGATGTTAGGGACGATGGCGTGATGCGAGACGCCTTCGAGCGCCTTGTCGCAAAAGTGGCCCGCTTTGCCGGTGCGGATGACGGGCGGGTCAATTTCCAAATGGGCAAAGCCGCGCAGCCGCGACATGGCGCCAACGATGCCGGGCACGTCGGCGATTTGGTTTTCGGCGAGGTGGCGGGCTTCGGCGCGGGGGTAGGTAATGACCTTCTTGCTGTCGCCATCGTAGAGCTCCTGAGCAACCGCGAGTGTCTTTTCCGCCGTCCAGCCCCAGCGCTGGCCGCAAGTTTTCTGGATCGCGGGCAAATCATAGAGACGGGGCGGGGCTTGTCGCCGATGCTCGACGCAGACCGACAGCGGGCCGGTGAATTTGGTAGCGGCCAACGCAACGGCGTCGGCCTCGGCACGAGTGCGGATGCGGGCCTTTGGCGGCGGGGCATGACGCATCGTGAACGTGCCGTCGGACACTTTGGCGGTGGCCACGATTTCGAAATAGTTGTCGGCCTGGAAGTTGAGGATTTCGAGTTCACGCAGGCAGACGATGGCCAGCGTAGGAGTTTTAACGCGGCCGATACCGATAACGCCTTTGGTGCCGCGCGCCAGCAGGGTACGGGTTACCGTGCGGGTGAGCGAGAGGTTGAAAATCTGGTCGGCTTGCTGGCGCGCGACGGCGGCCTCGTAAAGCGGGCGCATCTCGCCGTTGGGTTTCAGCTTATCGAAGGCTTGGCGCAGCGACTTGGGGTCTTGAGCGGTAAACAAGGCGCGCTGGACGGTGCCGCGAAACTGCAGGTGCTCCAGGATTTCCTGACCGATAAGCTGGCCTTCGCGGTCGCAGTCGGTAGCGATGATCACTTGGGTGCAGCGTTCCAGCGCTGTGGCGATGGCGCTGAACTTGGCGATCTTGCTGCCGCCGGTTGCCGGATGGGTCGGATAGAGGTCATCGGGCTTGAGCAGCACGCAGGCCCAGCTTTTCCAGGATGCATTGACCTCGTGGGGTTCAGCTAGGCGCAACAGGTGGCCTTCGGCTGGCAGGATCTGACCAAAGCGGTCGCCCAGCGCTGCACGCAAATCGCGGGCCTGGCTCGATTTTTCGGTGATAATCAGAGTACCCATAGCGGCATCACTGACCTGAATCTGGGGCTGTGCCAACCACAACGCGCGAGATATCCAACGCTATGCTGGCGCATGGTATAGTCAGGTCGGTCTGCAATAGACTCAATTGTAAGCACGGAGACGGAACACGATTGACGCGAACGAACTCAGAGCCGAGGGCGCCACTCAAGGACGTGCGCGATCCTGTCCTCGAATTAACCAGCGGTCGCGGTTGGACGACGGCGGCTCGCGGGCGGATAGTTGAGAAAGTATTTCACACCGGCTTCGACGATGTGGGGCTGTGAATTATGCGGCCCGTCATATTCGATATAGGCGACGTCGTAGCCAGCGCCGTTCAAGACATTTGCATGGGCTCTACCCGCGGTCTCGACCGGCGTCTGCTCATCCTTGGAGCCGTGGGCAATGAAGATGTAGGGCGCGCCTTCCTGGTGGAGCACCGTCATGAAGCCCGCCGAGAAAGCGAGAATGTGGGTAACGATATCGCCGTTGCAGAGGCCATTCGAGAGCGCGTAGCTGCCGCCGTCCGAATGACCAGCGAACGCGACGTGCGACGGGTCGACCAAGAAGCGGGACGCGACGTCGTTCAGTGCGATGTCAAGCCGTTCGCGGTCGGGCCCGTTGCCCGCGATGACGATGTCCCAGGTCGGCATAATCGATTGGGGAACGAGGAGAAGGAATTTGTTGGCCTGGGCGTGGTCGTGCATCACCGGCAGGATTTTCTCGGCGCTGCCGCCGCCACCGTGGAACATGACCATGAAAGGCACGGGCTTGGTGGCGTCGAGTCCTTCAGGGACAATCAGGACGTAGTCCCTTGTCGCAAACAGGCCGAGATCGTGCCGGCCGGGCGGCAGCGGCGGCTTGGACGGTGGGCGATGCCGGAAGGTGAGGCGGCCGGTGAGGGATGGATCAAGCATGGTCTGGGTTTTGCCATTGCCGGCCAATTGCGGCAAGTGTTGCGAGCGTGGGCGGCGCACGGGCACGAGCCGCCCTTGACGAAGGCGCACGCAACCGGCAGCGTAAAGCGTAACGGCTCACACATACAAAAATCAATCAGCGGTCGTGGGCCAGCGTCGGGGAGGAGAAACACCATGGAGCTTTGGAATCGTTACGCGTGTGCTGTGATGATAGGGGCACTGCTACAGCCGGCCGGGACTGCAATGGCGCAAGCGCCTACCGGTAAGGTCACCGTGCTGACGTCGTTTTCCAAGGATGTGACCGATCCGTTCAAGAAGGGGTTCGAAGCACAATTTCCCGGCACGACGGTCGAGATCCAGAACCGCAACACCAACGCGGGCGTGAAGTATCTCGAAGAGACCAAGAGCGCCAACCAGGTCGACATCTTCTGGGCTTCCGCACCGGATGCGTTCGAAGTATTGAAGGCCAAAACCCTGCTGCAGCCTTTCAAGCCGAAGGCAGAGGGGATCCCTGAGAAGATCGGCGCGTATCCCATCAACGACAAGGATGGCGCTTATTCGGGCTTCGCAGCGTCCGGCTATGGCATCATGTGGAACGAGCGGTATGTCAAAGCCAACAAATTGGCTGATCCCAAGGAATGGCAGGACCTGACGAAGGCCGCCTATTATGATCATGTGTCGATTGCCGCTCCCTCGCGCTCGGGCACCACGCACCTCACCATCGAAACGATCCTGCAAGGCGAAGGCTGGGATAAGGGCTGGCGGCTCCTCAAGGAGCTTGGCGGCAATTTCCGCACCGTGACTGAGCGCTCGTTCGGCGTGCCGGATGCGGTCAATTCCGGCCAAGTCGGCTATGGCATTGTCATCGACTTCTTCGCCTTCTCGGCGCAGGCATCCGGCTTCCCGGTTAAGTTCGTCTATCCATCCGTGACAACGATTGTCCCGGCCAACGTCGGCTTAGTGGCCAATGCCCCCAACAAGGTAGCCGGGGAAGCGTTCATCGATTATCTGCTGTCGCCCGCAGGCCAGGAGATCCTCCTCGACAGGGGCATCCGCCGGTTGCCGGTGCGGCCCGAAACCTATGCCAAGGCCCCCGCCGACTACCCCAACCCATTCAAGGATGCCTCGCTTGCGGGCAAGGTGTCGTTTAATTCGCAATTGTCGGAAACGCGCTCGTCGGTCGTCGACACGTTGTTCGACCAGCTAATCACCTTCCAACTCGACGGGCTAAAGGCTGCAACCAAAGCGATCCACGATGCGGAGGCCGCGCTCGCCAAGAAAGACAACGCCGAGGGCCGCGCCAAGGTGAAACAAGCCCGCGATCTGATCGCCTCCATGACGGTATCTGAGAGCCAAGCCAGTTCACCCGAACTTCGCGGCGCGTTCACCGGTGCCAAGGAAAAATCGGCGCGGCAAGCGGAGCTTGAGCAGCTTTGGGCCGGGGCTGCAAAGGCTGCCTATGCCGACGCTAAAGCCAAGGCTGACGAAGCTGCCGCATTGGCGAAGTAGGTCACCGGGTGCTCGGCGGTTGTCCTCAGCCGCCGAGCACTACACTTGCGCCGTCAACGACAGGCCAGCCATGACCCTCGCCGTCACAACGCCGAACCGTGCAGGCAGGAAGCGCTCTGCAACAGCGGGTCAAACCATACTCGCGTTGGCGATTGCGCTGTTTCTGGCGCTCTTCCTCGCGGTGCCGGTCGCCAGCGTGATTTATGTCGCGTTTACGGAAAAAGGGTCGGGCGCATTCACGCTCGTCAACTTTGCCGATTTCGCGCGCACCGATTTGTTCATGACATCGTTTCGCAATTCGCTTTACGTGTCGCTGATGACGGTCGTGCTGGCCTCGGCGTTTGCGCTGCCGCTCGCCTATCTCACCACGCGCTTCGAGTTCCGCGGGGCGGCGATAATCCAGGCGCTCGGGTTTATCCCGCTGATCATGCCGCCGTTCGCCGGGGCCATCGCCATGCAGTTATTGTTTGGCCGCAACGGCAGTTTCAATCTCCTGCTTGACGACGCGTTTGGATTCAAGATTCCGTTTATGGAAGGGCTCAACGGCGTCATCTTCACCCAGGCGGTTCACTTCTTTCCCTTCATTCTGATCAATTTGTCGACCGCACTGCGCGCCATTGACCGCTCGATGGAAGAAGCAGCGCAAAACCTTGGCAGTCAGGGCTTCCGGCTCTTCCGGCGGATCGTGTTTCCTCTGGCGATGCCAGGCTATATCGCAGGCGCAAGCCTCGTGTTCGTCAAGGTGTTCGACGATCTCGCCACGCCGCTGCTGTTAAGCGTAAAGGATATGCTGGCGCCGCAAGCGTACCTGCGCATCACGTCGATTGGTCTCGCCGACCCCATGGGCTACGTCATTTCGATCGTGCTGATCGTGGTGTCGGTCGGTGCCATGGGATTGTCCGCTTGGATCATGCGCGGCCGCGATTACACCACGGCGCAACGGGGCGGCGGCGGGCTGGCGCGGCGAACGCTCAAGCCGTGGGAGAGCGTGGCCGCATACGGCGTCGTGTTCCTCATCCTGGCGCTCGTCCTCGCGCCGCATGTGGGTTTGCTCCTGCTGTCACTCGCCACCGTCTGGTCGTTCAGCGCGCTGCCCGACGGCCTGACGCTGACGCACTACGCGCGCGTATTTTCGGAATCGAGCGTCTACATCAAGAACACGCTACTTTATGCGACGCTGGCCGGTGGCATCGATGTCATTATTGGCGTCGCAATCGCCTACCTCGTTTTGAGGACGCGATTACCGGGCCGCAACTGGCTAGACTGGACCGCATCGGCGGCGCTTGCCATTCCCGGCGTCGTAATCGGCATCGGCTATCTGCGCACGTTCTACGGCCTCAAGCTGCCGGACGGCCGTTCGCTCGCCTCGTTCTGGATCATCATCGTCGTGGCGCTGGCCGTGCGGCGATTACCGTATGCGTTGAGGTCGTGTACCGCGGCGCTCCAACAGATTTCTCCGTCGTTCGAAGAAGCAGCGGAGTCGCTGGGCGCGACGAAGGCCGCCACCGCGCGCAGGATCGTGATGCCGCTGATGATGGGCGGGATCGTGGCCGGCTTCGTGACCAGCTTTGCCACTGCGGCGGTCGAACTGTCGGCCACCTTGATGCTGGTGCAGAACACGTCGGACGCGCCGCTTGCCTATGGCCTTTACGTCTTCATGCAATCGCCAGCCGGTCGCGGACCGGGCGCAGCGCTTGGCATCATCGCGGTGGTGCTGGTGGCCATCTGTACGCTGCTATCGAGTTGGGCAATCGAACGCAACCACAACAAGCGGAGCGGCCGGTGACAGCCACGACCATGCAGACCACGCCCGCTATCACCACCAAGGCGGCAGGTATCGAAATCGCCGGCGTCAACGTTTCGTACGGCGCCAATCATGTTCTTAAAGACATCGACCTGTCCATTGCGCCCGGGGAATTCTTTGCTTTCCTCGGGCCGTCGGGATGCGGAAAGACGACCCTGCTGCGGCTGATCGCAGGTTTCCTCAATGCCGACAGCGGCCGGGTGCTGCTCGATGGGAACGACATCGCGCCGCTGCCGCCGTGGAAACGCGATGTCGGCATGGTTTTTCAAAGCTATGCCCTGTGGCCTCACATGACCGTCGCGCGCAATGTTGCGTTCGGGCTTGAGGAGCGGCGCGTGCCGCGTGCCGCCATCGCCGGAAAGGTCAAAGCCGCGCTCGAACTCGTTGGGCTGGCGCATCTGGCAGACCGCTTTCCCTCTCAACTTTCGGGCGGCCAGCAACAACGCGTTGCGGTCGCACGCACGATTGCGATTGAGCCGAAGGTGCTGCTGCTGGATGAGCCGCTGTCCAATCTTGACGCCAAAATGCGGGTTCAGGTCCGGCGCGATTTGCGCGATCTGCAACAGCGGCTCGGGCTGACGGCAATTTTCGTGACCCACGACCAAGAGGAAGCCAACTCGATCTGTGACCGGATCGCGGTAATGAACGACGGCACGATCCAGCAGGTCGGCACGCCGATGAATCTCTATGAGAGGCCAGCCAACCTGTTCGTCGCCAACTTCCTCGGCACCGCGAACATTCTCGATGGCAGCGTCACAGAGGCGGGGGCCTCACGCAGGTTTGAAGTCACAGGAGGCGGTTTCATAGATCTACCTGCCGGCGCTGTCGTATCGTCAGGCGCCAAGCTCGTCTTCCGTCCGCAGCACGTCCAACTCGTAGCGGCAAACAGCGCTGGATTGTCAGGCCGCATCGTCAATCGGGAATTCCTCGGCGCCAGCGTCCGTTACAGCGTGCACGTGGGAAGCAGCGAAGTGCTCGTGGAACAGCCATTCTTGTCGGCACGTGAATTGCACGCCGTGGGCGAAAGCGTGGGCGTGGCCATTCATCCCGGCCGCATGACGTTTCTAGCGGATTGAGCCACTCAAGCCCCGTGCTGTTTGGTACTAGACGATACGGGTGCGTAGAGTGCCGACTCCGGCGATCTCGCCAACGAGGACGTTCGAACGTTCGACCGGTCCTACACCCTCGGGCGTGCCGGTCATGATGAGGTCGCCTGGGGCAAGGGCGACGAGGCGTGACAGTTCCGCGATGATCTCGGGCACGGTCCAGATCTGATCGGCGAGGTCGCCCTTCTGCCTGGGTGCGCCATCGACGGTGAGCGTGATAGCCCCGGATGCCGGATGGCCAGCTTTGGCGGCAGGCACAATCGAACCAATCGGGGCCGAGGCATCGAAGCCTTTGCTCAAATCCCAGGGCCGCCGTGCCGCTTTGGCGACATCCTGCATGTCACGCCGGGTCAGGTCGATCCCCGCGGCATAACCGTAGACATGATTGAGCGCGTCGGCTGCGTCGATGCTGGTGCCGCTCTTGCCGATGGCGACGACAAGTTCAACTTCGTGGTGCAGGTTCGCAGTGGCGGATGGGTAGGGTGTATCGGCGCCGTCGAGGACTAAAGCGTCGGCAGGCTTCATAAAGAAAAAGGGCGGCTCGCGCGTGTCGGCACCCATCTCGCGGGCATGGGCGGCATAGTTGCGGCCGACGCAGAAGATGCGGCGGACGGGAAAGCGACCGCCTTCAGTGACACAAACTGATATCTGCTCAGGGGCTTTGATGACAAAATCGCTCATGACCGGTCTTTCTGCGTGGAATGCTGGACGCTCGCGCGTTTGTCCGGTCATGGCAAGCGCCGAAGTGCGCCTTCGCGCGCGAATTCCACATGCACACAATTCGGATTTGAGGGTTTCGCTTTTCGTTAAGGGGCGGGCGAAGGTAGCCGAGCCGGGGACTTCGATACCGGCTGCGGGAAAGTGATCACGGATCAAACGTTCTTCTCAACAAGGTCTGCTATGCGGGCGCGCACATCCTCGGGCTGGGCTGCGACCGCCGTCGAAAGTGCGCCGAGCGCACGCCGCGTTGCGTAGAGCTGATCCATCAGCGACAGGACGACTGACATACTGTCTTCCTCAATGCGGAGTTCGTAATGCAGTTCGCAGATCAAGCGGACGCGGGCGACATCGAACGGGTCGAAGTGGAGGCTACCGGTGTCGTGCCGCGGGAGAACCCAGCCCAAGTCAACCCAACGTTCAAGTGCTTGGGCGTCGAGTGTCTCAATCGAGTTTACGAGTTCAATCTGGCTAATCATGATTGTGCTCCCTGGCCGCTGCGGGGGTCGTAGGGGTGCTTGGTTTCCCAATCGGCGACGAATTGGACGAAGGCATCGTCAGGCTGTGCGGGGAGGACAACCTTGATCTCGACGAACTGGTCGCCGGTCCCGCCTTTGAAAGGGACACCCTTGCCGCGAAGCCGCAGTTTGACGCCGGTATTGGTGCCCTTGGGAATTTTGAGACTGACGGTGCCAGCAACCGTTTCGACGGGGACTTTGGCACCAGCCAGGGCTTCGCCCAGCGTGACAGAAACCGTCGAGTAGATGTCGTTGCCTTCGCGGCGGAACAGGGCGTGGGATTCGACGTGGACCTGGACCAGTGCGTCGCCTACTTCCCCGCCATTCAACCCAGTTTGCCCCTGACCGCGCAACCGCAAGATCTGACCATCCTTCAAGCCGGGCGGAATTGTGATGTCGAGCGCCTTGCCGTCCGCCATGACGACGCGCTTCTTCGTGCCGTTGATTGCGTCGATGAACGAAACGGCAAAAGTGTAGTTGATGTCGGCGCCACGCGTGTTGGCTTTCGCGCGCCGCCTGAACAACTCGGCAAACAGATCGCCGTCAATGCCGCCTGAACCTTCGCTGCCAGAACTTTCGCGTCCAAACCCTTGGCCCCCAAACCCTTGGTCCCAACCGCGATCATACTTAAATCCAGTCCCGGCTTCGGCGTGCTGGCGGTAGGACTCGCGCGGCGGTGGCTGATGAATATCAGCGCCGGTTGCATCGATCTTTCCGGCATCGAAGGCCGCACGTTTGGCTTCGTCGCCGAGGATATCGTAGGCCGACGCGATGTCCTTGAACCGCGCCTCGGCAGCTTTGTCGCCCGGATGAAGATCGGGGTGGTTCTGCTTTGCGAGGGTTCGAAATGCCGTGCGGATTTCGCCGGCTTTGGCGTCACGGGCAACACCCAGGATCTGATACGGATCTGTCATTGGGATCTGTCTCCGCTAAAGACGCGAAATCAAAACGTTAACCGACAGTAGCGCCATTCGCCAGCCGGGTGTTGGTTCAAAAACCGGCAGCCATCAGCAAACGCCCAAACCCCTGATTGGTTGCCCGCGCGGTCAAAACGTTTCCGGCACTGGCGTCAGTGTTCCCAGCGGAACTTCGCCGCCGCCCGATGCAGCCTACGGTCAGCCATCAGCTCTGGCAACGAGGCTCGCGGATCATGACGGCAGCAAACACCACCTTCAAGATCGCAGGCGGGAAAACCGGCGTGCTTTTGATCCACGGGTTGTGCGGCACGCCCGCCGAGATGCGGTT
>JANLYB010000164.1:0-10482 GCA_031365425.1 Hyphomicrobiaceae bacterium
TCGAAACTTAAGCGCCGACCGGCGGGAAATGTCGTGGAGAGCGGCGGCGGAATGGTGAACGTCGCACGGGCATCGATGTCGGCGCTGACGTCCTTCCAGCCGATTGGCGTGGCGATGCCGAACCCCAGGTTCCCGCCGAAACCTTGGCTCGGCGCCACCCATACGGCAGTCGGGATCTGATAGTAGGCTTGCCCTTCGACCTTAATTCTCGCATCGAGGGTCAGCGGAATTCCAGCCGTGTCGCGGGCGCCGGCGCGCTGCAGGATCACGCCCAGTGCAGCCTGTCCTTCTGCGCTACCAGCGTAATAGTAATTGGTGTCGACCACGTAGAGACCCGGCGGCGGCGTAAATCCGGCCATAGAACCCTTCGACCCCAGTAGGTAGACGCTGGTCGCAGACTCTGCGGCTAACGCTGCGCCATGCTAGCCTCCAACGGCTCCGGCGACTGCCAGCGCTAACATGGTCATCGAAGTGCATTGTTTTGAATGCCAGTTCATCCGCCGCTTGCCCCACCGCAGGCGGTGCTGACGCGCAGCCGTTTGACTTTATTAATATCCACGCGCCGAATCCCCGGCGTCAATCGCAAGTAAATTCACGAGCAGATCGGCTTCCGCCTGCCCAGATAACGAATCTCAATCGATCATATCTTCACTACAGCAGCCGGAACCCGCTTCCGCAGCAGCACTTCTCGTCAACGGGGGGGAAAGCGCCGCACAGTGGCTTGCATGCAACAGCACTTGATCCCTGAGCGGATATCTCGGCGAGAGAAGTTCTTGCGCTTGCGCACAACGGCAATTTAAGCTGCGGCCGAATGTTTCCGATCATCGAGTCGTTCAACAGCAACCGGATCGATCGCGAATATGCCGAGAACCGCAAGAAGTGGGAGCCGCTTTACGAGGTGACCCACCGCGTTGGCGGAGGGGGTGGGATTCGAACCCACGGTGAGTTGCCCCACGCCGGTTTTCAAGACCGGTGCCTTAAACCACTCGGCCACCCCTCCGTATCGCGTCCCACCAGCCTATACCTTTCCAAACGCTGCCCAACAAGGGCAACGTGATCGCGTGCACGATCCATCGCGTGCTTAACGCAATCCTAACGCACCATTGCCATTCTTCTGGCCTGCTTGCGGCCCATTGGCCGCGTAGGCAGAACGTTCGCACGGGGAGGATGGTCCCGCGCGGGCCGGAGGTGTTGTGAGTTGGGGTACGCGTATGGGTCAACGAAATTGGGCGGAGCGTTGGCTCGCCACGGCGCAGGTGCGTCTGACGGGTGGCGGGTTCGTCATCGCCGTCGTCGCAATTCCACTAGCGCTCAGTGCGTGTTCGAGCAGCCGGGACAGCAATCTTCCCAGCGTGGGTATGCGCCAATCCCAGCCGCAGCCTAAAATCGCTTATGGCCCCCGCGTTGTGTCAGGTCCGGTGGTCCCTTCCGGCGGCGGCGGATACAAGCTTGGCTCACCCTACCGCATCGGGAACGTCTGGTACGTTCCCCACGAAGAGCCCAACTATGATAAGACTGGCACCGGCTCCTGGTATGGCGCGGATTTTCATGGCCGCAAGACCGCCAATGGCGAGATCTACAACATGAATGCGCTGACTGCGGCTCATCCCACGCTGCCGATCCCGAGTTACGTTACGGTCACGAACCTTGCCAACAACCGCACGATTCTGGTCCGCGTGAATGATCGGGGCCCTTACGTTGGCGGCCGCGTTATCGACCTATCGCGCGCCGCCGCCCAGGCGCTGGGTTACGAAGCCATGGGAACGGCGAGCGTGCGCGTGCGCTACGCTGGCCGCGCCCCTCTTAATGGCGACGACACCCGCGAACGCAATTATCTCGCGTCTCAGCCCTGGCGGCAGGATGTCATCACGGCCAGTGAACACTCAGCGCCCGTCTGGCACGCGGCAAAGCCTTCGCAGCAAGCGTATGCCGCCCCCGCTTACGAACAACCGGCAACCGCTCCCGCCCCCGATGGCTGGACACCCGATAGCTACCGGCGTGGTTTGAGCCAGCCCAAGGCTGCCCCCGCGAAGGAAGGCGCAACCTCGTGGTCGCGCGGTTGGGGGTTAGGTGGCCAATAACGTTCAATCCGCTCAGGGTTAACGTTGACAGCACCCTTCCCTTGCCTAGATATGCATCGCAGACGAAGCGAGATCGAACCGGGCCATGATGAGAGTAGCCTCAAAGCCGTCCATTAGGCTTGCAGTGAGTTGTCTATGTTTGGGGCTCAGCTTCGGCTTGGCATCCTTGGACGACGCGCGCGCCCAGGCCGCAGCGCCCACCAGCCCGAATGAATACGTCTCCAAGGCCAAGCAAGCGATCCTGATGGACGCCGAAAGCGGCGCCACCATGTATCAGCTCAAGGCCGATGAACTCGTGCCACCTGCCAGTATGAGCAAGCTGATGACCCTTGCGGTCGTGTTCCGGGCGTTGAAGGCCGGGACGATCAAGCTCGACGACCAATTTTTGATGAGCGAAAACGCGTGGCGGCGCGGCGGCGCGCCTTCCCGCACGTCGGCGATGATGGTGCCGCTTAATACGAAGGTGAAGCTCGACGAATTGCTCCAAGGCATCATCGTCCAGTCGGGCAATGACGCAGCGATAGCTATCGCAGAAGGCATGGCCGGCTCTGAAGCCGCATTCGCCAAGGTCATGACCGAGGAAGCCCGCCGTATCGGCTTAAAAAAGTCCGAGTTCCGCAATGCGACTGGCCTATCGAACCCCGAACACCTCATGACGGTGCGCGAACTGGCGATCCTCGCCCGCCACCTAATCCGCGAATACCCCGATATGTACCCCCGCTTTGCCCAGAAAGAATTCAACTACAGCAAACACCGCTTCATTAACCGCAACCCCCTCCTGTCGGCCAATATCGGTGCCGACGGCCTCAAAACCGGCCACCTTAGCGAGGCGGGCTATGGCCTCGTCGGCTCCGCCGTCCAGGACGGTAAGCGCCTTATCGCCGTCGTCGCAGGGATTTCAACGGACGCCGAACGCAAGATCGAAGGCCCCAAAATCATAGAATGGGGGTTTAAGAACTTCACTGAGTTTAAGGTCTTTGACGCAGGCGAAATCGTCGGGCATGCCCGTGTGTGGGGCGGCGATCAGCTGTATGTTGGCCTCACCGGAAAGGGCGACGTCAGCGTCATTCTCCCCCGTTTCCCGGCCAATCAGAAACTTAAAGGCGAGATCGTCTATCAGGGGCCATTGAAGCCGCCGATCAAGAAGGGCGACGCTGTGGGGATGCTGCGCGTGACGAGTTCGTCGGGCGCCAGCCACGACGTGCCGCTTTACGCGGCCGACGATATCCAGCCCGCCGGTATTGTTCGCCGCGGCCTAGACAGCCTTGCCCATCTGGCCGAAAAGGCCGTCGGGATGGCCTTCGCTAAGATTAAGCCGAACGCCGCTCAAACCACGCAATAATTCAACCGCCATGCTGCCGCCGCGAGAGTCGCCAGCGCCCAAGCGTGTGTGCTACGACCGGGATATGCCAACAAAACGGTTCATCACATTCGAAGGCGGAGAAGGCTCGGGCAAGTCGACCCAGGCCCGTCTGCTCGCGGATAGACTCCAGTCGGCAGGGTGCGATGTCGTGGTGACGCGCGAACCGGGTGGCTCGCCGGTCGCCGAAAAGATCCGCTCTCTCATCTTGGACGAACCGCCCCAGGAACCTGCAGCAGAACTGCTCCTGTTCGCCGCGGCCCGCGCCGAGCATCTGGCCGCCACGATTGCTCCCGCGCTGCGTGCCGGGCAGTGGGTGATCTGCGATCGCTTCATCGATTCGACCCGCGTCTATCAGGGCGGTATCTGGCACATCGATCCCGCGCTGATCCACCTGCTGGAAAGGCATACGGTCGAGCCGTTCATGCCGGCTTTGACCATCATCCTCGATCTACCAGTCGAAATCGCCATGAACCGGGCAGCGGAGCGCGGCATACTGAGCCGCTACGACGCTCAACGGCGCGAAACCCATGAGTTGATCCGCAGCGGCTTTGCCGACATCGCTCGCGCGGAACCCAATCGCTGTGTTCTGATCGATGCGTCCGGCGACCAGCAAGCCATCGCCGCCTCAATCTGGCGGGCTGTATCAGCCCGTCTCGGCGTCGAGCCTCACTGATGGCCCGCGCGCCCGCCGTCCAGGAAGCAGAAAATCTGCCCGAGGCCGACCGCCTCGACGGCGCGCCCCATCCGCGTATGACCGCCAAAATGTACGGGCACCGCGCCGTCGAACAGACCCTGGCCGAGGGCTTGGCGTCGGGCCGCATGCACCACGGTTGGCTGCTGTCTGGCCCCGAAGGCATCGGCAAAGCAACCCTCGCCTACCGTTTCGCTCGCGCAGCCCTGAGCCACGCCGGCGAACGCGACAGCGCCGGCAAAAGCCTGTCCGTCTCGTCCGAAACCAGCGGCAGCCGCCAAGTCTGCGCGCTCTCCCATCCCGGCCTCCTCGTCATTCGCCGCCCCTATCTCATCAAAGACAAGCGCATCGCGGCCACCATCCCCGTGGACGAAGTCCGACGTTTGCGTCAATTCCTGTCGCTCAGCGTCGAGCCCAAAGCATGGCGCGTCGTCATCGTCGACAGTGCGGACGAGTTGAACATCGCCGCCGCCAACGCCCTGCTTAAATCCCTCGAAGAGCCACCACCGCGCACCATCTTCCTTCTGATCACATCCCAGCCCGGCCGCCTCCTCGCCACCATCCGCTCGCGCTGCCGCGTGTTGCCTATGGAGGCGCTATCCGCACAAGAATTACGCCAAGCCGTCTCCCAGGCGCTGGAAGCCGAAGGTTCGCCCGTGCCAGCGGGATCCGATTGGCCGGTCCTGGAGCGCGTCTCTCAGGGCAGCGTCCGCCGCGCTCTCAGCCTCGTGCTTGACGGCGGCACTGCGCTCAATCAATCGCTCGCCAAGCACCTGAGCGATCTTCCGAAACTCGACTGGGTCAGCCTGCATGCGCTTTCCGACAAGCTTGCCCCGACGGCTGCTGCTCAACAATACGAGCTGTTTTTCGATCTTCTGACTGGTACTCTTGCCCGCCTTATCCGTGCCGCAGGAACCGGCGAGGGTGATCCCGCCGATGTCGCATTGGCACGCCGTCTGATCGGTGACGCGCGGCTTGCCTCGTTCGCTGACCTGTGGGAAACGATAACCCGCGAAAAGGCCGAGGCGGACGCCCTCAATCTCGATCGCAAAACATTGATCCTGGATACATTCGCCCGCCTGGAACGAGCTAGCAGAACGGCTTGAAGGTTTGGGCGTAAGGAATACCGATGCCTGATAAAGCCCAACGCCGCGCCAAAGACTTTTTTATCACGACCGCGATTTCGTACCCCAACGGCGTTCCCCATATCGGACACGCTTATGAGGCGATTACAACCGACGTCATCGCCCGCTTCGAGCGCTCCGACAGCCGTGAAGTCTTCTTCCTGACCGGCACCGACGAGCACGGCCTCAAAATGAAGCAGACCGCCGCCAAGGAAGGCCTGACGCCGCGCGCGCTTGCTGACCGCAACGCCGCCCGTTTCCAGGACATGGCCAAGGCCCTGGGCCTTTCGAACGATGACTTTATCCGCACCACAGAAGAACGCCACTACAAGGCGTGCCAGGAACTGTGGCGGCGCATGGAAGCATCCGGCGACATCTACCTCAAGAAATACGCCGGCTGGTATTCCGTGCGCGACGAAGCCTATTACGCTGCTGATGAGACCACCGTCCGCGAAGACGGCGTCCGCGTCGGCGGTCAAGGCACGCCGGTCGAATGGACGGAGGAGGAAACCTTCTTCTTCCGGCTGTCCAAATACCAGGATGCGCTGCTCGCCCACTACGAGCGGCACCCCGATTTCATCCTCCCGCCCGAGCGCCGCAACGAGGTGCTGAGCTTCGTCAAAGGCGGCCTGGAAGACCTGTCGGTTTCGCGCACCACGCTCGATTGGGGCATTCCGGTTCCAGGCCACCCTGGTCACGTCATGTACGTGTGGGTCGACGCGCTGACCAACTACATCACCGCCGCCGGGTTCCCCGACGAGAGCAATCCGCGCTGGGCGGCTTGGCCAGCCGACGTTCATGTTATCGGCAAGGACATCACACGCTTCCACGCGGTGTACTGGCCAGCCTTCTTGTTGTCGGCCGGTATCCCGCTGCCCAAGCGCATTTTCTCCCACGGCTTCGTGCTGAACCGCGGCGAGAAAATGTCGAAGTCCGTCGGCAACACGCTCGACCCGTTCGACCTCGTGACTGCTTACGGCCTCGATCCCGTACGCTACTTCTTCCTGCGCGAAGTCTCCTTCGGTCAGGACGGCAGCTACTCGCACGAAGGGATCGTCACCCGTATGAACGCCGACCTTGCCAACGGCCTGGGCAACCTCGCTCAACGCTCGCTGTCCATGATCGCCAAAAACTTCGAAGGCATCGTCCCAACGGCCGGCCCCTTCACAGAAGCCGACAACGCCGTTCTCGCCGCCGCCGATGGCATTTACGCCAAGGCCCGCGCCGCCATGGACACCCAGGCCATCAAAGTCTGGCTCGATGCGGTCTGGTCGGTGATCGGCGATGCGGACCGGTATTTCGCATCGGAAAAACCGTTCGATAAGAGCCATAGCCAGGAGCGTAAAGGCACAATCCTTTACGTCACCGCCGAAGTCGTGCGCCAGTTGGCGATCCTCGCATTGCCTGCAATGCCCGATAGCGCCAACAAGGTCCTCGACCTTCTGGGTCAAGACGCCGGACAACGCACCTTCAGAGCACTGGGCCCTGATGGCCGCCTGAAAGCAGGCCTGCAACTGCCGCCGCCGGTAGGCGTCTTCCCCCGCTTCGTGGACCCCGTCGTCGAGGCAGCTCCCGCTCCGCCCAAGCCGCCGAAAGAGAAAAAACCTAAGAAGGACAAACCCGCTTGATCGAGTGAAGACCAGGGGACTAATCCCCTGGACCCCTTACCTTAAGTCAGAGGTTCCAAGGGGCGAGCCCCTTGGCCTTCACTTGTTGCATTGGCTCTTTGGAATTTTAAATGCTCGTCGACCACCACTGCCACTTGGATTTTCCAGATTTCGAGGCCACCCTCGACGACGTGGTGGCGCGCGCGCATGCAGCCGGCGTTGGCACCATGGTGACGATCTCGACCCATATCCGCCGCTTCGGGCGCCTGCAGAAGATCGTCGGCCGTCACACTAACGTCTTTGCCTCCATCGGCACCCATCCCCATAATGCCGACGAGGAACGCGGCATTACCACCGCCGAAATTGTCGCCCTGTCGAAGCATCCCAAAGTTGTCGCTATCGGCGAAGCGGGACTCGATTATTACTATCAAAAATCGACGGCTCAGAACCAAGCCGACGGTTTCCGGGCCCACATTGCCGCGGCGCGCAAAACCGGCCTCCCGCTCGAAATCCACACCCGTGACGCAGACGCCGACACTCAGGCGATCCTGATTGACGAGCACGCGAAGGGCGCGTTTCCGGCGATCCTGCACTGCTACACTGGCGGCCGCGACCTCGCGCTCCGGGCGGTGGATCTTGGTCTGTACGTCTCGTTCACCGGCGTCGTCAGCTTCAAGAAATCGCAAGCCCTGCGAGATTTGGCCTGCGAAATCCCCTTGGACCGCATCCTGGTTGAAACCGACGCCCCATTCTTAGCGCCCGAGCCGTTCCGGGGCCGTACCAACGAACCTGCCTACGTGGTCCACACAGCCGCCGCCTTAGCCAAAGCACGGGGCATCCCCGCTGAGGACTTCGCCAAGGCGACGACCGACAATTTCTTCCGCTTGTTCACCAAAGCCAAGCGTCCGGCAGCGGCCACATGAGCTACCGTCTCACCATTATGGGTTGCGGCGCATCAGGCGGTGTTCCGCGCGTCGCCGCCATGTGGGGCCAGTGCGACCCGGATCAGGCTAAAAACCGCCGCCGTCGCTGCTCCGTTCTGGTCGAGCGCATCGAAACTGGTGGGCGCACATGCGTGCTTGTCGATACCGGCCCCGACCTGCGCGAACAGCTCCTCGATGTGCGCCTGACCGCGCTCGACGGCGTGCTCTACACCCATGACCATGCCGACCACACCCACGGCATCGACGACCTGCGCATGGTCGCCTACACTATGAAGCGCCGTATTCCGGTCCATATGGACGCCGTCACCAAGGCCATTCTGGGAACCCGCTTCGAGTACTGCTTCAAGTCGCCGGAAGGGTCGAGCTACCCGCCCATCCTGACCGCCCACGAGATCACGCCCGGCACGCCCGTCGAGATTCAAGGCCCCGCTGGCTCCATCACCGCGCTGCCTATTCCGCAGCAGCACGGCGACATCCAAAGCCTCGGCTTCCGCTTTGGCAACGTCGCCTACTCGCCCGACATTTCGGGTTTTGTCGATGGTTCCGAGCGCTTCCTTGAAGGCCTCGATGTCTGGATCGTGGACGCCCTGCGCTTCACGCCCCACCCAAGCCATTTTCACGTCAAGCGGGCGCTGGAATGGATTGCCAAGCTGAAGCCTAAGCGCGCCATCCTCACTCACATGACCAGCGATCTTGACTACGACCGGCTCTGCCGTGAACTCCCCGCAGGCGTGGAACCCGCCTACGATGGCATGGTCATCGCGTTTTAGACTGTTCCCGGTTCAATTTCCGTAGACCACGAAATCGAAAGACCGTATGCCGAAGAGGTTATGGTCAATCTCTAATTTAGGTCAGCGAAAAGGGAACGCCTATGTTGAAAACACTTTTGAGCCTGTTCGCGATGGTGGCGATTTTCGCCATCGCAGGCAGCACTGAAAGCCACGCTGCACTCTGCACCGATGGCCAGGTCATGCAGTCGAAACCCGGCTCCCCTGCCTGCACCTGCCGTCCGCCGATGAAGTTTGCTCCAGGCAACCTCTGCGTTTCCGCGACAGCCAAGCCCAAGACCTCAACCGATACGTCGATCGGCTTCAAATCGCCGGCCTGCAAACCCGGTCAGAACACCGCCAGCGGCTGCCATTGCGACGCTCCGCTCCAGATCATCGCGGCTGGCAAATGCGGCGTTCCCCCGAAGGTCTGCGTCGAAGGCCAGAGCCTCTCGACCAACTGCAAGTGCAACGCTCCGCTCATGAAGAGCACCAAGGGCGCCTGCATCCGCTGCATCCCCGGCGACGGCGACACGATCAAGAACGGCAAGTGCAAACAGAACATCAAGAAAAACTGATCAGACCGTAACGGAGGCGATCCGGGGGCCTTCCCGGATCGCTTCTCACACCTTTCCGTACAAATCATTTTTAACGCTATTGTCAGATGACAACGCCGCCTTAACCTTTGGCGAGGCCCGTGTGCGTCATAGTCGTTCCTCAATCTGGTGCGGTCAGGAGCGGGAATATGGTGTTGCGTATAGCGTTTGCGTTGGTTTCGTTTGTTGCTTTGACGTCCTATGGCTACGCCGAGGACCGGACCGCCAACGATCTCGATTTGCGCCGGGCAATGGCGGCCGAAGCCAACGAAATCGGCGGCTTGCGCATGGCGCTCGATAAATGGCGCGGCGTCCTCGTTGCCCAGGACGCGTCTGCGACCTGTGCCTGCAACGTCGAACCCAAAATCCGCGAAAAGGTCTACAAGTCCTGGCAGCACGCCGTCGCGCAGGGCTTCGACGTGGACAAGATCGCCGACGATATTCGCGCAGCGCTCTCCGAACAGCTGACTGCCGCAGACCTGAAGGCCGTGGTGGATTTTGACAAGACCCAGCTTGGGCAAAAGATCACCGCCGCGACCCTCGGCAGCAAATCCTCCAAGGAAGAACCGAAACCGGACCGTCTCGCCGCCGAAATGTCCAAGCTCGCCGCTGCCGCCAAGACGCTGGCCGCCAATCCCCGCCGCGCCGCCGTGATCGCCGAACTGGTCGAGGTGACCGATGCCGTCAAGGGCCAGATCGACGCCATGATGAGCGTCTCCATCGGTTCCCTCAAAGGCACCGCTGCGGCCATGCCGCCGTCGCGTCCTCAGATGCCGGACGATCAAGTCGCGGAGTTGATCGAAAACCAGCGCCGCACGATGCAGGCCGCGTTCGAGTCCATGATGCCGTCGGCGTTCGAGTCGATGTATGCGGCGATTTCGACCCAGGATCTGAAGATCTATGCGGCCTGGCGCAAAACAGCCGCCGCCCGCAATTTCCAGCGTGTCCAAGACGCCAGCTTCATCGCCTCGTTGCGCGCCGTTTCCGAAAAGATCGGTGGTCACTTTGCCAGAAGCATGGAAGGCGACGACATCTAGGCTTCATGCGCTGATACAACTCCTGTGGTGTGCTTATTCATCTGGCAAAGAGCGAGGGGAGGAGCGGCGCGGCAAGCGCTGCGGTCTTTCGCAGGGGGTAGAGGTGGCACCTACGGCGCCGCTCCTTGGCTTAGAGTTGTTTTACCGGCCGGACCGGCGTGGGGCCGCGAGTTCCACGAATGAGATCGCGCTGCTCAGTCGGACTGCGTTGTCCGCTTCACTTAACTCTAACATCCGTTCGCAACTTTCCAAGAACGCCTCCGGAAAGCGCC
>JANLYB010000166.1:0-2439 GCA_031365425.1 Hyphomicrobiaceae bacterium
AGACTGTGTGTTATGTATGCCAACATGCAGGTCGAGGTGCAAGAAACGAAACGGAATTGTCCACGATTTGACGATCACTAGATGCATCCTGGCCACATCGTGCGATGCAGCAACACGATTATCTACTCAGGAAGCTGATGTTTGCGGTGCGCATAGAGATGATCGAGCGGACCCGTGCCCTTGCCGACGTTGAGCGCCTTGGCCGCCTCGATCGCGTGCCAGACATACCGCTTGGCCCTCGCCACAGCCTCGGGCAACGCCAAACCCAATGCCAGCAGCGCCGCAATGGCCGCCGACAACGTGCATCCCGTGCCATGCGTATTGCTGGCTTCGAGCCGCGGCAGCGCCAGTGGCATGAACGCGTCTCCAGCGAGCAGTGCGTCAACCGCCTCTGCCCCCTCGCCGTGCCCGCCTTTGATGAGCACGTTGCGTGCGCCAAACCGCGACCGCAGCCACTCGGCCTGAGACTTCATATCGTCAACCGTCCGCGCTACCGGTAAATCCAGCAGCCGGGCGGCTTCATGAAGATTGGGCGTGATCAAATCCGCGAGCGGAATCAGTTGATGCCGTATCGCCCCGATCGCATCGGCATCCAGCAAAACATCTCCACTGGTGGCGACCATCACCGGATCGACGATCAACGGATGTAGATTGTGATGCCGGAGGCGCTCGCTCACCGCCAGCACGGCATCCCGCGTCGCCAGCATTCCGGTCTTGACGGCCCCAACACTTAAATCGCTCGCCACCGCATCAATCTGCTTGGCAATGAAGCCCGGCGGCGTCGGCAACACGCCCGTCACGCCGCACGTATTCTGCGCCGTCAGCGCCGTAATCACGCTCGCCCCATACACGCCGAACGCGCTGAACGTCTTGAGATCAGCCTGAATGCCAGCCCCGCCGCTGCTATCGGATCCCGCAATCGTCAACGCTATCGCGATCATAACTTCGGCCCCGTCTGCTTCATGATGTCTTTCTGCAGCGACGCCGGCGTGAATGTTTCCTCGACCTTGGCGAGCCCGGGAAAGGTCTCCAGCATCCAGTTCCCCAGCCCATTCATCGACCCTGTGACGAACAGCAGCCCCGTCATCACGAGCAGCGCTCCCATGGCTTTCTCAACCTTGCCCAGATGCCGCCGGAACTTCTGCATGAACCCTAGAAACGGCCGGATCGCCACCGCAGCTAGAATGAAAGGAACGCCGAGCCCCAGCGAATATGCAAACAGCAGTTTCACACCGGCAGCCAAACTGTCTTCGCGCGTTGCGACCGCCAATACGGTGGCTAAAATCGGCCCCACGCACGGCGTCCACCCGAACGCAAAAGCGAGTCCGATCAGATAGGCCCCCGCCAGCGACGCCCCCGACGTTTGATGATGATACCGTGCCTCCATATGAAGGAAGCCGATTTTGAACAGACCGAGAAAATGCAGCCCGAACGCGATAATGACGAACCCGGACGCAATTGCGAGTTCGGCCTTGTACTGTCCGATCAACTGCCCAAACGCGGAAGCACCGGCACCCAGCAGGACGAACACCGTGGTAAACCCGAGCACGAAGAACACCGACGCCAGCACCGTGCGCAGCCAGACCTCCTGCGCCATGCCGTCCTCGCCGGTCATCTGCTCCATCGAACTGCCGCCAAGATAAATGAGATACGGCGGCACCAGCGGCAGCACGCACGGCGACAGGAAACTCACCAGCCCCGCGAGCGCCGTGCCAAGATAGATATGAGCGTCTGCAAACATGCCTCGTCCTCTCAAGCCATACCGCGGCGTGCATCGCCTAGCATAGCGCACAAACGGAAATCTCAAGGAGTTACGGTTCAGCAAGGCAAAATGTGACGCGCATTCAGCGTGCCGCACCAACAATTTTGCATTGCGAATGAGCGCTGGACAGCCAGCGCTTGCCACCTTATACACCCCGTCTACCGCGTGACGAGGGCAATGCCCCACGCGGTTTGCCCAAGTAGCTCAGTTGGTAGAGCATGCGATTGAAAATCGCAGTGTCGCTGGTTCAATTCCGGCCTTGGGCACCATTCCTTATCTGCACCAACAGCGTCCCAATTTTGCCGTTCGGTCCAACCCGAGCTCGCGATAGACAGGGACTGAGGCTCGCGTTTTCCGCCTGTTAGTTTGGATAAAGCTGTTTTGGGAGCAGCCGATCAATCGAACCGGTCCTGCGACCGATTTTCACACGCTATCGCGAAACGCGACACGTCCAGCCTTGCCACATCTTGGGCCAAGCGGGTTGTTGATCGTATTCATTTTCATGAAATGACCCGGGTCAGGCATGCCCGGGTGAGAAATGCAGCCAGTGCGGCGAACGTTCATCTACGTTGCTCACACCGGCACGTGGAGGGACCCTAAATTATGCAGCCGCAACCCACCGGCTCGCCGTATAGCCAAACGCTACTGCATCGGGGTTTTGCTGGGCAGCGGAGACG
>JANLYB010000170.1:0-1950 GCA_031365425.1 Hyphomicrobiaceae bacterium
ATCAAGCCAATGAAACCGGCCTTCCAGTCCGTCGAACTTGATCCGATCGATCTGCGCCTGGAGGCCAAGGCGGTTGAGATGGGTATTCCCACCTTGGTCATAACCAAGCCGGAAACACCGGAAGAGGCCATCATTGCTGCCGTAACCACGTCGCCCAAGGTGGCGCGCAAAGCGGGCAGGGCAGGGGCCTCGGCTCAAAGCACGCCGCGCGCGCGTATGAAGCCGCTCAACATCGAGGTGCCCGACTATGCCTGGATCGCCATTAAGATGCGCGCTGCGCAGCAGATGGTGTCGGTACGCCACATCATCATGTCGGCCCTCAAGGCCGACGGCATCGAGATCAAGGCCGCTGATATGATTGAGGATGGGCGGCGCTTGCGCGGGGCAGACTCCAATTGAGCAAGTGTGCAATTACCCAAATCCACATTTGCGAGTTCTGGCTAAATCTTGCGCTTTCATGTCTGCCCGGCATCGGTTCGTGAAGTCGGCCAAGGACAAGCACCCATCCGTCGTCACCGGGATCGTCGAAGCCGTCGAGACCTTCATTCTCAAGTTCGCCAAGGGCTGCCGGAAGATCACTGGACGGCGTCGCGAAAGCGCGGCGGCAAAGCCAAAAAGCGCGGCCTTTCAACTTTCAACCGACGACCACGACGCTACTCTCATCATCCGCGACCGCCCCGGCACGACTACAGATCATGACCTGCTCGATTTCGAAGGCCGGACGTTTCAAGCATTTCTCGTTGCAAGCCTATAGCGTGATAGAGCCGGTACACGCACTTCGCGTTGACGCGCCAGCCCTCCCGGCTTAGCAGCATCTCCTTGTCGAGCGACAGATCGGCCATTATCCGTTTCAGCTGCCCGTGGTCATAGGTCCTATGACGTTAGCAAATTGTCGCAATCCTCTATTTGGGCACCGGTTCCTTCCTGTTTGGACTTCGCGCAGCCAGCGGAGCAAATGCCCATCCATTGACGGGGCCGAAGTAAACGCTACCGCCCGATCGAGGACAGCAGCGCCGTTACGGGAGCGTCATGAGCGCTCGAAGACGGCGGCGATACCCTGGCCGCCGCCGATGCACATCGTGACTAATGCGTAACGGCCTCCGGTACGGTGCAATTCATACACCGCTTTGGTGGCGAGGAAGGCGCCCGAGCAGCCTATCGGGTGGCCCAGCGCGATAGCGCCACCGTTCGGGTTGGTCTTATTCATATCAAGTTCGAGACCCCGCGATACAGCGATCGCCTGCGCCGCGAAGGCTTCGTTGCTCTCGATCACGTCCATCTGCTCGAGGGTAAGCCCCCCCTTCTTCAGCGCCAGCTTCGTGGCCGGGATCGGACCTTCGCCCATGACCTCGTTGGGAACGCCAGCAACCGCATACGAAACCAGCCGAGCAATGGGCTTGTGGCCAGCGGCCGCCGCCACACCTGCATCAGCCAATACGAAGAATGACGCTCCATCGTTGACGCCAGAGGCGTTGCCAGCGGTCACCGAGCCGCCGTCCTTTTTGAAGGCCGGCTTCATTTTCGCCAGAGTCTCCATCGTCGTGTTGGGCTTGACATGCTCATCTGTGTCAAAAACCACCTCACCCTTCTTGGTCTGCTTGACGATCGGCACGATCTGCGACTTGAAGCGGCCATCGGCAATAGCCGCTGCCGCGCGACGGTGCGATTCGACAGCCAGAGCGTCTTGCTCCTCCCGTGTAATACCCCACTTGGTGACCAAGTTTTCGGCCGTGATACCCATGTGTCCCACCCCGAACGGATCGGTCAGCGTGGCGACCATGGTGTCGATCATCTTACTGTCGCCCATGCGCGCACCGCTGCGCATCGCGGTGGAGAGATAGCCGCCGCGGCTCATCACTTCCACGCCACCGCCCACACCGTAGTCACAGTCGCCGAGCAGGATGTTCTGCGCTGTCGTCACGATGCCCTGCAGACCCGACGAACAAAGCC
>JANLYB010000175.1:0-3368 GCA_031365425.1 Hyphomicrobiaceae bacterium
GTTCCATGGCAGCAGCAATGTCCGTTTCGATCTTCGCAGCATGATCCGTAATGGAGCGCGCGCAGGCGTCCCGGATCGCCGGGTGAGCGTCGTAAGTCTCTTGCAGCATGGTGCCGGCAAGGCAGGTAAACTCGGGTAGCGTGCCTTTAAGAATGGCCGCGCGAAAATCGATGTAACCGAGCACGCGGTCGAGCGGATCGGCATGGGCGTGATAGGGGGCCGACGCAAAAAAACCACCGGTCATTTCCGACCAGTAGTTGGCCGCGGCAACCGCCAGATCTTCCTTGCTCTTGAAGTGATGGAAAAACGCGCCCTTCGTGACGCCTGCGGTGAGGCACAAATCGTCGACGCTGGTCGCTGAATACCCCTTGGTCCGGATGACCGACAAAGCGGCGTTCAAAATTTTGATCCGTGCCGAGATTTTAGCGGGGTCGTTAGCCATCTCGTCCTCCACTTCCGCCCTACATACCAACTAGTCGGTACGTTGGGAAGGAGATAATGATGGAGCCTGATGCGGGAAGGCGGCGGGCAGCCGAGCGGGGTGGGAGCGGGGTGGGAGCGGGGTGGGAGTGCGGGTGGGAAAGGGGCGGGCGTGAACTCCGCCGTTACTGCACCGGCTTGACGCTCGCATCGACGGCGGCGGCGAACCCCTTGCTGGCGACCACCACAACCACCGGCTGAACGGCGTCACCCTTCAGCGCACCCGCGAGCGACGGCACGCCCGGCTTCGCCGGCGTAAACCGTAGTTGCAACCCCTCCCCCGCACTCAAAGCCGCAATATGATCGCCCGGCAGCGTCCAAACCATCTCGCACACCTCGCCCTTGCACGCCGCCGGATAGAGCTTAGTGACCGCCGCCGGCTTCGGCTTACCCTTCGCAGCAGCTGCACCACCACCCTTGCTCGCCCCCGCACCATCCCCCACCGCCGACACCACGATCCCCGCCTCGTTAAATCGCGCCGCTGCCATCTTGAGCAGCGCCGCCGGCCGCCCATCCTCACCCGTCGAAACCGTCAGCGCCGCGACCACGTGACCCTGCCCATCCTTCACCGTCGTGCGCAACGAACAGAACCGCTTCTTCATTTTCGCGACCTCGTCGCACACGTAACTCCACGCCTCATGCGTCCCCGAAAATCGCTTGATCGCACCGTCGCGAAACAGCGTCGGATCAATCGCGACCGAGGTCAGAGAATCCCCGCCGGGCGCTTGCGCGCCGCCGATAGGCGCCTGAGCAAACGCCGCCAGCGGCCCCAGAAACGCGGCGAGCAACAGCGCGGCAAACAACAATCGGATCGTCGGCATGGGTGGTCTCCGCAAGACGCAACGGGTGAGTCGCATTTTCAACGATCTAAATCTGCCTGAGGACAATTAACAATCTAAGATTGCAAATAAATGCAAACAGATGTTGGCGTAGGCAAACAGGATGGAGACTCACATGACCGCGCTTCCCGCCCAAGACACCTCCGCTCGCGCCATCGCCGCCGCCTATGACGAAGTGCCTTATGAATCGCGCCCCTTTCCGCAGACCCATCCAGCCAAATCCGCAGCCCTCGCGCGCGTGTTCGGCTTGACCCCGCCAACCGTGGAAAACGCCAGTATTTTGGAGCTTGGCTGCGCGTCAGGCGGCAACATCATCCCGCTCGCATGCGCCTTCCCCAATGCGACCTTTGTGGGCGTCGATCTCTCGCCCAACCAGGTCGAAACCGGCCGCGCCCGGATCGCACAGATCGGCCTCAAAAACATCACCCTGCGCCACCAGTCGATCATGGACCTGTCGCGCGGCCACGGCACCTTCGACTACATCATCTGCCACGGCGTCTATAGCTGGGTCCCGCAACCTGTGCGGGACGCAATTCTGCGCGTGGCGCACGAAAATCTCACGGAAAACGGCGTCGCCTACATCAGCTACAACGTCCATCCCGGCTGGCGTTTGCGCGGCGTCCTGCGCGAGGCGATGCTGTTCCATGTCAATGGCGAGGCAAACCCCGCAGCACGCGCCGGCAAGGCCCGCGCGTTCCTCAATCAACTCGCCGAAATCACCGACGGCGCGACGCCCTACGGCCAGCTCCTGCGCCAGGAAGCCAAGTCCATGGCCGGCCACGAGGACTACTACATCCTCCACGACCACCTCGAACACACCAACGACCCGTGCTACGTCGCCGACTTCCTCGCCAAGGCAAAAAACGCTGGCCTCGCGTATCTGACGGAAGCCAATTTCAACGTCACCATTGCAGAAAGTTTCGGTGCCGAAAAGGGCCGCCAGTTGCGCGAATTGTCGGGCAACAATCTCGAGCGAATGGAGCAGTACATCGACTTTTTGACCGGCCGCACGTTCCGCCAGACGCTCCTGGTTCAGGCCTCGCAGGCGTCCAAAATCGTTCGCAGCCTGCAGCCGTCGTGCCTCGAAGGCCTGAACGTCCAGGCCCGCATCAGCCTCGTTGAAGACGCATCCGGAACGGTGACGGCGGCCCAATCCGCCACCCCCGTCTACGCCATCCGCGACGCCGCAGGCCGCACGCTAACCACGTCCAGCGCATACGTCCGTGATTGCCTCGTCAACCTAGGCGCGCACCACCCCCGCACCCTGACCCCCGCCCAAATCGCTAGCCCCCACCCCTCCTCCACCACCGGCCCGCACCCCAATTCCACCCCTGTTCCCACCCATCTTCCAGCCCATCCCGGACACCATACCGGGCATGTCCGGCATCAGCCCAAACCACTTCCGAACATCTCTTCCGATGTTCTTCCTCCGGCCCCTTCCGTTTCTTCCTCCTCCTCTTCTCAACCCACTTCGGATCCCGCCGTTAACGACACCGGCCTCACCTCGCCCATCCCCGCAACCACCACACCCCCTCAAAATGCCATCCTCGGATTGCCTGTCCTCGGACTTGATCCGAGGATCCCGGGGACCCAGCCCTCAACAGACTCAGCCCCCGCAACCGAGGCCCAAAACACCCTCGTCCTCGACGCCCTGTTCAAGATGCTTCTGATCGGCATGGCCGAAGTCACGACAGTCCCGTTTGCCCCGCAGATGACCCTCGACGAACGCCCCCGCGCGCTCGAAATCGCCCGCGCCGACGCAACCGCCGGACGCGCCTGGACCACCAACGCGCGCCACGAAAACGTCACCCTCAACATCGTCCAGCAAGCGGTCCTCCCCCTGCTCGACGGCGCGCACGATACGGACGCCCTGGTCGAAGCCCTCCGAGCCAAAGCCCGCGAAGGCCACATCGTCTTCCAGCACGCAGGCACCCCCCTCAAAGACGACGCCGCCATCCACTCAGCCGCCCGCGAACACCTCACCGCCGCCCTCTCCACCCTCGCCACCCAAGCCTTGTTGGTCGCCGCTTAACCGTATGCACCCCGCAG
>JANLYB010000176.1:0-2847 GCA_031365425.1 Hyphomicrobiaceae bacterium
CCTTGGAGAATGACGTTCATGGCGCGCCGGATGCCGTGCTGTTTAAGTAGCTCAGATGTGTGGAACCGTTCTTCGTTCTCAAGATGGTTCGAAATCACGGGCTTGCCGGTCCGCAATGCAAATCCGGCCGGTGAATCGAGATCAGTGCCAACGGTTGCTACGCCGACAACATCTGCGTGCCAGCCCACGCCTGCACGAACCAGCAGCCGATTGCTGGCCGGGATATGTTCCAGCACCTTGCAAAACTCTACGCTGAGACCCTTGGCGGTCAACCGCGCCGTTTCTTTAAGCAACTGATCAAAGGATGCCCCCTGCAGCGCAGTTACGCCGAGTTCTGCGAGGATTTCCTGCTGCCGAATGCGGCCGCACAAAGCAATCATCCCCGTGCCGTGATTATCCCCGGACGGGTTACCTGGCAGACGCTGTCATCCGCCCCGATGCCTTCAGTCCTTATACATGCCGCGCGAGAGAGACAGGGGGAACGATCGGACGTTTGAGCACTTGTGCCTAGGGATGAGATGGCAACGAGGTTTGGAAATGTTCAACAAACACAGCATATTGGTCGTCGAAGATAACCCAATGGTCGCATGGGATCTCACGTTGGCAGTCGAGGACGCCGATGGGGTCGTCATGGGGCCCTTCGATACGGTCGCCGGAGCTTTGTCATATCTTGAAGGTCACTCTGTCAGCGGGGCCATCCTCGACGTTGAACTTAAAGACCGCAACGTGACCCCCTTGGCCGAGGAACTACTGAGGCAGGGAACCCCAATCGTGTTCCAGTCAGGGCAGAAATTGCCGGACGCCTTATCAGGTCATCAGCCGGACCTGCCAATATTCAGCAAGTTGGTTGATCGCCGACTGCTCGTCGAAAAGCTTCAGTCCCTCATTCAGGCATCGGATGCCGCTAAGCACTGATCCTTGGTGTATTTTGTAATGCAGTGCAGCGGTAACACTTAAGGGCGTTTGGGGCGGCTTCCGCCGTTGCCACACGCTCCAACTCATTGACCGGCACCCGCTCTATATCGTCTCCGTCAGTTGACGAATTCTCAGAGCCATGGATCGCATGATTTGCAGAGAAAATTCTGGGTTGCCTTGGACGAGCCTCAAGAACGAGGGGCGATCAATTGCGATCAATTCGGTCGGAGATGTGGTCTTTGCACTTGCGGCGCGAGGTGCGCCGTCGATGAGGCTCATCTCACCAAAGACGCCATGTTGCCGCACGACCTCAATGACGCTGCCATTGTTGATGATGCGGACTTCCCCAGAGCGAACGATAAACATGCGCTCCCCAGCGTCTTCCGCCATGAAAATCCATTCGTCGGCCGCATAGTTCCGTGTCGGGAACCCAATGTTGTCGAATAGGGAATAATCGAACGAATTGCCGGACATTTGACGTCACTCACGCAGGGCGTTGACCACCGCATAGTAGATGACCGTTGTGTTGTCCGCCATTCTCAAATCCAGCCCTCAAAGCTAGCACGGCGACGCTGTTAAGTTCCGCAGTATCGGGGGGGCCGATCTCGCTGTTCCGTTTCACCGCGTCGCCGCTGCCTTCGCAACGGGTAGGCTGGCCAATGGTTCCACAATCGAGGCCAGCATCTATCGCAAACTTAGTAATCTTATCAGCCTTCGCAGACAGTCGCCCCCAGCATAGCTGGGGGCGACTGTTAGAGGCTAATCAACAGCCCGCTTAAAGGTGTCGACCCCTGGCGAACGCACTGACATCGGCCTCCGCTCTCGCGTGAGGCAAGGTGTACTTATTTTCCACCTGAGTAATGAGGTCAGCCGTGCTTTTCAGCGCCGCAACTTCTGCCGCGCTAATCTTGCTCCATTTCGCAGCAATCTCGCCACGCATCCCACCGGGATTTCCGGCGGCGTTTGTCTGAGTATGGCTGGTCATGTATATCTCCGAATAAGTGTATTAAGTAAGTAACTTGAGTGAGCATCACACAAACTACATTTGCAATATCCACTCTTTAATTGTTCAGAATGTGTCTATATTGGAATTATCACATCAAAGTGAGTTCTTTTATCGAATTCAATTTATTCGATAGTTCTTATTATCTTCAAATAGCATGGAACTAAAGATAGCCGAAATATTATCGCCATCTGCACCGAGCGCGCGCCGCGCCATGTTCATAACGTGTGCGCCGTGCCAGCCGTCACGCTGTCGTGGAACCTTCTCGGCCCTCGTGAGTTTACTCTGTTGGGTCAACGAACGACCGCAGGAGGCAGCTCGATGTCCCTCGTTCTCAAAATTAATGTCGACGACGCCTGTTTCAACCCCGATGTGGAGTTTCCGACCCCGCACGATCTTGCGGCTTCCAACGGGCTCACGCGTGGACAGAAAATTGCGACACTCCATAGGTGGTCCCAATCCGTGCAACGTCGCATGGCTGCAACCAACGAAGGGATGCCGCCGGAAGGAACTACGGACCACGACACGCAGCTGTTGGCTGGTATCAACGCGGCTCAAGCTGAAATGAGCCAAATACAGAACAGCGCCACCTAACCCGCGGCTCAAGGCATATTCTGCGAGACAGACTCCAGCGTCAGAAAAATAGACCCGTGTGTCGCGGGTCTATCCTTTATGAGGCTTGTTACTTTGATTTCATTACCTGCCCGCGAATTTCCCCGTTCGGGTTCGCCGCAGTGTGAACGTTGAAGTAAATTTTTCCAGCCATCAAGTCGGCCGCTTGCGCGTCAGTGAGCACAGCGGATCCCTCGAATGGGCTTGCCACCGCGGGCGCTGGAACAGCGACGGCGGCGTTTTTGCCCATTTCAGCGGGGCCATGGAAGTGGGCTGCGGTCGCAGCGCCGGATAGCCCCGTGTAGGTGCCCTTCCAG
>JANLYB010000208.1:0-27066 GCA_031365425.1 Hyphomicrobiaceae bacterium
GGCGAACAGCTCGCCGCGGCCGAGGCTCATCAGGTAGGGCTGGATCAGGAGCGGGGCCTCGACCATGCCGAGGAAGACTTTGGCGGCGGCTGCGATGCCGAGCGGGCCTGAGACGCCGAGGGTGCGGCGCAGGACCGACGCAATGGCGCGAACGATTACGGGCAGGATGCCCCAGTGGTAGAGCAGGCGCGACAGCACGCTCATCAGCAGGATCAGCGGGAGGGCCTGGAAGGCGAGCAGAAAGGTGTTTTGCGGCTGCTTGACGTCGTACGGGGCGGGGCCGCCCGCGAGGTAGCCGAACACAAATTTCATGCCGGTTAGGGTGGCGGCCTGGATTGCGCCGACGGTGGCGGCGAGCGCTTCGAAGATGATGCGCGATTGCGGGATGCCGAGCAGGAGCAGGGCGATGATGGCTTGGGCGGCGATGCCGGTGAAGGCGAAGCGGAAGGTGGCGCGGGCTGGGAGTTGGGCGCGGGCTTCGCAAAGGAGCCAGGCTATGAACGGGATCGCAACGACGCCCGTCAGGCTTTGGGCCGATAGCAGCATGTGGTGTGTCCCCCCGTTTTTCCCCCGTTGGGCGTAGCAGGTTTGGGGCGGGAGCGGCAATTGCCGGAACTGTGTTTGGGGCGGGAGGCGATGAGACAGGCTATAATCCGCCGTTCAGCATGCGGCTTTTTATGCGGCATAACGTGCTGATCGAGGTCGAGGGGAGTAATCCCGATGAGTTTTTGATCAAAATGAACCGGTTTGGCCCCTTGACTGCGGCGCTTGCGACACTGGCGTTGGGGATTTACGAACGGTGACATCGGGGTTGACTTGACGCGGGGCGCGTCTCGGCCTTGTTTGCCGGGTATGTTCAGGTGTGATGTGGCGTCTCGAAAATTTGTGCTTCGTTTGATGGGGTTTGCCGCCGCTGTGGCCGGGGTGGTCGCGGTATCGGGATGCGCGAGCATCATGCCGCGCGTGGCCGTGCCGGTGATGGCGCATCAGAACGTGGTGATCGAGGGCTTTACCGACATCCGGTTTCGCGGTGACGTGCTGACGGCGCAGGCCACGGCGATGATCGAGCGGCAATATCAACAAATTGCGCGCACCAGCAGCGGCGTTGGACGGCGGACGTCGGCGGATTTCCTGGCGATCTCGGGCGGCGGATCGGACGGTGCGTTTGCGGCCGGTTTTCTCAACGGGTGGACGGCGGCGGGAACGCGGCCCACGTTTGAGATCGTCACGGGCGTGAGTACTGGCGCATTGGCTGCGCCGTTCGCGTTCCTGGGGGCCGAATACGACGGGGCGTTGCGGCGGATCTATACCGAGATTTCCGACAAGGACGTTTACACGAGCAATGGGCCGCTCGGCGTGTTGGGCGAGAGCCTGCTTGATGCGTCGCCGCTACGCAAAATTGTCGAGGCCGAGCTGACGGATGAAATGCTTGACCGTATCGCGGCCGAGTACGAGCTCGGACGGCGGCTGTTGATCCAGACGACCGATATCGAGCGGCAAATCCCTTACATCTGGAACCTGACGCGGATTGCCTCGCACAAAAACAGCGACCGGCGGCGTCTGATAGCAGACGTGCTGATGGCATCGGCGGCGATCCCGGGTGTGTTTCCCCCGGTGCGGATCAACGTCACCGTCGACGGGCAACAGATCGAAGAATTGCATGTGGACGGGGGCGTCGCGGCCCAGGTATTCTTCGCCCCGCCTGGCTTGGATTTGGCGCGGTTTGAAACGCGCTATTTCGGCAAGCCGCGCGACCAGCATCTTGTGCTGATCCGCAACGGCAAGCTGGCGCCCGAAACGAAAGCGACGGAGCCGACGACGCTGTCGCTGGGCGCGCGCGCGGTGTCGACGCTGATCAAATTTCAATCGTTGCAAGACATCAGCAAGATACGCAGCGCATTTGCGCGCCCCGGTTCGCATTTCAAGGTGGTTTCCATTCCCGATAAGTTTAGCGTCGCGCCAACCGGTCTGTTCGACAAGGACTATATGAAAGCACTCTATAAGGAGGGATACAAGATCGGAGTCCAGACTGGGCATTCAAGCCGGTAGAGACCCGGCAGGTGACCGCTCGCGCACGCCCCTATGATGTCACGGTCAACGTTCGAGCGACGGCGTCGCGCCACGCCGCAAGCTTGCGAGAGCGTTCCTCGGCCCCCATGGCGGGCGTGAACCGGCGATCGAGCGCCCAACTCTCGGCGAATTCCCTGGGCTGAGGGTAAAGACCAGCTTGGAGCCCCGCCAGATACGCTGCACCAAGGGCCGTGCTCTCAAGAGCGGCGGGACGATCGACAGGCGCGCCGATCAGATCGGCTAGCCGCTGCATCGTCCAGCCGGAGGCGGCCATGCCGCCGTCCACCCGCAATACGGTCGTGCCGGCCTTCCCCCAATCGCCCCGCATGGCCTCAAGCAGGTCGGCCGTCTGGAAGCACACGCTTTCCAGCGCCGCCCGTGCAAGCTCATTGGGACCGGTCGCCCGTGTGAGGCCGTACAGTGCCCCGCGCGCGGCGGCATCCCAATAGGGTGCTCCAAGACCGGTAAATGCCGGCACAAGGATGACCTCCTGATTAGGGTCGGCGCGCGCGGCCATGGGTCCGCTCTCATCGGCGGATTTCAGAACGCCCAGGCCATCGCGCAACCATTGCACCGCAGCGCCAGCGGCAAAGATAGCACCCTCCAGGGCGTAGGTACGTTGGCCGGCAATCTGATAGGCGATGGTCGTCAAAAGGCGGTGCTTAGACTGCACGGCATCGGTGCCGGTATTGAGGAGCGCAAAGCAGCCGGTGCCGTAGGTCGACTTCATCATGCCGGGTTCGAAGCACGCCTGTCCCACCGTTGCCGCCTGCTGATCGCCCGCGATTCCGCGAATGGGCACGGCGGCACCAAACACGCTCGCATCGGTGATCCCCAGTTCCCCCGATGAATCGGTGACTTGCGCCAGCATGGCGCGGGGGACGCTCAACAAGGAGAGCATCTGATCATCCCAGTCCCCAGTGTGGATATTAAGCAGCATCGTGCGGGATGCATTGGTGGCGTCAGTAGCGTGGACTCGCCCCCCGGTCAGCCGCCACAAAAGAAAAGTGTCAACCGTGCCGAAGGCAAGTTCCCCGCGCCCGGCGCGTGCCGCAGCACCCGGAACGGCGTCCAGGATCCAGGCCACTTTGGTGCCGGAAAAGTAGGGATCGAGCAGCAATCCGGTCGCGCGATTGACCAGCGGTTCGTGGCCCTCGCTTTTGAGCCGCGCACATATGTCCGACGTGCGCCGGTCTTGCCAGACGATGGCGTTGTAGATCGGCCGGCCGGTGGACCGCTCCCAGACGATTGTTGTTTCGCGCTGATTGGTGATGCCGATGCCGGCCAGATCACGCGCTTCGATGCCGGCTCGTTTCAGCGCCATGCGGCAGGTGTCAAGGACCGAACGCCACAGATCTTCGGGGTCATGCTCGACCCATCCCGAAGATGGAAAGTGCTGCGGAAACTCCTGTTGAGCGGTGCCGATCGGGTGCAAGTGCTTATCGTAAACGATGGCGCGGGAAGACGTCGTTCCCTGATCGATGGTGAGAATATATGATCCCATATGCCGATCCCCTGCTCGTAGCGTAACGCGCGATAGCCAGCCGCGATTTTAGTGTGCCTGCGCTGCCACCAGATCCCCAATCGCGAGCGATGATGTCAATCCTGGCGACTCGATGCCGTACAAGTTGACGAGCCCGGCAACACCGTGGTCGCGCTTTGTCTGAACAAGGAAATCCGTATCATGGGGACTGGCACGCGCAAGTTTCGGCCGGATCCCGCAATACTCCGGCTGCAACGCGCCCTCCGGCAGTCCGGGCCAATAGCGCCGGATGGCTTCGGCGAAGAGAGGCGCCCGCGACGGGTCCACCCGGTAGTCGATCACATCGACCCACTCCACATCCGGCCCAAACCGGATGCGGCCGTTCAAATCGCATGTGGCATGCAGGCCCGACGAGCCGAGAACAGGCAGCGGATAGATGAGCTTCTTGAAGGGCGGCTTGCCCGCGAGACTGAAATAATTGCCCTTGGCGAGAACTTGCGGCGGAATGGTCGCCGCAGCGAGCCCCGCAAGTCCCCGCGCGAGCGCTTGCGCGCCCAAGCCAGCCGCATTGACCAGCATCCGGCAGCCGATCCGCATGGGCGCTGAACCGCCCACGTCCAGCGCGAACCCCCTATCTGTGATTTCCCCGCCCGTCACCGGCGCATTGAGAACCAGCGTCGCCCCCGCCGCCTCGGCGTCGCCAAGCAAAGCGTAGAGATATTGGTGGACATCGACAATCCCAGTGTCGGGCGACAGCAGTGCGGCGATGCAGAACACCTCCGGCTCGATCGCTTTGGCCTCGCTTGCAGTCAGCATTTGCAATCCGGTGACGCCGTTCTGCAGGGCAACCTCAGCAAAGGCATGGAGTTGGGCGATCTGCGCGTTGTCTGTTGCGACAATGAGCTTGCCGCACCGCTTATGGGGGACGGCGCGCTCGGCGGCATAGGCATAAAGCCGGTCCCGGCCGGCGACGCACAAACGGGCTTTAAGGCTGCCGGGTTTGTAATAGATGCCCGCATGGATCACGCCGCTGTTGCGTGAGGAGGTCGCGGTGCCGATCGCGTTGGCGGTTTCGAGGATCAGCACCTCGCGCCCGGCCAAAGCCAAGGCGCGGGCCACTGCGAGCCCCACCACACCTGCCCCCACGACGATCACATCGATTCGTTCCATGGCGCTCTTTAGAACATGGAAAATCACAGACGGCCCGTATCAATTTAGCGCGGCCCGCAAGGCAGTGGGGGTTACCCGCGTCCGGCGTCGTATTTGTGGGTCTGACGCCATTCGGAAAAGAAGTAGGACAGGTCGGCGTCGATGGACGGCGGCATGACGATGCGGATGGCGGCGAGGCCGTCGCCGGTGACGCCGCTGGAAGCGTTGCGGACGCCTTTGCCCTTGAGGCGGAAGATCTGCCCCGAGTTGGTGCCTTTGGGAAGGTTGAGGGTCACACGGCCCTGGACTGTCGCGACCTCGATTTTACCGCCGAGGACGGCCTCGTCGAGGGTGACGGGGACCTCGAAGGCGACGTCGTCGCCGGCGCGCTTGAAGTTAGGGTGGGGGCGGACCTTGATTTCGACGAGGGCATCGCCGCGTTCGACGCTGCCCGTCCCGCCTTTGCCCTTGAGGCGGAGGATCTGACCGTCCTGAACGCCCTCGGGAACGGTGAGGTCGAGCACGCCGCCTTCGGGCAGGGTGACGCGCTTTTTGGCGCCGGTGACGGCTTCGATGAAGTCGACGTCCAGGCTGTAGCGGACGTCCTGGCCGCGGCCGTTATTGCGGCCGCCGCCGAACATGTCGGTGAACACGTCGGCGAAAGCGAAGTCGTCCATGCCGCCGCGTCCGGCGCTGCTGGTGCGGCCGGGTCGGGGCGAGCGCATGCCGTGGGACGGTTCGCCTTTGGCGTCGATCTCGCCGCGGTCGTATTGGCGGCGGCGGACCGGATCGGACAGGATGTCGTTGGCGGCGGAGATGCGCTTGAACTGTTCCTCGGCTTTCTTGCCGGGGTTCAGGTCGGGGTGATGCTCTTTGGCGAGCTTGCGGTACGCTTTGCGAATGTCATCGTCCGAAGCAGTGCGGCTGACGCCCAAAGTTCTGTAGAGATCGTCAGTCATTGAATACTTCGACCCTTTGCCGGATAGGCGGAAACTGAGTTGGTAACAAATTCAAAGCAAAGTCGTGATGCGAGCGTGCCGCTGTTACTTGGAGAACCGGACTTCGCTGGTCCGGTCCAACAATTGTGCGAGCGAGTCGAGCCGCCGCCGGAGCCGTTCGCCGTCAAGACCGGCGTAGGATGGCGGCAGGGTCAGAACAAGGCGGCCCGGCTCGTAGCTCAATGGCGTTTCGTCGATCACGCCAGCAACACCGATTGATAGCATATGTGCAACGCGGATGGCAGCGCCAACGATGCGGGCGCGCTTTTGCAGGCGTTTGGAAATGACGGCCTTGAGGCGTTCAGACAGTTCGTCGGTCGCTTCGCCCGCACCGGCGTGGCGGTAATAGACGGCGAGCGCCAGAAAAATCCGGCCTGGATGGTCAATGCCGCCAAGCGCTGCGTGGGCCAGCACATGGAGGCTCTGCTCGCCGCGATAGTCAGGATGCGCACGCCAGCCAATGTCCGACATGAGGCAGGCGGCGTGGCGCAGGCGGCGTTCGCCGGTTGTTTCAGGCAGCGTGGCGTCGGAATAAAGGGCGCCGGTCCACGTGCAGAGTTCGCGGGCGTGTTCTAGGGAGCGCGAGCGCAGGCGGGCGTAGTCCTCGGCAAAGCAGATCAGCGGGTCTTTCTCGCGCTCGTGGGCGGTGAGCTGGGCAAACAGCAGTCCTTCGCGGATGCCAAACACCGAAAACACAACTTGCGACGACTCCAGTTTGCGCAGGACGCGCTCCAGGACCAGGACGCCGTAGGGCAGGACTTCGCGGCGGGCGCGGGCAACGTCGGCAACGCCGGGGATCTGGCCAGGCTTCTTGGCGCGGCGGAACTGTTCGCAGAAGTCGAGCGCTTCCCGGGCCGGGAGGGTATAGCCGTGCATCACGCGCAGGGGATAATTGGATTGCTCCATATGAATTTTGGCGAGCGCGCGCCATGTGCCGCCGACGGCGTAGAATGGGCGGCCTTTGCCCTCGTTCAGCCACGCAACCCGGGCGATGGCGTCGTCTATCAGCGGCGTCGCGCGGTCGATCTTGTCGCCGGTCAGATCCATGAGTCGCAGGCCGCCCACCGGCAGGGTTGTTGCCGACTTGAGGGCCGGGCCGTCGATGTCGATGAGTTCGAGGCTGCCGCCGCCAAGGTCGCCTGCAATGCCGTTGGCGTTGACGAAACCCATGTTGATGCCTTGGGCGGCGTAATAGGCTTCCTGCACTCCGGTGAGAATTTCAATGCGGACGCCGCACGCATCCTGGCCGCGCGCGATGAATTCCGCGCCGTCCTTGGCGTCGCGGGCGGCGGCGGTCGCAATAGCCCGCAGGTTCTTGACGCGCAGAACGCGGGCGATGGCGCGGAAGCGGGTGAGCGCTGCTAGCGTACGGACGATGCTTTCATCGCCGAGTTTGCCGGTGGAGGCGACCGAGCGGCCCAGCCCGCACAGGACTTTTTCGTTGAACAACGGGGTCGGGGAACGGATCGCGCCATCATAGACAACGAGGCGGACCGAGTTCGATCCGATGTCGATGACGCCGATCGGCTCCAGGGACCGCTGATCGCCTGGTGCGTCAGCGGCGGCATCTGTTTGCGAGCCGCGTTCGCCAAAGAGCTGCATCAAGCCCACTATGCGCCCCCGCTGAGTTCGTTTTCGCTTGTCCGTACGGTGGTGCCGTTAGAGGCCAAAACCGGGGCCGTTGGCAAGCGCGATTTTGACGCGACTGGTGATTTCTAAGTTGCTGTTTTTGTTTTGGGAATGGAATGGTGTGGCGCTCCAACGTGTCGCATGGGTCCAAAGGCGAATGGATCGCAGGGGGGCGATAGGGCTGTGCCACCCCCACCTATGCGCGCCGAGGATGAGTTACACCGCGCGATGCGTTTGTGGCGCGATTGGTGATACGTGGCACAACTCATGGCGCGCAGTCCTCCCCTCCTCGAAGGCGAAGGAAGTGAAGGTGTTAGGGTTTGCAGGCGCTCAACCCGGTCTACAAGCCTACGGGCCGGCGTGTTACGAAACAGCGCTGAGACGGGCGAGGGCTTGGGCGAGTTCGGCTTTGAGGTCGGCGACGTCTTCGAGGCCAATGTGGAGGCGCAGCGCAGGACCGGGGGCGGTCCAGCGGGTCGCGGTGCGGTAGGGCGTGGGATCGAAGGGGACGATGAGGCTTTCAAAGCCGCCCCAGGAATAGCCCATGCCGAAAAGTTTCAATCCGTCGAGCATGGCGGCGAGCTGGGTGCGGCTGACGGGCTTGAGGATAATGGCGAACAGGCCAGAGCTGCCGAGGAAATCGCGCTTCCACAGTGCGTGGCCGGGATGGCTTGGCAGGGCGGGATGGAGGACTTTGGCGACAGCTGGGTGGCTCTGCAACCATTCGGCGATAGCAATGCTGGAGGTGTGGTGGCGGGCGAGACGGACGTCGAGGGTGCGTAGGCCGCGCAGCGCGAGCCAGGTTTCCTCCGAGCCGGGGCAGGTCCCCAAGGTTTCCTTGGCGGCGGTGACAAACTTTGCGGCGCGGGCGTTGGCGGTGACCGAGCCGAGCAGGCAATCGGAATGGCCGACGACGTATTTGGTCAGCGCCTGGATGGAGACATCGACGCCAAACTGGAACGGCTTGAAGTAGAGCGGACTGGCCCATGTGTTATCCATCAGCAGCCAGACATTGCGGGCTTTAGCGATCGCGGCAATGGCCGGGATGTCCTGCATCTCGAAGGTCTGCGAGCCGGGGCTTTCGGTGAAGATGAGGCGGGTATTTGGCTTGATGAGCGCTTCGATGCCAGCGCCGATAGTGGGGTCGTAATAGGTTGTGGTGACGCCGAGCTTGGCCAGCATTTTGTCGCAGAACGCGCGGGTCGGCTGGTAGACGCTGTCGGTCATCAAAATGTCGTCGCCCGCTTCCACGAAGGCGAGGAGCGCGGTTGTGACGGCTTGGTAACCGGAGGAGGTGAGGATGGTGCGCTCGCCGCCTTCAAGGGCTGCGATAGCCGATTCCAGTTCAACGGACGTGGGGTTGCCGCGACGGCCATAGGTGAAGGGCTGGTCGCGGGTGGTGATCTTGTCGAGGGTTGGGAAAAGGACGGTCGAGCCGCGATAAACCGGGGCGTTGACAAAGCCTGCGCTGGTGGCCGGGTCGCGGCTGCCGTGCACGACCTGGGTCGCGGGGTGCCAGGGGCCGGAGTGAGCGGCGGGGTCGGAGTTGTCCGGCTTGGTCATGATGCGCCTGTTTCCAAGGGTGTTTGCAGTCTTCATGCGTTGGCGGCGGGGCTGAGGTCAAGGACGTGGTGCACGCGCGCACCCGACGATCGGAGTGCGACCTTGCGCGCTGATGATTTATCCCCCGATGTAAGTGCACGTGATAAATCGAGGGTGGGGCGGCTGCCTGACGTCTCGGGGACTCAGAATGGGAACGATGGTCGAATCGATGAGTGGACTGTTGGAGAGTGGGGCGATAGGCGGGCCGGTGGCGTTTGCGGTGTGCTTTGCCGCGCTGTGTTTCGTGCTGTGGCTCTGGGGCCGCTGGCTTGGGCGTGCGCCAGCCGCTGAGTCGGGCGCGCCGGCCGGCAGCGTTACGTCATCGGATGCGGCTCCGGCAGGACGGGTCTTGCTGTTTCAAACGCATCCGGCGCAGCCTGAGTTTGATTTTGCCGAAGGCGCGCACGAGAAAGCAGTGGCAGCGCCCGCCGTGCGGCGGCGTCCGCGGCCTGCATGGGAATTGGCGGTAGATGGGCAGACGCCTGCGAGCTTGCTGGCCCGGGCGCATGAGCATCTGGCGGCGGGTGCGCACGAGGAGGCGGCAGACCAGTTGCGGGCGTGTGCACAGTTGGCTTCAAAGCTTAAAGAAGTGGCGATCGAGGCCGTGGCGCGGCTTGAGCTGGGCGATCTGGCGCGGTCGCACGGAGATATGACGACGGCGTGTGAGCATTGGCAGCTGGCGCGATCGCTGTATGCGGAGTTGAAGCGGGTAGACGAGGTGACGGCTGCTGTGAAACGGATGGAAAAGGCCGGGTGCCCGACCGATTGGGTGCTGACAAAGTTTTGAGGGGCAGACCCTTACTGTGCGACGACTTCGACTTGGACGACGTCGCCGGAGCGAATCATGAAGTCGCGACGGTAGCTTTTTCCGGCTTTTTTGGCGAAGGCGGCGTAGGTGCCGGGTGCCAGAATGTGGGTCGGGAGCGCGCCCACGGTTTCCTTCACGATCTCGCCGGCCGGAGTCTGGATGGACCATTGCGTGTCGGCGACCGCGTCGCCGCCGGGTTCGGTGACGAGCTTGAAAGCGACTTTGCCGGCAGCGTGCGAGAGGGCGGCTTCGGTCAGCTTGCCGGCCTCGACCGTGATGTCGGCGCGAACGATGGCGTTGGCGTCGCCGTAGATCGATGTGAGCTGATAGATGCCAGCGTTGAGGCGGATGATGAGGCCGGGTTTGGCGCCCGTCATGATGGTGGGGCGGTTGCCGAACTGGTCGCGCTCGTCGGACTGGATTGTGTAGGTGATCGCGTTGGCGGGCGCTTGGGTGCCGCCGATGTCGGCCGTGACGCGCAGGCCGCCGGCGTTGAGGACGAAGGCTTCGACGGAGGGCTCGGTTGATTTTACGGCAATTTTGCGGGTGAGGTTGGCGCGGCCGAAGGCGACGTTCACGGTGTAGTCGCCAGGTGCGACCTTTATCGTGGGGCTGGCTTCGCGGTGAGTTGCGATGAGCTTTGGTTTGGCGTCCTGGCCGGACTTGCCGCCGAAGACGCGCCACACGAGGCCTTGGTCGATGCGCTGGCCGTCGGAGGTCAGGAGGGCTTCGAGGCGGACTTCGGCGAGCGTGCTTGCGGCAGGTGCGGTGGCGGGGGCGTCGCCGCCGGAACGGGGGACGGTGGTCGAGCCGGACTGTTTGGCGGGGGCGGGCGGCGGCTGGGCGAGCGGTTGTTGGGCATGAGCGAACGGCGCGGCGGCAAACCACGCGGCAATCATCAAAAGTGTTCGTACGCGTTGCGTCATGGGCTCCCGATGCACTCCAGGGGGCAGGTTAAATGCGCCGTCTCAGTCTGTCACTCTTCTCTCTGCAAAAGTTGTGACATGAAGAAGGTCATGAACTCCGTTAGGAGAGCGGGACCTAAGGCAAAGCGAATTCGAGGGTGCGGGGTTGGCCGTCGGTGCCGATGTCGAAGGGCTTTTCCAACCGGTGGTCGCCTGCTTCGAGGCGGGCTGTGTAGCGGCCGGGCGCGACGAGGAAGCTGGGGGCTGCAAGGCCCGAGCGAAGCAGGATGCCGCCTTGAGCGTCGCGAATTTCCCAGGACGGATTTGTGGCCGGGGTAACGGCAGCGAGCTTAAGCGTGACCGTACTTGCCTCGAGTTTGAGGGTGACGCGGCGGGTGCTGCCAGCTTCGAGGTCGATGTCTTGGACCGATTTGATGTTGAGTGCTGGAATGGTGGATTCGATGCGGTAGCGGCCGGCGGCAAGGGCGATCTCAGGCGTTGCCGCTGTGGAGTGGGTAATTTCGCGCGGGTCGCCTTCCAGGCTCAAGATCCGGGTCAGCGTCGCGGGCTTGGATGTTGGCTGTGCGTTGCGCAGGGCCTGGATTTCAGGCGTCACGATCAGTTTGGCGAGGCCCAAGGAGATGGCGCGCTTGACGGTGTCGCCCGCGCTGATGCCGACTCGCTGGCGGACTTCCGCGGTGCCTGAGCGGGCGGTGACGTAGTAGGTGCCAGCGGAGAGCGCGAACGACGGGCGCAGGTTAGCAGAGCGGACGATTTCGCGGCGGCCGTCGGGGGATTCGGGGTCGTCCTTGGCAATCAGGAACGTGACGCCGTCGAGGACTGGGCCGTCGGGTTGGGCGCTCGCGGTCAGTTCAAGATGGCCGATGCCCATGATGAGGTTTTTGTTGATGACGTTTCCGGGGGCCAATGTGATCGTTTCGTCGCGCTGGGCAAGGCTGTCGGTGGCGCGGACGGCGTAGGTTCCGGCGGGGAGGATGAAGTCGGCTTCCTGGGTGCGGCCGATCCACAGAGGCCGGACAGCCCGCTGGCTGTTGGCTGATTGGGTCTGGAGTGAGACAAGCGCGGTCGTGGAGGCCGCGCCGCCTTCGAGATCCTTGGCAGTGACGCGCAGAGCTGCAGCCTCCAGCGGCACATCAAGGCGGGTCGGGCCATTGCCTGCCACGTCTGCGGACTTGCGGGCGGAGACGAAGCCGACGTTGGCCTCGACGGTGTAACTGCCGGCGTCGAGGGGGGCGGTCAGCGTGCTGGCGGTCGCCTCCAAGACGGGTTGATCGCTACCGGCTTTGAAGATGCGCCAGCGGACGGGGACGGAAAGGGCCGGGGACTGCGCCACCAGTCTGGCTGCGAGGATCAGGCCGGGAGGGCCGGAAGGGGGGGCGGCGGCGGGGGATTGAGCGGTTGCTGGAAGGGCATTTGCGGCGGGTGGCTGGCTGCCGGTCCCGGGATTTAGCAGGGCCAGTTTGAAGACATCCGTCATGGCGGCGGGGAGGTTTGCCGCCTCCTTGACGTCGAAGACCTGACCGCCCGTCGACTTTGCGGCGCACGAAACGCGGGCAAGTTCATCGGCGTCGATGCCAAGCGAGACGAGGTTGATCTTGAGGTTGGGGTTGCTGGCTGCAATCTCCTTCGCGGCGTCGCACGGGTCTTGGCGGCAATTGTCGGCGTTGTCGTGGATGAGGATGATGCTGGCCGGGTTCGACTTGCCGAGCGCGGCTGCTGCCTGGCGCAGAGTTTCGGAGATGGGACCCTTGCCGCGCGGGTTGAGCTTGTCGAGGGGCGGGATGAAGCGGGCCGGGTCGCCTGCGGCTACCGGCAGAATCGTTTCGATGTCGTTGCAGTCGCCCGAGCGGCGGTGGCCGAAGGACATGAGGCCGAGCTTGGCCGTGGCGGGCGCTGTGGCCAAGCTGGTGCGAAGGGCGTCGCGGGCGAGGTCGAGCTTGGAGGCCTTCTTGTCGCCGTCGAGGCGGCCCCACATGGATCCCGAGCCATCAAAGATAATTATTGTCGGCGGCGGCTCTTGGGCGGAGGCCGGGTGCGTCAGCCCAAGGGCGCAGGCGGCTGCGAGGAGGCGTGCAAGAAAGGCCGTTTGCCGTAGTGTTCGTGGGGTCGCCATGTGGTGTGCGTCTCATCGAGCCAAATCGCTGCTGGCGTTGTACCAGAAGCGGAATTGGATTAGCGAGAGTGCTCTTTGATTTTGTAGGACGGATCATGACAAACGCCACACTTGACCTGCTGCGCACGCGCCGTTCCTTGAAACCCGATAAATTAGTGGCGCCGGGGCCGTCAGCGGAACAGCTCGACACCATTCTGACACTGGCGGCGCGCGTGCCCGATCACAAGAAGCTCGCGCCCTGGCGGTTCATCGTGTTCGAGGGCGAGGCCCGGGCGCAGATGGGCGAGGTTTTCGCTGAGGCGTGTGCCGCTGAGGACAAGGAGCCACCGTCGCAGGTGCGATTGGATTTCGAGCGCCGCCGGTTGATGCGGTCGCCGCTGGTGGTTGCCGTGATCTCGCGGGTGGTGCCCAATCCGGGCGCGCCCGAGTGGGAGCAGGTTTTGTCGGCGGGGGCTGCGTGCTTCAATCTGTGTTTGGCAGCGAATGCGCTGGGCTTTGGGACGTGCTGGGTGACGGAGTGGGTGGCGTACAGCCCGCGCGTTAAGGCGGCTTTGGAATTGGGTGACGGCGAACGGGTGGCCGGGTTCGTATACGTGGGAACGCCAGCGGATAAGCCCGAAGATCGGGATCGGCCGAAGTTGGGGGATGTGGTGAGCCGGTGGGAAGCGTGAAGTGAAGGGCGAGTGAAGACGCTTCGCTCTGAAAGTGAAGACTGGGACCAGGGGCTCGCCCCTGGACCCTGGACGAAGTTAGAACCGGAATTGTTCGGCGAGGATGCGTTCGTCGAGCGAGTGGTCGGGGTCGCACATCATGTAGAGCTCGATCTGGCGGGCTTTTTCGATCTCGACGCGGACGATGGAGCGGGTTTCGAAGTGGTCGGCAACCGCGCTGACCGGGCGCTTTTCGGCCTCCAGGATTTCGATGGAGATGCGCGCTTTGTTGGGCAGCAAAGCGCCGCGCCACCGCCTTGGGCGGAACGGGCTGATAGGAGTTAAGGCCAGCAAGGGCGCGTCGATGGGGACGATGGGGCCGTGCGCCGACAAGTTATAGGCGGTCGAGCCGGCGGGCGTCGCGACGAGGACGCCGTCGCAGCTCAATTCCGGCATGCGGACTGTGCCGTCGATGGAAATGCGCAACTTGGCGGCCTGGGCGGTTTCACGAAACAACGAGACTTCGTTGATGGCGAGCGCTTTGTAGGCTTTGCCGGCGCTGTCGTAAGCGATCATCGACAGCGGATGGATGCGGCTGACTTCGGCTTCGGCGAGGCGTTCGTGTAAGTTATCCTCGCGGTACTCGTTCATGAGAAAACCCACCGAGCCGCAATTCATACCGAAGATCGGGATGTGATCGTTCATGTGCCGGTGCAGGGTCTGCAACATGAGGCCGTCGCCGCCAAGCGCGACAATGGCGTCGGCTTCTTTGGGCGCGATGTTGCCATAGCGGGCGACGAGGGCTGCCAGGGCGTCCTTGGCCTCCGGACTGTCACTCGCAACGAAGGCGATGCGCTTGTAAGGTGGTTTGGGTCTGGACATCGGCGCAACCGTTCAAGAGGAGGTGGCAAGCAATGCCAGAAACCGGCGATCCCTCAAAGCACTATCAGGCCGGGCCCGACGGCGGAAACGCAACCGGTGTTGTGCTGGTCTATGCAACCTTTCCCGGTGCGGAGGGAGCAAAGGCTGTGGCGCGCAGTCTGGTTTTTGAGCGGCTGGCGGCATGTGTGAACATCATCCCAGGGATGACGGCTATCTACGAGTGGGAGGGTGTGGTGCACGAGGACGATGAGGTCGTGGCAATCATCAAGACGCAGCTGTCGCGGGTGGCTCAGGTGTTTGCGGCGGTGAAGGCGGTGCATACATACGCCAATCCGGCGCTGCTAACAGTCGATGTGCGGGGTGGAGCGCCAGATTATCTAGCGTGGGTCAAGGCGCAGACGGAGATGAAGCCGTCTGCGACGTCAATGGACTGATAGCTCAGACGCCTCGCGGTCCGTGGTCAGTTGCGGTCGGGACGCTGGAACATTTCATAGACCATACGGCGCGACTTCGAGCCGCTCACGTTGGCGCCGTAGCTGGTCCCGGCGTACTGCGGCGCGTAATAGCGCGGCGGTGGCGGGGGGCGGCGAATGGCGACCGGCTCGGGCGCCCGCTTGATCATCTGCGGTGCGCCAGGGGTATAAGAGGGCGGTTGTACGCGGACGACGGGCTGAATACGCACGACACGCCGTGCGCGGGGAGACGGTGCGGGCTCGGTTGTGGCTGCCGTTACGGGCTCGGTGGACGACGGGGTGGCTGGTTGCGCACTGTCTGCAGCGGCGACGCGCAGGGTTGGACGAACCGGCTTGACGGCAGGAGTGGACGGGGCCTCGACAACCGGCGAGGGCGGCGCGCCCATGGCCATGCGACCTGGCAGGATCGTGGTTGGGCGGGCCGGGGAGGCGGCTTCAACGGCAACGGTCGCTTCGGGTTTGACGGCAGCAGCCGCCGTTTGCTGGGCGGGTTGCTGAGGCCGCGTGACGCGAACAGGGACCGGGACGCCGGCGGCGACAGAACCGGTTTCGAGCGGGGCTTCGACAGTGGTGGTGGTCCAGGCCGAAGCGATCGACGGCGATGGCTGTTGCATGGCACGGGGTTTGGCTTTGCTGTCGTCGCTTGCTTTGGCGGCAGCAACGGCAACTGCGCCAGCCGTGACCGCTGCCGGCACCGCCTCGCGCTTAATCCCGTCACCCTGTTTAGCGCGTTCGGCTTGAGCAAGAATTCCGTTGGGTGTGCAGCGGCCATTGCCAGCCAAGCCCTGGCCGGCCGGGCAATCCTGGCCGCAGGCACGGCCCTTGTGGCCTTGAACCAGGGTGAGCAGGATAAAGTCGGGTTGTTCAAACGGCAGACTGGCGTTCACGCGTTCGGTGAAGGACGCCATGGCTCTCTTCGAGGCCGCTCCCCATTGCCCGTTGGGCTCGCCTTCGTAGCAGCCGACACGCTTCAATTCGGCTTGCAGGTCGCGAACAAGGCTCTGGCGTTGTTCATCCGACGACGGTTTGGACGAGGTGAGCTTTTTGGGCGTGGCGGCTTCCGGCGCAACGGTGACTTGCGTGGCCCATGGCATTTGGACGATGCGGGCGTCGGCGACTTTGGCGGTGCCCGGCGAGCCGGGATGAGCGAGGTAGTCGATCGTCTTGTGTTGAGCCGGCGCTGCGGCGGCAAGTTCGCCAGCGGAAGCAGTTGCGTCGTCGTTTTCTGTCGCTGCGGCGGACTTCGTATCGGATTTAACCGAAGGGCTTGCGAGCGAGCGCACGGCATTGATGGCGTGATGGCCCCACTGCGCCGCCCATTGAACCGTTCCCGCCGTCGCACTGGTGGTGCTGGCCGAGCCCGAGGCACCCATGGTCAACGGGGCTAGAATGGCAGCAGAACCAATTGCCAAGCCGACGCCGATGGCACCAAGCACGCTCACGACACGCATAACACTACTCCAAAGCGACCGTGTGTTTCCCAAGGCATCGAATGTCAAATGGGTTTGCGAATAAATGAGAGCCCGATCTGCCAGCCCTGACAATTCGTGCAAAATTTGACATCGGTGGGTAATGGTCTGGTTATCACTATACTCCGTACGCGCGTTTGGAACAATCCGGGATTGGTGTCGAGATTAAGAAAGATAATCGTGTTGTCGGCGACAATCAGGCTGCCGGGGAACGCGCTGCTCAGCAGTGCGGAGTCGATTGGGTTGCAAGCGCAGGGATGTTTCGTTCCTCAAAACAACAACGAGAGGTCGCAGCCAACGGGCGGACGTCAGTGGCCTCCCCGCGGGATCGTCTTTGAACGGGGGATATTTACCCGGCTGTGGAGCAACAGGGTAAGGCATGAGTATAACTGCGGGATAAAGTTCCTCGCGACGATCTGCTCGAACAAGCGTTGCTCGAATGCAACAATTCTCACGGACTGCGACGAAAACGTAGGGCTCTGATTACCCTTACCAAATCGACGTGAATCAGTTACGTGTCTCTTCAGGGAGTTTAATTGAGTCTGTATATTGTGCCCTTCTGACCTCAAGCGCGTTACGCACAGGCTAAAGATCGAGCGGCGGTCTTGGACTGTGGATAACATGAAAGTCAGAGCGGCATGCGTCCTCAACACGGGGCGTTCGACGACCAACTAACCTGCTGGCGACTTGGGGAAGTAGCCAGATGCTCACAGGTCAGAGACGTTCGAGAACAAAGCGTGCGGAAAGTATCTCGTCAGGACTGTAAGCGTATCCCTGCCAATCGAAAAAAAACAATAAAGGCCGATTTGGTTTTGCTTACGTTCGGCCCATCTCAATGGAGAGGGCAATGAGACATGCCTTAGGTGTGTTAGGGGTATTGGCGGCAGGCGTTTTGCTCGCTGTATCCGCCGCTATGAACTGGCAGTTTGGTTATAGCCTGGGACGCAACGCGTTCGATGGCCAACTCTACGGCGCAGCGAGTGCCGCAGCAGACTGCATGAAGGCGCTTGTGCCATTTTTCTTCTTCGCCGCTTGGCGGAACAGAATGTGGTCTCAGGCGGCAGCTTCCGCACTCGTCTGGAGTGTTGTGACGGCCTATTCGCTCACGTCGGCTTTGGGTAATGCGGCGCATAGCCGTAATGACTCGAGCGGCGCGCGTCTGACGCAGTCGCAGCATTATCAGGACGCCCGGAAGGATATGGAACGTGCTCAGAGCCAGCTCAGCTGGATCCCTCAGCATCGTCCCGCTGCGACCGTGCAAGCCGATATCGAAGGCCTCAAAGGTCAAAAAGCCTGGGGATGGTCGGACGCTTGCAAAAAGACTGACGGCAAAGCAGAGCAGAAATTGTGTGACCGGTTCCATGCGCTGGAAGCTGAATTGGGTTCTGCCCATCAGGCTGGCGAACTGGAAAAGCGCATAACCGAAGCTCAGGCTAAGCTTGCTGGTCAAGCATCTGCTGCCGGAGCGGTTGAAGCCGATCCGCAGGCTGCAGTACTCGTGTCTCTTCTTTCGGCGGTTATTCCCGGACTGAAGATTTCTCAAGTCCAGACGATGATGTCTGTGTTTGTCGCCTTGTTGCTCGAAGTTGGTTCGGGTCTTGGCATGTACGTCGCCTTTAGCCAGTGGCGTCTCTATGACGTGAAGGCTCCTGCTGCACCGCGCTTTGTTCCGGTGACGGCTGCTGCGACGACGGCACTCAACACCGCTGCGGTAGCGGTGGCAGCGCAACCCGCTGTGCAACAAATTGCGAAACCGCGTTCTGGTGCGAACGACAATCGTTCTGCCCCAGCTGTTACGAGAATGATCGCTCCTGAAAATGATGTGGAGCGGTTTTACAAGGAGAGCATCGAAGTCACTGATGGTTCAAGCCTTACTGCAACGGAGCTTTATGAAGACTACTGTGCCTGGTGTGAAACGAAAACAAAGGAGCCTCTAGCACTTCCTACGTTTGGTCGCGCATTTGGTGAATTAGGCGTCAAAAAAGAAAAGATTGCAGGAAGAATTCGGTACATTGGCATTGCGCTTAAGTCCGAAACGGATCGTCAGGAGGATAAGAAACCGCCTGTCTTTGCCTCGCAAGCTGCTTAACAGCAGCAAACCCAAGGGCCCCTCACGGGGTCTTTGTCGTTTCTAGACTTGCCGAACGGCACCTGGAGCAATCCTGGTGCCTTTTTTGCGTTTGGAGGTGCGTGGCTTTATTGGCGTTGAGGTGACCCGAGGCTTAGGTTTGCGTTTGATCCGCCGGTCCGCGTCGGTCATCCGGCGCACGCGATCGAGTTGGAGGAAGCACAGCCTTCGCAGCCGGCTTTTTATGTCCGCGAGTTTTTCAGCGCTGCTGCTACAACTTTTTGTCACGAGTGATCCTATGAAGGGTGAGGGGGCGGAGCTGTGCGTCACCGCACGGGTGGTCCGAAGGGTAGTAGAAGCGAGTGAGACACGCTCCGCGCAGGATTTATCGCATACCCGCAGCATTTAACTCGAAGACCTGAGCAAACCCAGGCGGGTGCGGCGAGCGTCTGGTTCGTGCGATGCGTTCGCCACCCCAGACCTGCATCCCGCAACCGCAAATCAGTGCGCCACCGGTTCGACGCCCCTCGTTGCTGCGAGATGCGATCAATCTAGCGGATGGCCAAGGGGCGGGGATAAGTCTTCTAAGAACGGCAGCTATCAGAGCCAGAACGTCCAATTTGGCGCAGGAAATTCGACGCGCTTGTGACCCAGAGCGCCATAAGCTGTGCGCGGATCTTGTCGGATCGGCCACTTCCGGTTACGGTCACGGCATATTTAAAGCCGTAAGGCTGGCGACGACGTGAGGCGCCAGCAACAGACAAATTATTTCCATACAACAGGAATATCTGGTGCCGACCCGCATCTCAAATTCCACCGCCCTGGTGGTGCTCGTGTTTATCTACGCCGTCTCCGTATTCCTGCTCTTTCGAATCTATCTTGTCGCCTGGGTGTCGCCGCAGGATGGCCCCACTGGGGCTGCTCAATACATCGGCGACGCGCCACACTATGAGGCGCTGGCCAAGGCTCTGCTTGACCAGATTCGCATGCATGGATGGTCCAGCTGGATATTGAAGCCGGGAGAGGAGGGCGTTCCGGGCATTGCCGCCGCAATCTATGCGGCGCTCGGGCATGAGCCGCTGCTGATCGTTGTGTTGAATGCAATGCTGCATGCCCTCTCTTCGCTCACGCTCGTGACGATCCTTTCGTCGATTTTTGAGCGGCGTGTCGCAATCCTGGCCGCGTTGCCCTTCGTGATATCGCCCTACCAGATGCATTGGTTTTCGCAGCTCAACAAGGACAGCTTTAATGTTTTGGGGGTGTTCCTGTTCTTGCTCGGCGTTGTCCGCCTCCTAGAGCCCGCCCGCCGTACCGCAATGGGAGTGGCACTAGCGGTGGCGGGGTTGCTTCTCATCGGCCTGATCCGCCCCTACATGATCTCGGCGCTGACGCTGCCCGTTGCGCTTGGATTTGTTTGCGAATCGGCGTGGACCTTGCGCCGGCGGAATAGTCTGTCGGGCGCAGGCACCCTTCGCCTTTCTAATCTCGCGCTGCTGATCGGTGTTTGCTTTGCAGTGAAGATGCTGATCCCCCCTTCGGCGTCAAGCCAGACGCTGTCCGATCTGGCCCAATTTAACTGCAAACCTGGTCCTGGCTCAAGCTGGCATTACGCAACCCACGCGACGGAGCGCTTGGAGCGCCCGCTATGCGTGATCTCCAAGCAACGAGACAATTTCGACTTCATCCACACCGATCCCAACCCGACGACCCGCGCGCTGTCCCCCGACCTCGACCTGAAACTCACCGGCACGGTAGACGTGCTAGCGTACGTTCCTCGTGCGGCGCTCCTGGGCTTCCTCTCCCCCTTCCCAGCGGACTGGTCCGTGCCGTTCGCCGGCCCACGCTCCGTGTTTCGAAGCGTGGTTGGGTGTGAGATGCTGGTCGCCTATGCCGGCATGGCAGGCGTGCTGATGTTTCTCTTTAGCCGTGCTGACAGAACCGCATTGTGGATCATCGGCACCTGCTCTATCCCGATCCTCGTTATCGGACTCGGCATCCCTCACATTGGGTCGATAAACCGGTACAGATATGCCTATCTTATCGCGATAGAGGGGATCGGGCTTGGCTACTTGATTGATGTGTATGTACGGTCGCGCACGCCGCGTTACGCTCCTCCTTCCCTATAGAGAAGGTCGTTTTGATATGCGTCGGTCCAGACTTTGCCAAGGACTGGAATGGTCCCTACGTCACCCGACTGCGAGGGCGATCCACGCTGGCGTGTGGTCGGAGGGTTTTTCGGCGGAGCGTGGGCCTTTATCCACGCCGCTGGAGCTGAGGCGGTCGGCAGCTTGGGGGGAGAGCAGCAAGTGGTCGATACGGATGCCGTCATTCTTCTGGAACGCGCCGGCCTGATAGTCCCAGAACGTATAGACACCGGGCTCTGGGTGGCAGACGCGAACGGCGTCGGTGTAGCCCAAGTTGAGAAGGCGGCGGTAGGCGGCGCGGCTTTCGGGCTGGAACAGGGCGTCGCCGGTCCAGGCCTCGGGGCGTTTGGCGTCGGCGGGCATGGGGATGACGTTGTAGTCGCCGGCGAGGATGACGGGCAATTCGTCCTGAAGCAGGCGTTGGGCGTGGGCTTCGAGGCGGGCCATCCAGCCGAGTTTGTAGGTGAATTTCTCGGTGCCGAGCGGGTTGCCGTTGGGCAGATACAGGCACCCGATGCGGACGGCGGTTTGGCCACCCATGACGGTGGCTTCGATGTAGCGGGCCTGGACGTCGGTCTCGTCGCCGGGGAGGCCGCGTTGGATGTCCTCCAACGGCGTCTTGGACAGGATCGCCACGCCATTGAAGCCTTTCTGGCCATGCGTTGCGACGTTGTAGCCGAGCGCTTCGAATTCAGCGGCTGGGAAGCCTTCGTCGACGGATTTGATCTCCTGGAAGCAAACGACGTCGGGGTTGTCGTGGCGCAACCAGTCGATGGCGGTGCCAAGGCGCGCTTTGACGCCGTTAATGTTCCAGGTCACGATTTTCATAGGGGAAGGCGGCTCCGTGGTCGCAGTTTGGCGTTCCATACACTATCTGCGGGTACCCGTGCTTGCCAGAGCGCGCGATATCGCCTATCAACCGCGCTTCGTCCCGAGCGCTCGCGCCTGGATACCCATTTCGATTTCAAGATCTTCCGGAGCGCTCCGATGAGCAAACATGATGCACGTGCCGTTGAAACTCAGAAGAAGAAAGCGCGCCGCGTCATTCCCCGCGCCAAGCTCAGCCGCGTTCAGGGCAACACCGCCGCTGTCCGCCGTCTTTTGAAGAAGCAGTCTGGCATCGCGCGCGCTGCCGCCGCCAAGGCTAAGGCCGCTGCTGTTTAAGGTTTGATGGGGCTGCATGGCACTTGTCCGCAGCCCCGGTCCCGCTCAGTTTGCGCGGGCCGCCCAGCGTGAAATCCTGTTGTGGACCACGCGGGACGGGCGTGAAATTCCCCTCGATGAGATGTCTGATGAGCACATCGCGAACGCGGTGCGCGTTCTCATGCTTTGGCGCTCGCGGCTGAAGAAGCGCGGCGGCGACGAGGCCGTGATCACGGACCTCGCCCATGCGATTTCGCGGTTCAAGAGCATCCAGCGCCGGCGGTTGAAGGCAGCCGCTGGCAGAGCGGGCGACGGTCAGCCGTCGCGCGGGTCGCGTAATTCGCTTTTGTCGCGGCGGCGGAAGCCGGTGGCTAGCACGTAGAGTTCGGCGCTGTCGGAACGGCTCGCTGGGGGCTTGACGTGGCGGACGGAGGCGAAGTCCTGCTTGAGCATGTCGAGCAATGTATTGCCGGTGCCGCCTTGGAAGACTTTGGCCAGGAACCACCCGCCTTCTTCAAGCACGTCGGCGGCGAAGGCGGCTGCACCTTCGGCCAATCCCATAATGCGCAGATGATCGGTGCGGGTGTGGCCGACGGTCGGGGCGGCCATGTCGGTCAGCACGCCGTCTGCGCGGCCCTCGCGCAGGAGCGATTTCAAAGTTTGTTCGGCATCCGGCGCGGTGAAGTCGAGCACGAGCGCGGTCACGCCCGCCAAGTCGCCCATTTCCAAGTAGTCGATGGCGATGACCTGGCCGCGATGGGCGCCTTTGCCATCGAGCGATTTAACCTTGTCGGCGGCGATCTGACTCCAGCCGCCGGGGGCGGCGCCCAAGTCGACGATTCGCATGCCTGGCTTCAACAGGTGGTACTTGTCGTCGATTTCCTTGAGCTTGTAGGCTGCGCGGGAGCGGTAGCCTTCCCGTACTGCGGCGGCGACGTAGGGGTCGTTCAGTTGGCGTTCTAGCCAGCGGGCGGACGAGACTGTGCGTTTTTTCGCGGTCTTCACCTTGATGTGGAGGGCGTGCTGGCCGGCTCCGGGCGATTTGGTAGAGGCCCCTTTGGGGGACGATTTGCCGGCTCCCTTCTCACCTGTTTTGAAGCCGGGTGGCCGTCCCGCCGCGGTGTTGACGCCGGGGTTGCGCGCGCTCGGGTTCTTAGTATTGGGGTTTTTGGCGCTGATTTTCTTTGCGCCGGGCTTCCTAGGAGGGCTCACGTGTTACCTTTTTTGTTGCAAGGGCTGCGGCGTGAAGGAGGCCGAAACCCTTGAGTCCGGCGCTTGCGCCCGCAGCTGTTCTCCGCTTGACCAGCGGAGCTGGCCGGTAGAGGCAATTCGATTGCGAGGTTGGTTTCTAAAGCCACGTTCATTTCGCTCCGCGGCGGCGGCGGCCAGGACGATAAACGCCGTCTTCGCTCATAAGGGTTGTTAAAATTCCCTCGCGCAGGCCGCGGTCCGCGACGCGCAGGTTTTCGCACGGCCATTGACGCAGCAGCGCTTCGAGGATGGCGCACCCAGCCAGCACGAGGTCGGCGCGATCGCGGCCAATGCATGGTTCCGCGATCCGCTGCTCATAGGTCCGGCCCAGAAGGTCATAAGTGACGGCCTGAGCGTCTTTGACTTTGAGCCAGCAGCCGTCGACCTGGGCGCGGTCGTAGCGTGTGAGGCCGAGCAGGATGCCTGCAACGGTTGTCACGGTGCCCGAGGTACCGAGCAGATGGACGCGGCGGCCCAGGATACGGGAAGTGACGTTGTGCCTGGCCTCGAACGGGGTCAGCATGGCGGTCACGTGATCGACCATGGCCTCGAAGACGTCCGGGGTGACTTCGCGGCCACCGAACGTTTCGGCAAGCGTTACCACGCCGACCGGCAGGGAGGTCCAGGCCATCATGGCATCGTCGGCTTCAGAGCGGCTTACGAAGGGTGCGCGCCAGGGCTGGCTGCGCTTGGTCAGGTCGAGCCAGATCAGTTCGGACGAGCCGCCGCCGATATCGAAGACGAGGGCGAACTCGGAATTGGGGTCGATCAGCGACGCGCAGCCAGCGACCGCCAAGCGAGCTTCATCGCGGCGCGAAAGCATTTCGAGTTTGAGGCCCAGTTCGCGTTGGACCCGATCAAGGAACTGGGTACCGTTCGTTGCGACGCGGCAAGCCTCCGTTGCCACCAACCGGGCGCGACCGACGTGGTGACGTTGGATTTTGCCAGCGCAGACCCTCAGCGCCTCGATGGTCCGGCGCATGGCCGGTTCGCTAAGCTGGCCGGTTTGGGACACGCCTTCGCCGAGCCGGATGATGCGGGAGAAGGCATCGACAACGCGAAAGCCGCGCCGCGACGGGCGGGCGAGCAACAGGCGGCAGTTGTTGGTGCCGAGGTCGAGGGCGCCGTAAACATCGGTTGGGGCGGCACGGGAGGTATTCGGGCCTGCGTCCCAGTGGGGCAGGGTCGCGTGATGATCCGGTAGATGCCCGTCGTCCGGGGTTATGGGTGCTTCGATGGGGTGATCCAGCGGATCGTCTGAGCTACCGGCCACAGGGTCGTGACGGATTACTGTGTAGCTACTGGGGCTGCCAGAATCGTGAAGGCGCGTGTTCGCAAGCTTGACCGCACTCGGATCCGCCGCACTTAGATCAGCATCCGGCGCGATGTCCACGCCTGGCTCAGGTTTTCCCTCCACGTCTCATCCCCAGTGCCCGGCTTAAGGCAATATCCCGCAGGCTTTTGAAGGGCCGCCGGTTAATTGCCACGACTTCGGGCTGCAATCTGGTTACAGTTGCCGCGACTGTAACAGGTTGGGGGGATTGGTCAAACATTCGAAATTCGTTTGCGATCAATCTTTGTCCACCCCGATGCAGCGCCGAGCAACACGTGAGCCTTGGAATGCGAACAATAGCGGCGTTTTGCGGGGCCGTCTTGCTCGCAGCGCTTCATGCTGTGCCGGTGTGCGCGCAGGCAAGTACACCGGTTGGACCGGGCGATCCAGGCCGCTTGGCCGGCTTGGTCGCGGCTTATCCCGATGCGCTCGGCCGGATCGAGGCCAACGACTTGGTCTGGCGGGATGGCACGCGGATGCGCGTCGATGACGGGTTGGGACCTAAAAACTTCGAGGCCTGGCTGGCACGGCCCGACATCAAGGATATGTTGGCGCTACCATATCCGGCGGGGCTACCGGCGATTGCGCCGGTGCAGAACTTTGATCCTGGGCGTGCCCGCAACGAGGCGTTCTTCGACAAACTGTATGGGGACTGCCGCAAGGGCGAGGTTGAGAGGAACCTCGTCACCGTGGTCTGGTTGCCCAAGAAATACGGCAAGGGTCTTGCGTTTAACGGGCGTCATAGGGCGGCGGCGCGGCTGGCGGCCGTTTCGGCACGATTGGATCAGTTACCAGCATCGTTCGACGCGTTTTTGATGCCGCCGGCTGGAACTTTCAACTGCCGCGTGATTGAGGGTACCGGCCGGGTGTCGGCGCACGGGTATGGAATTGCGATCGATATCGCGACGAAGCACGCCCACTATTGGCGGTGGCCCAGGCCAAAAAGTGCGGCGGCTTCTACCTATCGTAATGATATCCCGGTCGAAATTGTTGATGCGTTCGAGGCGGAAGGCTTCATCTGGGGAGGACGGTGGTCGCATTACGATACGATGCATTTCGAGTACCGGCCCGAACTCATCGGGCCGATGGCACGATGAGAGCCGGGCATCTTTTCGCCCACGCGCCGTCCGGCCGAACTGGCGCCGAACCTTCACCATCGTAATTCCCCGAAGGCGTTGCGTTCTGCCAGGATCAAGATATCCTGCCGGAAATATCGCTTTGATTTGGAGAATAACGATGACGGCATGGCTTGATCGGGCAAGGATAGTGGCGGCAATGGCTGTCTTGACCTTTGCAATCAATGCGTCGGTCGTCTCGCCGGGTCGCGCGCAACGCGCCCAAACGACGGAAATCACAGTCTTTGCTGCCGCGAGCCTAAAGACGGCGCTGGATCAGGTTTCAGCGGACTACAATAAAAGTACCGGCAACAAGGTGACGTTGTCCTATGCCGCATCGTCCGCCCTCGCCAAGCAGATCGAGCAGGCGGCCCCCGCCGACGTCTTCATCTCAGCCGATCTCGACTGGATGGATTATCTGGCGGGCAAGAACCTCATCCAGACCGGCAGCCGCATCCAGTTGCTGGGCAATCGCCTCGTTCTCGTCGCGCCAGCGGCTTCGACGGCAACTCTAAAAATTGCGAAAGATTTCCCCCTGGCCGAAGCGGTTGGCAGTGGGAAGCTTGCAATGGCGGACGTTAAGGCGGTTCCGGCTGGAAAGTACGGCAAGACAGCGCTCGAAAAACTCGGGGTCTGGACCTCGGTTGAAGGAAAGGTCGCCCAGGCCGAGAACGTCCGCGCGGCTCTGGCCTTCGTCGCGCGTGAAGAAGCTCCGTTTGGCATCGTTTATCAGACGGATGCAGCCGCCGAGCCCAAGGTGAAGATCGTTGACATGTTCCCTGAAGATAGCCACGCACCGATTGTTTATCCGTTGGCGATTGTGGCTGGCGCCAAAAACGCCGATGCCGCTGCCGCATTCGTGGCCTTCCTGAAAGGCAAGGATGCACAGGCCCGCTTCGTCAAGGAAGGGTTCACGATCCTGAAGTGAATGTGCCGCCGCCGTCCCCATCGAACTGATGGCGTCGATGGCTAGCCAAGCGATCAATGCGGGGCGAGATGCTTCTCCATCGCTTTCAGTTGCTTCGCAAATGCCCGTAGTGCCTCCTTCTCCATGTCCCGGTAGTCGGCAACGAGCTTGCGGCCGAAGTCTGAGAGGACCGCCGCACCGCCACCCTTGCCGCCATGCCGCCGATCCACGACCGGCACAGAGAACGTCTTGTTGACGTTGTCCACTAAGGTCCAAGCGCGTTTGTAGGACATGCTCATGGCCTTCCCCGCTTTGGCGATAGAGCCTGTGGAGTCGATCAATTCCAGTAGCTCGATCCGGCCATGTCCAATGTAGCGGACCTCGTCGAAATCGATCCGTAGTACGACGCGGGTCATGTTCTAAGCTCCGGTTCGGCGGCCATGAACTGAACGTTATCGCCATAGAACGAGCGAGGCCACAAGCCGCCGCTATAGTCATTTTGCGATCAGCGCAACTTGATCGCTTCCGCGCGGATCGTTTCGAGAAAACCAGGAAAGTCGCCCCGCGATCCAATGGACGACGAATTTTCGCTCAATCATCAAGCCCCCCCGGCCTCGCCTCGCCGTTTGCCGCAATGGGGAGCTACGCCTCACATGACGATGGGTTTCAGCTCAGTGAAAAATAGTCCGTCGCATGACATGGTAGCCTCGCGGACGCGGAGCGTTTTGCGGCTCCGCCACGAGCTGTGCCCGGACCGATCTTGCTGGCAAACATTTTCAAAAGCGATGATCGCAGACGCGACGCCGGACGGTATGGTTCGCAGTTCTGTACGCGGTTGGCTGGGGAACTAGGA
>JANLYB010000318.1:0-9666 GCA_031365425.1 Hyphomicrobiaceae bacterium
GGATCGCCTCTTTCGCATTCTTGAACGACGTCTTCCGCCCCATCGGGATCGACATGATCGACCGGTCCGGCCCAGCCTCTTTCGACGGCCAGCCGTAATAGCAAAGCAAAGACCCTAGCGCCTCCGCCCCGCTCGACTGCAACAAGGCGACGGCGCGTTCGATCCCGTCCGGCAGCAACCCGTCGTCATCCCCAATCGACGTGATCCAATCCCCCGTCGCCTTCGACAGCGCAAATTCGAAATTGTGCGACATCGAAATCCGCGAGCCGGTGTTGAAATAACGGATCTTCGGAGTATCAAAACCGCGAACCACCGCCTCGGTTTCCGGCGAACTGGCATTGTCGCTGACGATAATTTCAAGATTGCCGTAGCTTTGATTGACGACGGTCTTCAGGCATTTGGCAAGCGTATCGGGCCGCTCGCGCGTCGGAATGAGGACCGAAACCTTTGGCGAATTTGAAACCGTCATGTAAGTCCCTGAAAATTCCTAGTTGAACGCCACGCGAACGATCCACGTCTTCATGGCAACGCCGCGCGCACTGGCAAACCGGCGCACGGAAGGCACACTCCATGATGATGCGGCCAGCGCCAGCAATCCGGTCGCAGCCGCCATTCCAACGCTCGGATACGTCCCCACCAGCAATCCCAACTGCCGCGTTCCCAATACGATACTGCCTGCAACAGCGAGTGGGAGAGCCACATCTTGAACATACCAGATGCGCGCTTCGCCGCTCAGAACGCGGCGATGCATGATGCCCGGAATGATGCACACCAGACCCAGATTGAGCCCAGCCCACACCCACGCTGCCCCCAGCGCGCCATATCGTGGAATAGCGAAAGCCAGTGCCATACTCACCAGCACCAGCGCAACCGCATTCACCCGCAACGTTAGCCCGGTCCACCCCTTCGCCAGCTGCAGCATAAACGGCATACTCGAAACCGCATTTAACATCGTGCCGAGCACATAGACGCTCAGCAACGGCGCAACATTCGCGGCAACCTCGGGGTTCGACGTCCACAACCGCAGGATCGGCTCTGCGAACCCCATCAGAACAAACGCCATCGAGGCAACCAGCGCATTGATGAACCGTGCCGCCTCGTGATAGAGCGCTGCAACCTTTACCTCATCCCCCTGCGCCAGCAATTGACTGATGCGCGGCAGCAAAGCCTGATTGATGGGCCCGACAGGAATGAGAACCGCACTCGCCGCCGCAATACCCAGCGCATAGTACCCGTACTCGGTCAGCGGCCGCATCTTCAACAGAATGAACTTGTCGACTTGGCTCAACAGCAGCGACAGCACGGTTATCCCAAGCATTCCACCCGCATAGCGCCCGATCTCGCCCAAGGCAGACGTCGAGAAACGCGCCGCGCGCTCGCCTATCGGCAAATGCCGGTAAAGCAGCATGCGCGTTGCAATCACGGAGGCCAGCGCCACAACCGCTTGCCACGTGAAGAACGCCGAAATCGTAGGGCTGACGAACGCAAGCAAGGCAGCAGCGCCCGCCGTCCGCAGCGTGGTCGTGACAATCGTGAGAAAGCTCAGCTCGACCTGCCGCTGCAGACCGTTCAACCCGCTCCGATAGATATTCTCGATGAGCCGCAGCCCGAGCACGAGCCCCATGATGGCCAGTGCCTGGGAAACGTCCGCCTGCGCCAGATGCTCGACCTTAAGCCAATTGACCCCGAGCCATCGCGCTCCCACCCACAGCACAACGGCAAGGACGACCGCCGGACCGGCCACGATCCATTCGACGCTGCGCAAGAGATCGCGAATCCCTTGCGGTTTCAGAACACCCGCCGAAAACAGCGCCATCGACCGGTTGAGTGCGGGCCCGAGCCCCAAATCCAGCAAAGCTAGACACGACTGCAGCAGGATAAACGTTCCGATCAGCCCGTAAGCCTCGACGCCAAGATAGGCCAGAAACACCGGCGCAAACACAATGCTCGCCAGCGCGCTCCAAGCGCTGCTGGCGTAGTTTGCTGCGATGTTGAACTTGAGCCGTCGAACGGTCATCTGCTGGCGGTCGCCCTCTCAGCCCAAACCTATTTCAAGCGTTTCAGGAAACCATTCGGCGCAACCGTAATCAGCAACTTATCCGACCGGCTCTTGTCGATCTCGAATTCGGGATGCGCGGCAATATATTGATGGACTGCCGTCATCGGATTGTCCCCGGGGCCCCAAGGCCGGTTGGCAAACATCTCGGCGGGCAATTCCTCGACCATCGTATCAAACATCACGCAATAACTTCCCACCGTCACAAGCGGCGCGTAGGCAACAAGCTCGGCGAGGCAATGGCCATGCGTATGATTGCTGTCGAGGCAAACGAGCACGCTCTTTTTGCCAACGGCCTTGGCTTTGATCTGCTCGATGACGCCCGCATCGATGCTCGAACCCTGGATCAGAGAAATCCGCTTGAACATCGGATGCGCTTCAATCGCGGCCCGGTTGTGCGCCCGGATGTCGATATCGACCGCCACCACTTCGGCGTCCTTGGGACCGCCACACGCAGCATTCAATTCCAGCATCGACGCAGAGAAGATCAGCGAACCGCCATGAGCGATCCCGGTCTCAATGATGAGATCGGGCTGCAACGTCCAGATCAGCTCCTGCATCGCCACGATGTCTTGCGGATACTGAATGATCGGCCGGCCCATCCAAAAGAAGTTGTAGGAGTACTGCGACTTGAAACTGGCTGCCATGAAATCATGTGCCGCCGTCTTCATTGCCTTATCTTCAGGATATCCTTTGATCCGCTCCTGAACTTCTTTCTCATGAGGCGTCATCGCTTTTATCTTTCATGAACGTGTGAAGAGGGTCTGAATTTCGAAATTGCCGAAAGATCAGCGGGAAGCACCAGACAGGATAGACTGCAACTTCGTGCGATCCCCCCAAAACGCCATCGGCTCGTAATCGGGATAGGGATAGTGCCCGCGATTGAGCGCGATTGCTCCGCCGCGTTCCGCAAGCCAGCTCTCGACGAACGAGCGAACCGAAACCGGCTTTCCCGAACACACGTTGACCACCCCGCAATCGCGGTCCGAGTGCGCAAGCGCGACCAAAATCCGCGCAATTTCGCTGACCGGCAAATAATCGCGCAACTGCTCGCCACCCGACATGTTGAATGAAGCGTCGCCACGCGCAACAGCCGTCTGCAACTGCGGCAGCAGCGAGTTCGCCGCCTGTCCCTCGCCGTACATATAAAACAACCGCGCCCACACGAGATCGAACGGTTGCGCCGCCTTCAGATACTGCAACTGACGCCGCAGCGAGTCCTTGGCAAAACCATACGGATTGGTTGGCACCGCAGTCATGTCTTCGCTCAACGCGCCCGGTTGCATGCCATATTCAAAGCACGTTCCCGTCACGACAAGCCGCTTGAGCCCGGACCGCACCAGCCCGCTCAGAAACCGGTACTGGGCCGGCAGTTCATCCTCGAAATGATGCAGCGACTTGTAGTTCGGCAACCCCGCCCAAGCGAGATGGATCACGACGTCCGGCGAACCCATCTTTACGAACGCATCAGCGGGCGCATCGTGAATATCGAGCCTGACGGCGTTGGCACCCTCAACCGACCGCCCAACCTCAACCGTTTCGGCTCCAGCCGCCGCAAGCGCTGCCACCACATGACGGCCGATGAAGCCTGTAGCGCCGGTCACTGCGGCCTTCATGGCGAAATCCACATGCTGGGCACCGCCGTGACCAGTTTCGCGCCCCACGCGCGGGCATAATCAAGCTGGCTCGACAGTTCCGCTTTAAGGTTCCACGGCAGGATCACGATGTAGTCCGGCTTGGCAGCCTTCAGATACGCCTCGTCCACGATGGGGATCCGGCTGCCCGGCATGAACTTGCCCTGCTTCGACGCGCTGCGATCGACGACGAACGAGATGAGATCGGGCCGCACGCCCGCATAGTTCATCAGCGTGTTGCCCTTGGCCGCCGCGCCATACCCGGCAACCGCCTTACCCTCGCGCTTCGCGTCCAGCAGGAAGCTCAGAAAATCGTTCTTGACCGCATCCGTCGCCGCCTGGAAACCCGCATAGTAATTAGCAGTCAAAACACCGGACGCCTTCTCGCGCGCCAGCAACTGCGCGACCGCAACGCAACGCGCATGCTGCCCGGTATCCGTCCGCTGCGCATAGACCCGCAAGCTACCGCCATGCGTCGAGATTTCCTCGACATCGAACACCGTCAGGCCGTTGGCCGCAAAAATCCGGTCCACGGAAGACAACGACAGATACGAATAGTGCTCGTGATAAATCGTATCGAACTGGTTCTCCGCCACCAGCCGCAGCAGGTGCGGAAATTCGAACGTCGACACGCCATTCGGCTTCAGCAGGATCGCAAAGCCCGCCACGAAATCGTTGATATCGGGCACATGCGCCAACACATTGTTCGCCGCCGTCAAATCCGCGGACCGGCCATCGTCCCGCAGCGTGGTCGCCAGCGCCACCCCGAAGAAATCGGGCACGATCGCTATGCCCTTCTCGCGGGCCGCCGCAGCCGTACTGGCCGTCGGTTCCACGCCCAGGCATGGAATTCCGCGCGCCTTCACATACTGCAGCAGATAACCATCATTAGCGGCGATCTCGACCACAAGGCTTTGCGGCCCCAGCTTAAATCGCTCGGCGGCCGTCGCCACATACCGCTCGGCGTGCGCCAGCCAGCTCGCAGACACGCTGGAGAAATACGCATAATCGTCGCTGAATAGCTCATGCGCCTGCGAAAAATCTTCCGTCTGCGCCAGCCAGCACCGCTCGCAGACGAGCACGCGCAAGGGGTACCATTTCTCAGGCGCATGAAGCGTCTCAGCCGTCAGATAGGCGTTCGAAGGCGGCGCGCTACCAAGATCGACCACGGCTAAGGTGATTTCGGCTTCGCAATGCCGGCACTTCATATCGTCAACCCTTCAAATCGATCATCCAGCATCGGATGCCCCTCGTCGCGTTCCGACAACTGCCCAACCGGCAGCGGCCACGCGATAGCCAGACGCGGATCGCGCACGTTCAGCGCGCCCTCGGCATCCGCCTTGTAGGCCGCCGTATGAAAATACAGCAATTCGCTGTTTTCCTTCAGGCATTGAAAGCCGTGGGCAAATCCGCGCGGAATAGCAAGCGTTCGCCGGTTTTCCTCATCCAAGATTTCGCCGTGCCAGTGCAAAAACGTCGGCGATCCCCTCCGGATATCCACAGCAATATCGAAAACCGCGCCCCTCAGACAGGCAACGAACTTCATCTCAGCATGCGGCGGAAACTGGAAGTGCAACCCTCGGACGGCCCCAACCTGGCTCGTCAGCGTTCGATTGATCTGGACAATCGGCAGCCCCGCCGTCCACTCGGCAAGATCGCTGGCACAGAACATCCGCTCCAGACGACCGCGCGCGTCGCCCACCGGCTTACGCACAAGCACATCGAGCCCGGTAATCGCGGTCGCCACGACATCGAAACGGCCACAGGTGCGAACGGTCGTCACACGGCTCACCACGTCTTCCAGGGCGCCTTGCCCGCAGCCCATAGGTCTTCGAGCATATTCTTCTCGCGCAGCGTATCCATCGGCTGCCAGAAGCCGTTGTGCGCAAACGCTCTCAGTTCACCATCGCTCGCCAACCGCCGCAACGGGAAATCTTCCCAGACCGTTTTGTCCTCGGTGATGAGATCGATGCACTTTTTCGACAGCACGAAAAACCCGCCATTGATCAACCCGCCATCGCCGCGCGGCTTTTCTGAAAACCCCGACACAACCGAATTGTCTGCAACCAGCGCGCCATACCGCCCAGGCGGCTGAACGGCAGCGATGGTCGCGAGCTTCCCATGGCCCTTGTGAAACGCAATCTCGGCAGTGATATCGATATCGGAAAGCCCGTCGCCGTAGGTGAAGCAGAACGGCTCGTCATCGGGCAGATAGCTCGCAACCCGCTTCAAGCGCCCGCCCGTCATCGTCGCGTCGCCCGTATCGACGAGTGTAACGCGCCACGGCTCCGCGTTGCGCTGATGAACTTCCATCGCGTTATTCTGCATATCAAACGTCACGTCCGACATATGCAGGAAGTAGTTCGCGAAATATTCCTTGATGATGTAGCCTTTGTACCCGCAGCATACGACGAAGTCGTGGATGCCGTGCACCGAATACATCTTCATGATGTGCCACAGCAGCGGGCGGCCGCCCACCTCGACCATGGGCTTTGGCCGCAGATGCGTTTCTTCCGACAATCGCGTTCCAAGTCCGCCGGCGAGAATGACCGTTTTCACAAAATTACGCCCCCTGCGCGCGTTCGTTGGATTAAGCAAATTCTGCCGCAGTACTAGCCTCGCATGCACCTGCGGCAAAGCTCTCCTATCGCCGCACAAACAATCAGCATTCGCCGCAGTCTAACAGAGCATCCGCGACCTGACCCGCAATCGAAAGCGACGAAGTCAATCCGGGGCTCTCAATGCCAAACAGCTGAACCAATCCCGGCAATCCATGATGCGCCGGTCCATAAATCAAAAAGTCGACCACCGGCTCACCTGGCCCCGACAGCTTTGGGCGAATACCGGCATAGTCCGCAACCAGACTGCCATCCGAAAGCCCCGGAAAATAACGCCGGATCGCCTCATAAAACGACGCGGCCCGAGTAGCATCGACGGCATAATCCTCGCCGTCAACCCACTCGACGTCCGGCCCAAACCGCATCCGTCCGGCTAAATCCAGCGTGACATGCGTCCCAAGCCCGCCGTCGACAGGTGCTGGGTAGATCAAGTGCCGGAACACCGGCCGTCCGCTAAACGCAAAATAGTTACCCTTGGCAAGCACCTGCCTGGGTATGAACGGAGCGGCCAGTCCCTCGGTCTTGGCCGCAATGCCGGGTGCCGAAAGCCCCGCCGCGTTGACGACCGCATCGAACATCAAGCTGTCCTCGCCCGCCTCAAACTCAACCGCCCACCCTTCAGCAGACCGCCGCAACGCTGCAACCTTCGACATAAACGCGATGTTTCCGCCGTGATCCTCGATCTCGCCCTTGAGCGCGACCATAAACCCGTGCGAATCCACAATCCCCGTCTCCGGCGACATCAGCGCGGCCACACACGACAGCGCCGGTTCCAGCGCCATTGCCTCGCGCCCATCGAGCATGAGGAGCCCCTCAACCCCGTTGGCAGCCCCGGTGGCGGCAATAGCCTCAAGCTTTTTGATCTCCGCAGCGGTCGTCGCAACGATCAACTTGCCGGACTTCGCATGAGGCACGCCCCGCTCGCGGCAATACTGATACAAGCGCCGCCGCCCGGCCACGCAATGCCGCGCCCGTTCGCTGCCCGGCGCATAGTACATGCCGCCGTGAATGACGCCGCTGTTGCGCGATGAGATACCCGACCCAATCGTGCCCGTCGCCTCGGCTACGATGACATTGACGCCCCGGCGCGCGAGTTCGGCCCCCGTCGCCAACCCGATCACACCCGCCCCGATGACAAGCGCATCCATGTGCTTCTACCCGCGAAGTTCGCGCGTGAACTGCTCAATCAAACCGGCAACCTCACGGCCAAACCGCTCCGGCCCGAACTCGGCAGCAAGGCCGCGCGAAACAGCCTCCGCCTTAGCAAGCCGCGCCGCATCGAACGCCGCCGCCTCAGTCAGCGCCCGCAACAGATCATCCTGACGGCCTGCCTTGAATCGCACGGCATTCTCAGCCGTCGAAAGATCGTCCGCGCTGCCGATCGCATCGCTCAACACGAGACCGCACCCAGCCGACGCCGCCTCGTGAACGACAAGCCCCCACGCCTCGACGAGCGACGGCAGCACGAAAAACCGCGCCTCGAAAAACCGTTGCGCAAGCTGCTCGGGCTGCACGAAATCCTCAACCGTGATCTTGGGATGCGCCGGGATCAGCGCCTTCTGCTCGCCGCCCCCGCAAATCCGCAAATTCCACTCGGGATGTGCAGCACTGAACCGCACGAACGCGCGAGCAAGCCCCAGCACATCCTTGCGCGCGATGAACTGGCCAACGAACAGGAACGTCTTAGGCCGCTCGGCCAGCGGCGGCCCGCCCCGGAACAGCGAAGGATCGGCACCATACATGCCGGTGTGGATTTTCCCTTTTGGGATGCCAAACCAAGACATCAGACGCGAACCCTGCGCTCCCGGCACAAGCATGGCGTCAAACCGCGAACGATGGCGCACGCGAAACCCAACCGGACCAAGCACCATCTGACGGAAATCCCCGCGCCAATTGGCATCCGACAACCCGATCACGCGGCCACCCCTGGCCTTCACCTCAGCGCCCAGCGCCGAAAACGCCGGATACGACCAGCCCGATTGCACAAAAATATCGGGAACCTCATGCTCCAGCTCGGCCCACGTCACCGGCTTGCTGGCGTCGACCCAATCGACCCGGCAGCCCAGCACTCGCTCCATGCCCTCGACAGGAACCGTCGGCTTCGACCCGACCACGATGCAATCCCGCCCGATATAATCAATCGCGACACGGATTTCGCGCGCCGCATACTGCGGCAACCCATTCCACGAGATCGCGATACGCGGCAGGGCCGGCTGCATCAGATAAACCCACGGAAATAAGCAATCGTGTGCTGTAACCCCTCGGCCAGCTCAACCTTCGGCGTCCAGCCAAGCTTTTCGCGCGCCAATGAAATGTCAGGCTGACGCTGCCTCGGATCATCTGCCGGCAACGGCATGTGCACGACGCTCGAATTCGACTCCGTCAGCGCAATCACCTGCTCGGCAAGTTGCTTCATTGTGAATTCGTTGGGATTGCCCAGATTGACCGGCCCCGGAAACCCAGGCTCCGAATTCATCAACCGGATAAACCCATCGACAAGATCGTCCACGTAGCAGAACGACCGGCTCTGCTGACCGTCGCCATACAGCGTGATCGGCTCGCCCCGCAGCGCTTGCATGATGAAATTCGACACCACGCGGCCGTCATTGGGGTGCATGCGCGGGCCATACGTGTTGAAAATCCGCGCCACCTTGATGTCGAGCTTATGCTGGCGGTGATAATCAAAAAACAGCGTCTCGGCGCAGCGCTTGCCCTCATCGTAGCAGGATCGAACGCCAATCGGATTGACGTGCCCCCAATAGTCCTCGGTCTGCGGATGCACCGACGGATCGCCGTACACTTCGCTGGTCGATGCCTGGAAAATCCGGCACTTCAAACGCTTAGCCAGCCCCAGCATATTGATCGCGCCATGCACCGACGTCTTCGTCGTCGCTACAGGATCGAACTGATAGTGAATCGGCGCAGCAGGGCAGGCCAGGTTATAGATCTCGTCGACTTCGACATAGAGTGGAAACGTCACGTCGTGTCGCATCACCTCGAAGTGTGGATGCGTGAGCAGGTGCGCGATGTTGTCCTTCGTGCCTGTGTAGAAATTGTCGACGCAAAGGACGTCGTTTCCATCGGCGATCAGGCGTTCGCAGAGATGCGAACCGAGGAAGCCGGCGCCGCCGGTAACGAGGACCCGCTTGCGAGTGCTGTAGCTGCGCATGGAAACAGAGGTATCGAAAACGTAGAGGATAGCGTGAATTTGCCCCGTCCTCGGCTACCCTAGCAGCCAAGTTCGCGCGGCCATTTGACGGACGCCGGCTCCCGGCTCCCGGTAAACAACTGGCGTTTTATAGGGCGAGCTGGCGATGCTGCACTGGTTCGGCGGCGATAGCTCTGCATACAGAAAGCC
>JANLYB010000329.1:0-43618 GCA_031365425.1 Hyphomicrobiaceae bacterium
CGCACGCGCCCGCTCCGCCTCCGCCAGATGCGGTGCTAACTTCGGAAAATCCCGCCGCACGCGCGGCACAGCCTCCGCCACTGCGCGCGTATATTCCGCCTTGTTGATTACGCCCGCGGCGAGCGCCCGCGCCAAAACGCGTTCCCGCGCCCGCTTGGCAGCCTCCGGGAAACGATCAGGCCGCCGCCCCTCAGGGCTCTGCGGAATAGCAACCAATAACGCGGCCTCGCCCACCGACAACCGCTTGGGCTCCTTACCGAAATATGCAATCGACGCCGCCCGCACGCCTTCCATATTCCCGCCGAACGGCGCAAGCCGCAGATACAGGCTCAGAATTTCCGTCTTGCTGAGTTGCCGCTCCAATTGTAGCGCCCGCACGATCTGCTTGAGCTTGACCGCGCCCGACTTCTTCTCCGGCCCCTCGATCAGCCGCGCCGTCTGCATCGTCAGCGTCGAACCGCCCGACACTAACCGGCGATGCCGCACCATCTGCAAACTCGCCCGCACAAACGCTTTGAGATCGACCCCGCCATGGGAGTAAAACCGCCGGTCCTCGAACGCCGTCAACATCGCAAGATACCGGGCATCGACCTCGCCCGGCGTCACAGCTAGCCGCCAATGCCCCGACCCCGTCGTAAATGCTCGCAGCAACCGCTCCTCCCGGTCCACCACGCTCACCGAAACCTCCGCCACATCCTCCAGCTTCGACGGCGGCGCAGTGGTAATGGCAAGGTGAAGTGCCGTGAGCATGGCCGCTGCGAGTCCGAGACCGGCAACAAAGACGGCCAATACTTTTCCTCTCCCTGTACGGGAGAGGATGCCAGCAGGGCAGGTCAGGGACTTGAGGCCAATCTCCAAGCTCACAGACATATCCAAGTCCCTCATCCGGTCTACGGCCACCTTCTACCGTCGCCGGGAGAAGGAAGTGCCCTCACTTGCCCGCAACCGTCAGCTTGCCAGCCGCCGTCCGCGCATAGCGTTCGGGCCGGTACATATCCTCGACCGTAGCCGCCGGATGCACGTAGTTGCCCGGCGTCACCGCCCGCACGATGTAGGCAACGCTTGCCGACGACACCGGCGTCGATGGCTTCTTCACCGCATCGCCATCCACTGCCGCCGCCTCGTCGTTCTCTTCGACATCGCTGCCCTCAACCGGCTCACCATTCGAACTCTTCCTTTTACCAAAGAAATTGAACGCCGCCACGAACCGGTCATCGCGGAACTCCGCATGTTCGGGCTTCGACATGCCCTTCAACCATTCTATGCCCTTGGTGTCGCCGCCATCGACGAGGTGCGGATTTTCAATCTCAAAGCCCGCCGGCAGACGATCCACCAGCAGCACCCGCCCGCCTTCGTCCTTGGCTTCAATCGACACCACGGCGACAAACCTGTCGTTCTGCTTCACGTTGGACAGCCCGCCCGTCGTGCTCGCCATATCGACCTTCTTGCCATCGAGCGTGTAGTAGGTCCGCTCGATCTTGAAGCCTTTCGAAATTGCAGGCTCCGGCGTCAGCGCAGCCCCGGTGACCGAGATCACGACATCGGTCGGCGCATCGCTATTGTTGGTAATCGTGATGCCGCCATCCTTGGTCAGGTCGGCGGGCGAATACTGCCCCACCAAGCTACCAACCCGCGCCTTGCCATTAACGGATAGCACCAACGTCTTGGCGGTATCTCCCAGTGCATTCGCCGCCAGCAGCATCCACGCCTGTTCCTGCGTTGAGGTATAGGTCCGCGCCGCGTAGCCCTTCGCGATCACGTTCACAAGCTTGGCCGCTTCCGCCTTCGCCATCCCCGTTTCCGACGCCAGCGTCACGTACGCCGCCGTATCGCGCAGGTTCGAACCGAAATCCAGCCGCGCCAACGGAATGCCCTTCTTCTTGTCATCGAGCATACCGAGGGCACTCGCAAACGTCTTCTCCGCCCGCTCCTTGTCGCCCATCATCGACAGCGCCGCACCGATCTGCGCCTTGGCTAGCGGAGAGGTAAACGTGTCGAGCTTGGTGTCCGCGTAATAGCGCAGCTCCCCAATCGGGGCTCTGGCGTTCCGCGCCAGCACGTACATCGCATAGGCCCGGTTTTCCGAACTCGAAGCCGTGTCTTTGGCGTACGCCACATAGTTCTGCAGCTTATCCAGCGCCTGCCCAAACGCGCGCGGGCTGACGTTATAGCCCTGCTCCTTTGCCCGCGTCAGGAAGTCCATCACGTACGACGTCAACCAGATGTCGGAATTGTTCGGACCCCAAAGCCCGAACGCTCCCGAGCTGTCCTGCATCTCAAACACCCGCTCGATCGCGCCCTGTACCCGCGCCCGCAGCTTGGCATCCGTCGCCATGCCGAGCGTCGCCGCCACGTTGTTGGCATACAACAGCGGCAGCGCCCGCGATGTCGTCTGCTCTGCGCACCCATAAGGATAGCGATCCAGCGCCGTCAGCAACCCTGGTACATCTAAGGTCGCCTGCGGCCCCACCGACAGGTTGATCTTCGTCCGGCTCGCAATCAGATCGTTGGTGAGATCGCCCGACAGCGTGATCTTGCTGCCCGCTGCCAGCTGGCTGACCGTCGTCCGCCGGATATCGCCCGCGGGCGGCAGCACGTTGAACGTCAACTGCCGCTTGACCTTGATCGGCTCGCCGCCCGACGTCAGCGGCCCATCGACTGTGATACTGTAAACGAGCGACCCGACATCGTTGGGCTTTAATACAACATGATCCGACTTGCGCTCGCCCGCCGCCAGTGCAACCGCCCGCCCAGGATCGCTCGTCTTGTCGCCCGGCGTCGCCGGATTGGCCCGCACGGTATAATCGCCAGCCACTCCTTCCACGTTATGCAACGCGATATCGACGTTGGCTTCATCGCCCAGCGTCAGGAACCGCGGCGCGGACACCGTCAACGCAACGGGGTCGCGAACCACGACCTGGTTCTCGCCGTGCCCAACCTTGTCCTTCGACCACGCCACCGCCATCAGCTTCACGGTGCCGTTGAAGTCCGGTAGCGCAAACTCTGCCTCCGCATTCCCGTCCCTATCGACGATTACGATGCCCGAATACTGCGCCAGGATCGTCTCGACCGACGGCGGTGCTGCACTCATCGCCATCCCGCCGACGCCATCGCCGCCCGACCGCAACTTTCCGCGATCCGCCCGCATGCCGTCGATCAACCGGCCATAGTAATCGTGGATATCGAGCCCCAGCTTGCGCTGCGCGTAGAACCAGCCTTCCGGATTGGGCGACGTGTACTTCGTCAAATTGAGGATGCCGACATCGACCGCTGCCACCGTCACCCGCGCTTCTTCACCGGGAGCCAGACCAGCAATCTTCATCGGCACTTTCAGCGCCGCGCCGGACTTCACCTTGGCATCCGAGGCAATTGCAACCTTGAGAGTGTCCGCCGACTTGTCGATGGCGAGCCACTTAACGCCAATCGCCCGCGTTGGCATCCGCTTCGCCGCCTCGTCCATACTCCGGTACAGGATCGCCGTCGCATACGCACCCGGCCCCCAGTCCTTCGACACAGGGATGGAGACTTCACCGCCGCCCTTGGCGATTTCGACTTCCTGCGACGACAGCAGTCCGTTGCTCAACACCGTCACCAGCGCCTTGCCGCCATGCTTGGACGCAATCCGCAGCTTCGCCGTATCGCCCGGCTTGTAGCTCACCTTGTCGAGCGCCGTTTCCAGCACTTCGGGGCTGTCCGCCACCTCGCCGCCCGACACCCAACCCGAGTTGAAATTGACGCTCGAAACCGTGCCCAACTTGTCGTCCGACACTTCGAGCCTGTAGCGGCCCCAGCCTTGCGTCACCGTCAGCTTGGCCACCGTCTCCGCCGTTGCATCCAGCGTCCCGCTGTCGATCTTGCGCGACGAGGAGGCAGCCTCATACCCCCAGTTACCGTCGCGCATGTACCACTGCCAATTCTGATCGACCCGCGACAGCGTCCACCGCAAACCCTTGGCGTCCGTGCGCTTGCCCGTGGCATCGAGCACGATCACCTCAAACGCCGCCGGATCGCCCTCGGTGACACCCTGGCTGCCAAACAGCGGCTTAATCCCAACGCGCGCCTGCTTGGTATCGACCGGCAGCGTCACGTTCCGTTCAATCGTCCGCCCGCCCGGTTCCCGCAGCCGCACGAGCACTTCGGCCTCAAGCGGGCGCGAGGTCTTAGGGATCGCGGGCAGCGCAATCGCCAATTCCGCCTTGCCCGTATCGTCCGTCGAGCCTAGCCCTTCGAGCGGCGCACGCACCGGCTCGATCTTCTCATCCGCCAGCCCGAACTTATAGCCCGCATATCCCGGCTGCTCCTTGGCAACCTTCACGACTATGTCGCCTTCCAGCGCCAAGTTCTGCGCCGGCGGCCCATACAGATACTTACCGGAAGCCTTGATCGTCGCCCGCTCTTCAATCGTGAACTTGGGCACGTCCGGTGCCAATGTCATGTCGATCCGTTCGGGCACGAAATCCTCGACCAGGAACGACACCTGTGCAATCGCTTCGGCCTTCGGGTCCGCATGCAGCTTCGCCCGCCACGTGCCCGTCATCACGCCGCGTCCAAGCTCCAGCGACATCGACCGCCCGCCAAGCCCGCCATCGACCAGCGTCTGCCGCTTGTGCTCGACCCCATCCGGTCGCGTGATGATCATCGTCACCGGCAGCCCAGCGGCAACGTTCGCTTTGTCGCGCACCAATCCCGTCAGATGTACTTCTTCACCGGGCCGGTAGACCCCGCGCTCGCTAAACAAATACGCGTCCAGCGCGCCTGGCGCATCACGCCCCTTCACGCCACGGTCCGACAAATCGAATCCGGCCGCCGCCAGATCGAGGAACGCATAATCCGCGCCGCCCTCTTTCGCCGCAACCATCAGCGCGGGCTGCATTCCGCCCTCGCCCTTCGCCAATCCGGCATCGAACCGCACATAACCCTTTGCGTCCGACTTCGCCGTGCCCAGGATTTCATTGTTGCGTGCAATCAACCGCACCTCGGCGCCATCCACCGCCGAACTATCCGCCAGCGAGCGGATAAACCCGTGAACGCCGTCCGTTCCAGACAACGCTGTCAGCCCGAGATCGGACACGATGAACCACTGGCTCGCCAGCATCCGCTCGTTGCTCTCATCGCCCTCCGCTTTGACGCGGGGGCTTGCCGTCATCAGATACGCGCCCGGCTTCAAAGCGCCGATAGCCTCGCTCACCGGAAACGCCGTCGTCACGTCCTCGTTCGTCTTGGACGCGACCTCAAGCACGCCGGCATAGACCTTCTCGCCGGTTTTCTCGCGGATCTGTTCGATCTCGTAACTACCGACCTGCCGGTTCATATCGCCCGACTGCATCGTGCTCGCGAGCGACCGGTCCCCGATCCGGAATACCTCAATGGCCACCGCCTTGGTATTCGTCGTCAAAACCGGAATCCCCTGCTGCCCCTTGCTTGGCAGCACATAGGACCTACCCGTAAACCGCGCCGACGCCTTCCGGTCCGGCACATACGCCGCTATCTCAATCGCCTTTTCGAGCGCCTCGCCAACGTCAGACGGCAGCCCGGCCCGCACCTGAACTTCATAGCGCTTCCCGTACGTCAGCCCTTCAAGGCAAAGCTGTTTGCCCTCCGCCACCACCGACTGCGGGTCTTTCCCATCGACCGCCACGAACTTGGCAAAATCCACATTCCCAGCCCGCGCCAGATTTTCGGAGAACTGCACGCACACCCGCGGATTGGCCGCCTCGTTATCGGTCTTGTAGTCGATCATGCGGAACCCATGCTCGGCCCGCAGCTTGTCATAGGCTTCCCGCACCTTCTGCGCGTCCGCCAACTGCAATGATGCCCCGAACGCATCAATCGCCGGTCGCCAATACGACCGCCGCACCAGCGCTTCACCCAGCGTCGCTAGCGCCGCCGCCTTCAAACCCTTGTCGCCCGCCAGTTGATAAGCCCTGAGGGCCGCCCCGCTCGCATTCACCGGCAGATCGTACCGCTCCGCACCCCTGACCGTATCCGGTTTGATCGCCAGCAGCGCGTCCGCCAGCCCGAGCCACGCCTGCGCATCCGCGCCATCCAGGGCAACCGACGCCGCAAAGGACCGCGACGCTTCCCTCGGGTTGGCCGCCAGCGACTTGAGCCCCGACGCCTTCAATTCGGCAGGCTTGCGCAGGCTCGTCTTCCATTCCTTCTTCAAATAGCCTTCAAACCGGTCCGCGTCCACCGCCACGCCCTTATGAACGAACGTCTTTTCCTGTGCGTTCGCGTTGTATGGCGTCCACAGCGTTGCCAGAACGGCCGTGCTGACAAGCAGTCGCGCAAGATGTGACATGGGTTCACCTGAGGTGGGCTGAAAAATCCGAATGCGAGGCCAAATATGAATGGCCCGATGGTGCGCGCATAGGCCACCAGGGTGCAATGACCAAACGGTGGCAGCAAAATCCACCTTACCGCCCCTTACCGCTACTTGCCGGTTAACGCCCTCCAGTCCGGAAGTTTGACACCACCAGCACCAGCACGTTATACACAATATCCAATTTCTGTGTATAACACGGTCAAAAATGCGCCCCATACCGTTAAATTTTCAAACGATGTACGCCGACCTGCTGCAGAGCCTAGCGCTCACTGACGTGGCTCATGGTTCAATCTCGACAAAGACAATCCGGGGCAAAGGCTACACCTACGCCACAACCAAAGATGGGGTCACCCGGCACCAGCAATTCCTAGGTCCAGCCAACGACGCCAAAACGAAACTTCAAGAACAGCAAATCAGACAAGCTGCCGAGCAAGCCAAGGCGCGCCGCTTGACCGTCACAGCGCTCAAGACGGCGCATATCCCTGCCCCGACGCTACCTCTTGGCCGCGTCCTCGAAGTGATCGCAAACGCAGGTCTTTTCAGCAAAGGCGTCGTATTGGTCGGCACCGCCGCCTATCAAACCTATCCTTGCCTTGTCGGTGCCTATCTACCCTCAAGCGCCCTTATGACAAACGACGCCGATCTGCTCGTATCGTCATTCGCCTCCAGCGAGGCCCCGTTAGACTTGGAAGAAATCCTTCGACGCGCCGACCCGACTTTCAAAGCACATATGTCTAGCAACGATAAGCTTCCGAAAGTCTTCAAATCCGCGAATAGCTTTCAAGTCGACATTCTAACGAAATTTGGTCGCCGCCGGAAATCCCCCGTCGTCATCGACCAACTCAAATGCTCCGCCGAAGCTCTGACCTTCATGGACTATCTGTCGGAGGAGAGTATCGACGCCGCTGCCCTTTACGGTACCGGCATCCTGATCCGAGTCCCGCCGCCCCTGCGCTACGCCATCCATAAACTCTTGATCGCACAGGAACGCAGGAGGTCACCGGCCAAGCGCGCAAAGGACCTCAAGCAGGCCGGCGATCTGATGGACGTCTTTCTCAAATCCGACCGGCAATATTTCAACGAATCCCTGGAAGAAGCCTGCAATCGCGGCCCCAAATGGCGCAAGAATATTCTAGCGTCCTTGCGGGAACTCAAACGCGACAGCCACCCAACACGCTAAATGTTGAACCAGAAAAAGGCCGACCCCGAGGGACGGCCTTTGTCAAATTCCAGCGTCTGGAACCAAATAATCAGTGCCGCGTCAGCACCTGAGGCACGCTCACCACGTCGACCGGCAGAGCGGCCAACTCAACGGTCATATCCAGCACCGTCGCAGCGGCCGGCGTTTTGACGCCGGCGGCTCGCACCCAAAGCCTGTCGAACGAGATCGCCACCTGCCGGGCCGACGCTTCACTCCCTTGCGCGTGCAGCTCGAAGCTATCGCGCACCGAGGGATCGCGACGCATGGAATCGCCAATCCAGCTCGAAGCCGGCCCGATCACCAGCAACTCATGGGCATCCAGACAGCGGACATCCGCCAGATGCCGCACGCAGCACCCGCTGCCAACCGCGGAAACATTGCCGCCTTCGACCATTGCCAGCATCACCAGAGCTTCGACGCCTGCCGCTGCCAAGTCAGCCTGCACAGCCGCCACCGCCCGAACAACCGGACTGCCGCTGCAACGTGCCAGCACACGCAACACCGGCTTACCGGTATTCGCGTCAAGTTCCTTCAAAGCGTGGGCAAGAAAATCGCGTAACTTCGTCTCCTTCTCCTCCTTTTTCACAACGGTCATGTGTGCGGGAGCATTAAGAGTCATCGGGCCTGCCCTTGGTTGTGAGACTTACGCCGAGGGGTCAAAACCCCTCGCCCTTGTCTTTTCATTCTCCAGATCACCGTACGGTCAAGACAGTTAAGCAAGCGTTCACTCCGCCTCAAAATGAGACGCCCATTGGAACAGTTTCACTCGCCCGGCTGGTTTGCATACTTTTTGATGAGCGCGGTATCCGCAACGCTCCAGTCGTCACCCTCTGTCGAAGCATTCTGGACCGGATGATGCGCGATTAGAGTAACCGGCTCGGACTCAGACTGAGCAGCCGCCTGAACCTCCGCCCGGTGCCCCATAAATCCTACCGCCGTTAGCGCTTGCGGCAGCCGCGCCTCACTCGAAACCGGCACAGTGATGCTCTCCGTCACCCGCGTCATCACCACGCCCATCTGGTGCTGCCAATCGGGCGTCGCAAAGCTTGCGGGCTCTTGGTACTTTGGCGGCGTCGCGGTGTGAACCGGCGCGGCCGGTGCAGGCGTCACGTAAACCGGGGCCGCCTGTTCCCAATCAGCAACGGCCACCTGCGCACGCGGCTGGTATGCAGGAGCGGCCCGCGCTGCACTTGGGGGAGTAAACCGCAACACATCAGCCAACGGCAGCTCGGTATCGAAGCCCGGCGCCCTGACCGGCGCTGTGTTCGAATTGGCCGCATCCACGTCCCGGTCGAGATAGGGCTGAGGGTGATAAGCCGGCTGCATCGGCGGCTCGCTCGAACGCTGCGGCAAGGGATGCACATTGGCCCCAAAACTTCCCGATCCGGCAGGGCCCGAAGCCCGCGCCGTCTCGGCCGCCGCAAACGGCGCATAGGCCCCAACCTGCGGCTCGAATTCCGGCTCAAAGCGGCCCCGGTCACCGCCATAAGACGTCTGCATGGACCGCGTGGTCCCCCGCTTGGTAGGCCACGGCGGCGTCCATTCGCCGGCCGGCTGGCCCATCTGTCCGGCGTGACCAAACTCTGGATAGGCCGGTGCGTTTGCAACCGCCGGCGAAGCAGCCGCAACCGCCGCCGCCGCCGCCGCCGCCGCCCGCGCCGTCTCGTCCGCCCGCGCCGTCATCACCCGCTTTTCAGCCTCGACCCGTTTTGCAGCGCCCATGACGGCGCCCAGAATAATGTCCGACCACGCGCCGTCCTTGAACCGGTACACGCGGAACGCGTCCGACCGCTCGAACTTGCTGCCCTGACGTGCCAACCGCTTGCGGATCGCCCCTGATGTCAGGAACGGCGAATAGACCCGCGAAAAGATCTTTTCCTTTTCAAAGCTGGCAAACAGGTTCGACAGCAATTGCGTTTCAAGCCGCAAATCCTCCCGCTCGCGCGGGTTCATCTTGCGCGGCGCATCCAGCGGCACCGCTACGTAGTAGTCGCCGTGGAAATCGAACACGACATGCCGGAACAGCTCGAAGTTCTCGCGGATTTGCCGGTCGCGGTGAATATCGTTGAACCGCGACAGGATCTGGATAACCGGTCCGCGCTCCGCCGCCCGCATCTTCGGCACCAGCCCCGCCAGCCGGTCATGCGACTTGCCCATCGACACGAGCAGCAGACACAAGTCCACGAACACCGCGATCGCCAACGGCACATAGTCCCGCTTCGACAACCCCGGCTGCTCGTTCAAACCATGCTTGGCCGCAACCGAAGGCGCTTCCACCGACTGCACTGCCTTCTTCTGCAAATCGCGCAGTTCGTCCGCCGACGGTGGCAGCTTGAACGACAGCAGACCATAAAACGACGCCGTCAACCGCCGGAACGCTTCAATTGTCGCTTCCGATCCTTCAACCGCAGCAATTTTGGGCTTTTCCAGTTCCGGCAATTGCTCGATGGCACGCACAACCCCGCGCAACGCCGTCTGCAACTGCGGATCGGGGCACGAATATGATTTACCCTGCGTATCGGGGAACGTGGCCTTCTCGGCACGCTCGGCAAGGTCAGTCTTAATCTGCTTTAACTGCGGGTCGGTGCGAAACGCATTGAACCCGGTCACCGTGTTATCAAGCTTGCGGCCAAGGCTCTGCATGAACGCATTGCGCGTGCCTGTCTTGGCATCGATCGTCGACTTGTCGTCGGTCACGATCTTGGCCAAATCCACATCGAGCGCGCCCATTTCGTTCTTGACCACCGTCGCACGCCCCTTGACGAAATCGGCCGCAAACGAGAACCGCGCCGCATCGTCCTCGCGCATCTTCCGGCGCGGACCATCGCCCGGCTTGGAATTTGGGCACGACGTCCCGCTGGCTTTTTCCGTCTGCGCCTTCTGCGTTGAAACAGCCGTCAACTGATCGAGTGTCGCCTGCAACTGGTCAAGCCGCGTGGATGCCGCCACCAGGGAGCCCTGAACCTGCGTCACTGCCCCTTCCGCCGAGCGCGATGCTTCCGACCGCGACTCGAGAACTTTCCAGTAAAATCCGAACCCGAATCCAACTGAAATAATGGTCAAAAACAGATACCCGAACGCATAAAACGCCTTTGTTATGAATTGGTTAGGCTTAAACATCTCGTCCAGCAACCACACCACCATCGTCATCAGCATGGCAACGGAAAAGCCGATGATGATCTTATGAACAAACGGCAGTTCGCCCATGTTCGCTTCGATCAACTCAAGCATCCCGACGTAGGTTGCAACCCAAGACAAAAGGCCGAGCCCGGCGACGAGCGCGAGTTTTTTGACATCGCGCGGTTGCTTGCCGGGCTCAGCCCACCCCGATTCCGGATCCTCACCTGCTGGCCGCCGCGTAGTGGAAGAAGTCGCATCCGACGAAACCGGCATGAGGAAAACCTTACATGACGTGCTTCCCAAAAAAGTGTCAGGCGGAAGGAAGCGCGCGAGTGAGAGGGAGACGATCAGTCTCTCCTAGGCATCCAAAATGTCGCGAGTGCGCCGCTATGTAGGCGGATTAGTGAAAATCCAATGAACAACCGTTCAGGTTGAGAAGCTATCAGACGAGCGGACGCAACTGAATATCAGCTCCAGGAATTGTGCCGAAACATATCTTGGAAACCATTGCATTCTATAAAGAGGCATGTCAGTTTCAGCTATCGGATCAAATATTAATCTTTACGGATCCCATTCAATTACTAGTCGTGCTGATCTGAAAAATCGGGTTTTCTAACGTCTGTATAGTTGCATTGAGTTTTTGGTAGCGAGTTACTCATGAGCTTCGTCGAAGATTTGGCAGACCGGTTGCCATCCCTTAACAATAGCAGTTTCACTCTCCCAACCATGCTGAGAGAGGCTGCCAGCAATCCCCCGTCACCAGCACGAACTGAACGCTCTTTTGCCGTGCCAGCCTCGGGGCCAAACGGTTTTCATATCCTCGTTTGGTCAGATGCAATGGGCGTTCGTGCTTGCTTCGGCGGACTCGAACAAGAATTTGCTTCGACTGAAAGCGCTAGGATATGGATCGAGCGCGCCATGACCGAAGACTGCAATCTTCGGATCGATTTCGCCGGCAAGCGCCCTTATCGCTGGACCTTGACCTATACCAAAGCTGATGGTTCGCACACCGATCAACTCATTTCCGGCCAAGGGACCATTGGGGGCCTGTTTGCAAAAAAATGGTCTGTTGAGCGCCGCAACCGGCTTGCAGACTATAGCGCCCAACACAAGACCATCCCGGTGCATCTGCTTGGCCGATAGTTCACCAACGGCGCGAAGCTACACCCACCGCCGGACCTTCGCGCAATACTCCAGATAAGCCTCCCCGAACCTCCGTGTGAGATAGGCTTCCTCCGGCTCGATCGCCAATTTCTGCAATGCAATCGCCACCGCAGGCACCGCGACCAGCAACCACCCCGACCGCATCGCCAGCGCAAATCCCACGAAGAACACCAGCGCACCCAGATACATCGGATTGCGCGTCACCCGGTAAATCCCGCCCGTCGCCAAAGCGTTGGCCGATGCCGTGGGATCAAATGGCGTTCCAATGGCTTGAAAATAGAAGAACCCCGACAAAGCCACGACGAGGCCCACGCAAAGAAGGACGTCGTCGAGATGATAAAATTCGGGATTAAAGCTGCGCGGCCAAACCGGCATCGCCAGGTCCAACACAAACGCTCCCGCCAAGGCCACGACATAGATTATCGGCGGCCACGGGTAGCGGCTCGGCCGGTCAGTTGATTGCGGCTCGGTCATCGGTCACCACTTACGCTCAATAGTGCAAGCCCCCGGCCTTTCGCCGAGGCAGGCTTCAGGCTGAGCCCTTTGGAAACCCTATACGAAGAGGCAGCAACCAGGAAAAAACAATTGGCGGCCCGTAGGTCAACGCTCCCCCTAAATCCCGGGGTCCAGGGGTCCGAGACCCCTGGCCTTCACTTCACTTACTCGCCGCTAGGCTCACTCTCACCCGCAGCATCTCCCGCATCACCCTCGCCTGCATCATCCCCGCCAACTTCGGAGATGCGCTCGACAGAGACGACCTTTTCTGTGCTGTCGGTCTTGAAAATGCGCACGCCCTGGGTATTGCGCCCGGCAATGCGCACATCATGTACCGGACACCGGATTAGCTGCCCGCCATCGGTGACAAGCATGATCTGATCGGCAGGCAGGATCGGAAACGATGCAATCAGCGGCCCGTTGCGATCGTTCACGACCATCGCCACGATGCCCTTACCGCCGCGCCCGCTGGTCCGGAACTCGTACGACGACGACCGCTTACCAAAGCCGCGCTCCGACACCGTCAGCACGAACTCCTCGTTCGCGGCCAGTTCGGCAATTCGCTCTGCCGTCAACTCGACGGCGGCCACGCCTTCCTCCTCGGCGTCAGGTGCAACAACCACCGCCTCGGCAACCTCATCGCCACCCTGAGCCTCGGCGTTCTGCGCCCGGCGCAACGCCGTCGCATGCTTGAGATAGGCAGCACGCTCAGGTGCCGTCGCCTCGACGTGCTTTAAGATCGCCATCGAGATGACGCTGTCACCTTCATCGAGCCGGATCGCGCGCACGCCGTCGCTATCGCGGCCCTTGAACAACCTCACTTCGTCCTTGATGAGGAAGCGTACGCACTTGCCCATCGCGGTCGTGAACGCAACGTCGTCTTCGTTCGTCGCTACCGCGACGGCCACGATCGCGTCGCCCTCGTCGAGCTTCATCGCGATCTTGCCGTTGCGATTGATGCTCTCGAAATCAGACAGCGCATTGCGCCGGACGTTGCCCGACTTCGTCGCAAACATGAGTTCGAGCGCGCCGTAGGTGGAGGCATCTTCCGGCAATCCAAGAATCGACGTGATCCTCTCGTCCGCCTGCAACGGCAGCAGGTTGATCAGCGCCTTGCCCTGGCTCTGCGGACCACCGGCCGGCAATCGCCAGACCTTCATCCGGTAGCACATGCCGCGCGAGGAGAAGAACAGCACCGGCGTGTGGGTCGAGGCCGAAAAGATCTGCGTTACGAAATCCTCATCGCGCATCGTGACGCCCGACCGCCCCTTGCCGCCGCGCCGCTGCGCGCGGTAGGTCGAGAGCGGCACGCGCTTGATGTAGCCCTTGTGCGACACGGTGACGACGCACTCTTCGCGCTGAATGAGATCCTCGTCGTCGAGGTCGCCATCCATCTCCATGATTTCCGTGCGACGCTCGACGGCAAACTCCGAACGGATCGACGACAGTTCGTTCTTGATGATCTCGATGATCCGCGCCCGCGATGACAGGATTTCGAGATAGTCTTTGATTTCCTCGGCGAGCTTCTTCAACTCGTCGCCGATTTCATCTCGACCCAGCGCCGTCAAACGGGCCAGACGCAATTCGAGGATCGCCTTGGCCTGCTCGTCCGACAGCCGGTAGCTGCCGTCCGCATTCAGCCGGTGCTTGGGATCTGCAATCAGCTCGATCAGCGGTGCCATGTCCTTGGCGGGCCAATCGCGCCCCATCAGATGCTCTTTAGCTTCCGCAGGCGTGGGGGACGTCCGGATCACCCGGATTACTTCGTCGATATTGGCGACCGCAATCGCCAGGCCGACCAGCACATGCGCCCGGTCGCGCGCCTTACCCAGCAGGAACTTCGTCCGCCGCGTCACGACTTCCTCTCGGAACGCCGTAAACGCCGTGATGAAATCCTTAAGATTCAACTGCTCAGGCCGCCCGCCGTTAATCGCGAGCATGTTCGCACCGAACGTTGTCTGCAGATCCGACAGCCGGTACAGCTGGTTCAGCACCACATCCGATTGCGCGTCGCGCTTCAACTCGATGACGATCCGCATGCCTTCGCGGTTGGTCTCGTCCCAAAGGTCTGCAATACCTTCGATCCGCTTTTCCCGGATCAAGTCGGCAATCTTCTCTATCAGCGTCTTCTTGTTCACCTGATAGGGAATGGCCGAAACGATCAGCGCCTCGCGATCCTTACGGATCTCCTCAACCTCGACCCTGGCTCGCATAATGATCGAGCCGCGGCCTTTGTGATAGGCATTGAGAATGCCGCCCCGTCCGAGGATCATTGCCCCCGTCGGGAAGTCCGGCCCCTGCACGATCCCGCACAGCTCATCGATAGTGATCGCTGGATTATCCAGCGTCGCCATACACGCGTCGATCACTTCGCCCAGATTGTGGGGCGGAATGTTCGTCGCCATCCCGACCGCGATGCCGCCGGCGCCATTGACCAGAAGATTCGGATACTTTGCCGGCAGCACCACCGGCTCCTGCAGCGAGCCGTCGTAGTTCTCCTTGAAATCGATCGTGTCCTTGTCGAGATCGTCCAGCAGCGACTGCGCAACCTTAGCAAGACGGCACTCCGTGTAACGCTCGGCTGCCGCAGGGTCGCCATCGACCGATCCGAAGTTACCCTGGCCATCGACCAGCGGCAGGCTCATCGAGAAGTCCTGCGCCATGCGAACCAGCGCGTCGTAAATCGCAAGGTTGCCGTGCGGATGATACTTGCCCATCGCTTCGCCCACGACTCGGGCGCACTTCATATACTTCTTGTTCCAGTCGAGCCCCAACTCCTGCATCGAATACAGGATGCGGCGATGCACGGGCTTCAAGCCGTCGCGCACGTCGGGCAGCGCACGGCTCACGATCACGCTCATCGCGTATTCGAGATAGCTCGTCTGCATCTCGTGGCTGATCTGAACCGGACGGATGTCTTCAGGCTGCCGCGGCGGTTCCGCAGGACCGCCCTTTTTCTTGCCGTTGCTATTGTCAGCCAAGGTTGTCTGTCTCTCTTTTCATGACGCGATTTGCACAAATGCACGCAACGAAGCGCGCATTGTGCGTAACGCGAAATCAACAGCACACGGGACGCCCTACCGCTTCCACGGCGCGCCACGCGAGTTCTGAGCCGCGACCATACCCCGCCACGCCCCCCGCCAGCAACAAACTATCCCCAGCTTTGACGCCGCCAAGCCCCCGAACCTGTCAATTTGCTCATTTTACCGCCTTGTTACTGTCATCTGCGCACATTACGTCCCAATACACCGGGGCCTGAACGCCTGACGGCTCACGATTTATCTGACAGCACCAAAGTGCTGCCTTCTCTAGGGGCTAGACCATGAATAAGCTGATTTTCGCCGCGCTCGCGGCTGCGACCCTCGCCGTCACAGTGCCGGCCATCGCCCAAACCAAGACCGAAGCCAAGAAGGTCGACATCCCCGCTGACTACTGGAAAAAGCAGAAGCCTACGCAGTTTCTTGCCAAGGATCGTCTCATCGGCCAGCCCGTCAAGAACAAGGAAGGCAAGATCATCGGCGACATTGAAGACGTGATCGTGGGCGATGATAACAAGGTCGTCGGCGTCATCATGGGCGTTGGCGGCTTCCTCGGTGCTGGCGAAAAGAAGGTCGCCGTCCGTTACCGCGCGCTGGAATTCTCCTCCGTCGACGGCAAGAAAGTCATCACCCTCCCCAGCGCCACCAAGGAAGTGCTGACGGCGCTGCTACCCTATGAACGCCTGGCTCCGGCGAAGACGCTCGTCGAAAAAGCCAAGGACAAGGCCCTGGAACTGAAGGACAAATCGAGCGAAACCGCCAAGGACGCTGCTGCCAAAGCCAAGGACGCTGCCGCGCCCGCCATGGAAAAGGCCAAGGAAGCAACCAAGGCTGCCGTCGAAAAGACCAAGGAAGCGGGCAAGGCCGCCGTGGACAAAGCCAAGGAACTCTCGGCTCCCAAGACCGACGCTCCCGCCGCAAAGCCCTGATCAGCTGACCTGCTGACTGAATGGAAGAGGCGCTTGATGAATCCCATCAGGCGCCTTTTTGCGACGACTCGTAGGTTGGGTTGAGCCCACTTGCGAAACCCAACACTGTCCTTGGTCTGGTCAAAGCGTCGGGTTTCGCAAATGCTCAACCCGACCTACGAAACTGAAACGGCATCTGGCAAAGATCGTCCCTTCACTCGCCTGGAAAATACTGCGCGATCCAGGTCTCGCTCAGCGCCGTTCCCTTACGCCGGAGATAGGCCCGCATATCGACCGGCTCTGTCCCGCTCGCCTCGATGTCGAACAAACTCCGCCACCGCTCCCGCTGATCGACCACGGGATGGCTGTACGCATTCGACACGACCCCTCGTGACGCCGTCACGACCAGTTCAACGCCATCCTCGCGCCCGAGCCCGGCGAACACCGGCCCCTGCCAATCGATCACATACTTGCGCACGCCGTCAGGCCGCTTGACGCCCGGCCGCCCGCCCATTCCAGTCCATGTCGCCGTTGCCCGCCCCAGGGCCTCAGGAAACGCGATGTCGTCCAGCCACGACAGCTTGTAGCGGTAGTTCGCAGTCCGCCCCGCTTTCAGCCCATCCTTTGGACACCAGTACGCCACGATATTGTCGCTCGTCTCATCGTCCGTCGGGATCTCGACGAGATGCACGCTACCCTCGCCCCATCCACCCAGAGGCTCGACCCACACCGATGGCCGCCGCTCGTAGAAGACCCCGTCATCAAGGTAATGCACGAAATCCCGGTCCCGCTGGAGCAACCCGAACCCTCGCACATCCTTATCCACAAAGGCCGACGTCATCACCCGGTTGGGGTTGTAGATCGGCCGCCAGATCCGCTCGCCGGCACCCGTATAAATCGCCAATCCATCGCTATCGTGGATCTCCGGCCGCCAGTCGGCCGCGCGCTTGCGGCTGCCCTCGCCATACCAGAACATGCTCGAAAACGGCGCTATCCCCACCCGCTCCACATCGGTGCGCGGATACAGTTCCAACTCCACGTCCATGATCACGCGGTGAATATCGTTCGAATCCGTCAACCGCTCCGTCACAAACCGGTAAGCCCCGGTCACGGACGGGCTGTCGAGCAGCGCATAGATGGTCACCGGCGCACGCCCCGGCTCGCCGCCTTCAAGCCAAAACTGCGTAAAGCGTGGAAACTCTTCCGGCACGGGCAGTCCCGTCCCGATCGCAAGCCCTCGCGCCGACAATCCATACTGATTGTAGGGCCCCGAGGTGCGGAAATACGAGGCGCCTAGAAATGCCAGCCAATCTGTTTTGAGATCCTTGGACATGACCCGGAACCCCGCAAACCCGGTATCGTTGGGCAACGTGCGCGCGGGATGCCCGTCGGGCGCATCAAACAGCGCGGAACTGTAGAGCACTTCCCGCGATATTCCGCCCTCGACCGTATGGATCTTGACCGGCTCCATGAACAGCTTCCCCAGATGGAACAACTGAACCGGCGCTCTGCTCTCCCGTCCCAATCGCAGACTAGCTTCTGCGTGAAACTTGATCTCCTGGTACCGGTCGTAATCGATTTTTTGCAGAATATCGGCCGCAACTGGCTCAATTTTCGCCCACGGCGACCCCGACAGCGCCTTGGCCTTGGCTTTCAACCCATCAAACGAAAACGGTTGCTTTTCACCTAGCAACGCAGGCTGGCCTTTACCGGCCAGCGCCCCCGTAACCAGATTGGACAAACCCGCACCAAGACCCAGCCCCAGACCAGCTCCCAACACCGTCCGCCGGCTCACACCATCCCGCATGCTTTTCGCCCCAGACCGTTCAGCCATTCGCTCAATAGCTCACTGAGCCCAAGCCTATTACGCAAGCTGGTCCCGGCGTCAAATCCGATAGCGTGAACGGATCAGTTCGCGACGGATGGCGCCGTCTTGGCCAGCTCCGACTCGATAGCTGCGATCACATCGGGCGCTTGCGGTTCAGTCCGGGTGCCAAACGAGGTCACCAGCTTGCCATCGCGTCCGACGAGATACTTGTGAAAATTCCACCACGGACCATTCATCGCGCCCAGCGACGACGCCGCCCACGCATAGAACGGATGTTTCTCGTTCCCGACCACATGATACTTCGCGGTCAATGGAAAGGTGATCCCGAACGCCCCCTGGCAGAAGACTTTCACTTCCGCTTCGCTTTTTGGCTCCTGGCCGCCGAAATCGTTCGACGGCACGCCAATGACCACCAAGCCACGGGCTTCATACGACTCATAAACTTTCTGCAACGCCGAATATTGCGGGGTGAACCCGCAGAACGATGCGGTATTTACAACGAGCAACACTTTGCCGCGAAACGACGCAAGCGGCATTGGCTTGCCATCAATCGATTGAAACGTATGGTCGTATGCCGAACCGTCCGCCGCCGCCGCTTCGGCCGCCCCAAATAGTCCAACAGCTGCCAACGACGACAGAACGCCTGCAATCGCTTTCCTCATGATCCGCGCTCCCAACTTGATCTTACGTCTCAGAACGCCAAATCGGCGACGCGCGATCACATCCCACTTCGGCTTTTGTACCATTATCGCCATGCCAAGCCCTACAAAATATGGTGATTGCGCCCAGTCCGTCACTTGGCAACGCTCATCAGCACGCCCGGCCCACCGCCGGCTTCGAACTGAAATCAGTACCTTAATGGACGGTCATCAGTCTCAAGATCAAATGTCTACCAGCACCGCTCATACATTGGCGCACTCTGAGCACCCGGCTATTCATGAAGTTCGCGTTCCTCTGTTCCCAAAAAACATCTGCACGTTGTATACGTTGGTCGGTGAGGCATGTGTGCCTCAGCACTTTTATGGTTCTGAGAATTGTTCCTGCTGTGTTAACGATTGGGCCGGTTTAGCCGGGAACCGGCAGATCGCAGGGGTGACTGGGGGGGAGCCCGCCGCTTTTTTGGCGAGGCAATTAGGGGGCCGCGAGTAGCGAGATGACAACGGCTGCGCTGAATTCGATCGCGCCCGAACCGACAGGTGCGTCTGACGGCCAAGGCCGTGTGTTCGATCGCGTCTGCCGCCTCGTGCCGGCCTCGGGTCTTCAGTTCATCGACGCAGGGCTCGATGCCGCCCACCTGCCAATGCTGCGGGCTTGGTTCACCGAAGACGAAATCGAAACCACCACCGGCGCCCGCCGCGTTCTCCTTCCGCTCGCCAACGACGCGGGAACCGACGGCACGATCTGGCACCCGCTGACCTTCAAGCCGCTCGGCCCAAATGATACCTTGTCCTTCACCGGCCTCGAAGCCCTCGAACCCTTCCTCGACACCTGGGTACCTGTTCCCTTCCTGCGTTACCTCGGACGGACCGATGCCGGCCACCTGCGCTACGATCAGGGGCCTTCGAACTGGGCCCGTGTCTTCGTCGCCAAGCCCGCCGAAGGCTTGCGTGGTGCAGACCGCCTGCAGGTTGTGTTTGCATTCGACACACGCCTCGACATGCGCAGCCGTGCCGACCAGACGCCCTACCTCGCGCCCAATTCCGACGACGCGCTGTTTGCCTCTACCTTCATGCTGGCGGACGCCCCCGAAGAGCTATCGGACTACCTGAGCCAGGGCTGGATCGACACGTGGGTCCGCGATATCTGCCGCGCCCACACCGCGTCGGCTTCCCTCACCGGCTTCGACGAGGCCGGCTTCACTACCACCCAAACCCCTGACGAGGACTTCGCTCTTGCCCATATCGCCCGCTACCTAACCTTCCTCAAGATCTTGAAGCGCGCGGCGACGCCCCCCCAGATCCGTTTCGTCGATAGCATTTCCAAGACCCTGCCCGCTGCGATGTCCGGTCTCGACCTCGTGATCGATTTTGGTGCCGCCGACACCACCGCCTTGCTGATCCCGCGCAACCAGACCCGCGACCCCGACATTTCCATGGTTGCTCGCAGCGCCGTGCCGCTGCACCTGCGCGACCTCTCAAACCCCGTGGACGTTCACTCCGGTCCCATCCCTACGATGGTCGAGTTCGACAATCAGACTTTCGGCAATGCGGCCCTCTCCCGCCGCAGCGGCCGTCACGACGCCTTCGCCTGGACCAGCCTCGTGCGCATCGGCGTCGAAGCCAAGCGCCTCGCCCTGCGCAGTAACGCCACCGAAGGCATCACCGGTCTCAATGACATCGCGAGCGGCCTCGACCAGACCAGCCCCTCCGACGTTCTCTGGCGCTTCTCGACCGCCGACACGCCCACCGCAAAATCCGGCCGCATGGTCACCGGCGAAGCCCTCCGCCACCTATCGGAATCCGGCGACGTCACCTCCCGCCCTGACGGCCTTCTCGCCGGCCCGAACGGTGAAAGCGCCAGCATGGCCGCTATGCGTCCGCGCTTTTCCCAATCCGCCCTCGTCGGCTTCTTCATCGTCGAGTTGTTGCTTCACGCCATCAGCGAGATCAATTCCGCAACGCCGGGCAGCCCGTTCGCCCATTCAGCCAACGAGCGCAACGACATCCGCCATATCGAACGCATCATCGTCACATCACCCATCGCGATGTCCGCCAACGAGCGCCAGAACCTCGTCGAGCGGGTCAACACCGCCATTGACCTCATCTGGCGCACCCAGCAATGGGACCAGCCCGGCCAGTTGGCCCAACCCATCAAGCCTCAACTCGCGCTCGGCATCGGCGCCGACATCGGACTCCAGCTCGTTTACCTCTTCACCGAAGTCCGCCACAAATTCAGCGGCTCTTTCTCCGACCTCGTCGATTGCGTTCGCCGCCGAACAGGCGAACCCGACGCCCGCGACAGCCTGCGCATTTCCTCGCTGGAACTGAGCCGCCGCGCCGCTGGTTTGACCGTCATCGACTATGACGTTGCCCACGACGGGAGTGTCCAGGCTGGCCTCGTTCTCGCCGACCGCACCGGCTTTGGCGGCGAACGCGTCATTGACGCCATCGCTCACAACCACATTCTGGCCGCCATCGAAGCTAAACTCACGGCCTGCGGCATCGCCGATGCCCAAGGCTTCATGCTCGACTACCTCGCCGATGGTCAAGACCCGTCCGGCCCCAATCAAAATGGCCCGAGCCAGAACGGCAAACGGTTCCTCACCAAAGTCCTGCGCCCTGCCGCCACCGGTATTTTCGAAACCTACGCCAACATGCCGCCGCGCGGTGCCGAAGGGCTGCGCCGCTACCGCCTCGATCACCTCGTCGCCTTGGGCGGTGGACGCCTCGATCCCGCCGCCGCCCATCTTGAAACCGCAGCCGCCAGCGCCGGCGCAACCGGCTTCCAACTGTCAGCCATTTCGCTCGACGTAGGACGCCGCCATATCAAGCGCCTTGTCGAATCCGAGCTCTGGCCGATGGTCAACGCGATGACCGACGCCGTTGCGACCAGCGAAAGCGACCTCCTCCTGATGGGCGGCGATCTGGCCCAGCTTCCAGACCTGCTCGATCACGTGCTGTCGCGCGCGGCTGTACCCGCGGGCAGGGTCGTCATCCGCGGCAGCAATACCGGGCAGGCCTCATCTCAGCCCGGCGCCAGAGGCTCGACCAACGTGCCTCGAAACGAAACCCACGATACCGCGCTGCTGGGTGCGTACATGGCAAGCCGCAACATGCTCGTGTCGGATGGCTTCTCGCTGGTGGCAGGCAACATCACCCAAGCCCTGTCCAATGAACATCGCGCGCAACCAAGCCTCCTTCAAACAAACCTCGCCGTACCCGCTGTTGCCCGCAATTCGTTCAACGGCCAAAGCGAAACCGCACATGGGCGTGCCTTCTCCGTCGTCGGCGGCAGCTTCGTCCGCGAAAAAACCGCAACCGCTGTTTACGACGACATCACTCCGCCCCCGGTCAAGAAATCGAACGGCGAGCGCGCACGATGAAGCCAGAGCAGAAATTCATGTTGAGTTGCCGTCAGACCGGCAAGGCCGCCTCGCGCCTTGTCGATTGGCTGGAACATAACCCGATCCTGCTCGGCACCGGCCACACCGCCGTGTGCGAAGACATCGGCTCGCTTTCAGCCGAGCTGTCACCCCTTGCCGCCGCTGCCGAAACGACGCCCGGCGTCGCCCTCATCTCGACCTCGGCGAAAGCCAAGTCCGAACTGCTGTTTCAGATCCTTTCGATCCGGACCCAGACGACCGTGGGCGAATTGGGCCAGCGTCCCATGGACGCGGCAACCATCCGCACGCTCTTGCCGTCTGGCGACCAAACCGGTAGCTGCGCCATCCTCCGGTTCTCTGCTGGCGAACTTCCCGCCGCCCCGCGCGGGTTTCCTATTCACGTCGGCCTGCTCTCGATCACCGATATCGTGGCGATTATCGCCGGAGCGTCGATCTCCTCGACCCACCCCGCTGCACCGCTGCCGCCCACCGAAGAAATCGCCGCCCTGTTCGCCGAACTGGCGAGCCGGCTCTCGCCGCAGGCATTGCCTGGCCTGTCCGAGCGCGACGTCCTTGACCTGCGCGATCATTTGAACGCCCGCTGGCCCGGCAACGCCAGCCTCCAATCCCTGACCGCCGCCCGCTATTGGGACCAATTCCGCGAGATCGCAGCTCATCTGGCCGAGCGCGACCGCCGCCGCGTCCTGGCCCTTCTCTGGCGCAACGACGCCGCGTTCACCGGCCTATTCGACCGCCTCTGCGACGGGCTCGACAAGCTCGGCCAAGGCGCCGACGGCTACTGCCCCACCGAAGCCCTGCTTGGCAAAGACAAGGCGTCCGGCTGGCTAACCCGGCACCCCCGCTCCATTGTCGATGAGGCGACCCTGCGCTCCCTCGACCAGCCGCACGGCCCGATGCTCGCGATGATGAACCGCTACGGCCAGACCGTCGATCTTGAACGCGCCGTCATCGCCGCGCTCGTTTCCGAGATGACGCTGCATCTGAGCGCAACCCGTCTCAACGATCTAGCGCCCGCGGGGCTGCTCGATTTTCCCACACCGCCCCCCATTGCCAGCGCCGCACCACCGGCCACGCACGGCCAGCCGGCAGACAACGATCTCTCCTCCGCAATCGGCCATTTCGCTCGCACAAAAGCGATCCACCTATTCGAGCGCGCCTGCCACCGCCGCGATGTGACCGGCCTCGTCATCGTAGTCGACCCGGACCAGGAAGACGACACCTACTCCGCAGCCATCGGAGACTGGGTTGAGTCGACCCAAGGCCCCAATGCCCATGCCCGCGAACGCGTCCGCCGCGGCCTCTTCATCGCGACGATGATCCCGGCCCTGTCGTCCCCCATGGACACCGCCGCCGCAGAGGCGCGCGTCCACTCGCTCATCCGCGACGTCATCGGTGGCGACCAGGAATGGCCCATTGCATGGACGCCCAACCGGCCGATGACGGAAGTCTTCTGGTTTGCGGCTGATGACACGTTGAATCCGAACACCTCAGGCAATCCGTTATCCTCTTCAACGGTCTTGGCACCGCTTTCCCCAGCCGCAACCGCGGGAGCCCAGCACGCGCAGTCCAACATCGGCCAGTTGATTTCGTCGATCGCGCTCGCGAGCAGCCCGCGCGCCAAACAGTTGCAGCTCAACCAATCCCTGCAAGAACGACGCCGCCGCATCCGCCAGACCGTCCTGCGCCATCATACCTCCAATGACCCGTCGGCCCTCTCGATGTGGCGTCGCAGCACCGCCGTCGTCGTGCAGGACCGCCTCCAATTCATCAACGATCAGTGCCGCCTGGGTGCGCTCCATCGCGCCCTCATCCCCACCGAAGAAGACCTGATCATCCCGATCCGCATTGCGGAACGCCTTGACGCGGTAAAGAGCGCCGCCAGCGTCCAGGCCGCTCCCTGGCGCGACGGTGTACACGACGACACGCGCAGCGCCTATGACACTGCCGCTCAATCAAGCCCCGCGCGCGCAGGCCGCATGGCCGACATCGCGGTCGCTCACTGGTTCAAATCCATGCGCCGCGCGAGCCGGTCCCAGCGCCTGTGCCGCGACCTGCGCATTGAATTGGGGGTGATGCAAAATCTTGTCGACGAGCTCCAGATCGGCGCACAGCGCTGCGGCCTGGCCAACGAAATTGCCAACGCCTACCTTCAGTCGGCGCCGCCTGCAGCCCGCGAAACGTCGAACGGCATGCAGCAGCTGACCTGCTCCGATCGCGATGTCATTCGTCTGACGGCCTACGCCTGCCGCATTATTACGGCTTATCTCGAGGTCCTGGGTTCTGTTCCAGGGCGTGGCCACAATACCCATGCCCGACCATCTCGTGCGTCAACGTACGATCTGGAGGTTGCCGACAGCGCGCCATCTGGCTATGCCTCATTGGCGGCACGGTCCATGGCTGGCGCGCGCCGCAGCGCACGACCAGCGCTTGCGCAATGGGAGGTTTCGTTCGTCGGCCTCGTCGAAGACAATATCGCGTCTGCTCATATGATGGCCGGACGCGGCGATAAGGACCGGGAACTTGGCGAGCTGATCCAGCTGTTTGCGTCTGGACCGTTTGAGGTTGAACCATGACTATCATGAAAATCGAAGTGTTTCCCGACACCAGCCAGCCTGCCGGCGGCCATGCTGTTATCCGTTTGAAAGGCATCGCCCTTCTGCCGCCGGGAACAACTTTCCGCATCGACCCCATCGACGAGACCCTGGACGACGGTGCGTTTAACGGCTGGCCGCGCGGCGACCTGTCCCCTCTCGACACGCGCCAGACGCCTGAAGGCATCGAGATGCGCATCGGTCCTGATGTTGTCGATGCGCCGCTCCTCGAACCCGGCACTCCCGTCACCATTTCCGTTCCCGACAGCCATCTTAGCGCAGAACTGATCTGGCCCGACCTGCCGCTGTCGTCGAGCCTCACGTCGGCCCCCGTCGTCATGAGCCCCTCGCAGATGGCTGCCGAGCTGGCCGCAACTGATCGCGCCAAAGCCGAAGCTGCCAACGCAGCCAAGGCCGCCAAAGAAGCCGAACTAGCAGCCGCCGCCCGTGCCGAAATCGCACGAGCCGAAGCAGCGCTTGCCGAAAAGGCCCGCATCGACGCAGCCCGCCTCGCCGCCGATCGGACGCCGAAAAAGCCCGCAGCTCCGCCCATCGCCAACACCGCGACCCAACAACAGCGCATGGCAGCGGCCGCGCGCGAACTCGAAGCAGCCTTGGCGCTCGAACCGGTGGATGCCAAACCCGGCAGCCTCGCAAAGGCCCTGGATTCAATGCCAGCAGCCAACAAGGTTGCCAACGAGGCCCTCGCCCACCCTGCAGCCGCCAGCAGCGGCGGCGATCGCGCCCGCAACTCCACCGGCAACGCCACCTTATCGAGCTTGTCCAAGCCGGCGGCAGAACGACCCGAGCCGGTGCCCTCCATGTTTCCCGAACGCGACATTTCGCTGCCGACCATCATCCTTAAGCGAAGCGACGCACCCGGCAACCCGCCCTCGACCATCGAATCCACCCATTTGCGCCGCGAAACCATTGACGGCCGCCTCGCACCGCAGGGCAATCCGTCCCGCCTGATGCCGTTCCTGGCTGGCGCGGGTGCAGCGGGTATCGCGCTTGCGGCCCTTTTGGCAGTCACCTCTTTGCGGTCGGGCTCGGGCCCAATCCCTCCCACCAACGGCGTCCAGATGGCGGCCACCCAAAAATCCACCCTCGCCGATGCCTTTACCGTGGGCACCCAATCGCCGCGCGGTGAAATTGCCGTCGACGTCGATCTCCCGACTGCCTTGCGGCTCGCCGACTACAATCTCCACGGGGTCGACCGCCCCATCGACCGGGCCGAAGCCGAGTTCTGGCTCAAAAAGGCCATGTCCTTGACCGCCAGCCACTCCCAGATCCGCTGGGCCATGACCCAGCTGGGCACCCTGTCCGCCGAACCGGTCACCGGTAGCCCCGACTACGAAAAAGCCCGCCTGCTTTGGGAAATCTCCGCGGCCAATGGCGACCCCGTCGCCATGTGCTTCCTGGGCACGCTTCTTGAGCACGGTCTTGGCCTTGCAGCAGACCGTGCCAAGGCGCTCGACCACTTCAAGCGCGCCAGAGGTGCAGGTGGATGTCCCAATTCCGACGAGGCTATCGCACGTTTGAGCAAGTAAGTTTCGAGTTGAGTGAGGCTGTATGTTTCGTCCGTTTAAATCCACCCATGTCGCCGCCCTCGCGTGCGTAACCCTCGCCAGTACCGGCATGTTTGGCGGCCCAATCGCCGCCCAGCAAAAACCGACGCCGCTGTTTTTCGATGCGCGCCGCCTGCCTGACATGGAAGTCGAGCGCCGCAATCAGGAAGTCCTGGCCGAGCAACGCCGCGTCGCCGAGGAGCGCCGCCTCGAAGCCGAAGCCAACGCAAATCGCATCGCAAATGAGGCGAAAGCTCAGGAAGCCCGCATATTCGCCGAAGCCGCTGCCAAGAAAAAGACGGAAGACGCGCGCCTGGCTGCCGAAGCCGACGCCAAAAAGAAGGCAGACGAAGCCCGCGTCACAGCCACTGCCGAAGCCCAACTCAAAGCCGACGAAGAAAAGCGACTCGCCGCAGAAGCCGCCGCCAAGAAGAAGGCCGACGAGGCCCGCATCGCCGCCGCCGAGGCTGAAGCCAAGAAAAAAGCTGACGAAGCCCGCGTTGCTGCTGCCGAAGCCGAGGCCAAGAAGAAGGCAGAAGAGGCTCGCGTCGCCGCCGCCGAGGCCGACGCTAAGAAAAAGGCTGACGAAGCTCGCGTCGCTGCTGCAGCCGAAGCCCAACGCAAGGCCGACGAAGAAAGGCGCGTAGCTGCCGCCAACATAGCGGCCGCAGCCGTCACGCCCGCCCAACGCGTCCAACCTCAAGTCGCCGCACTGACTCCGCAAGTCACCAGCCCGCCATCACCGGCCACCAACTGCGAACCCACCAAAGCCAAGACGTCGCAACTCGCTGGCGGCCGCCTGCGCATCGCCATCGAAAGCGCATGCCGCAAGGGGCAAAGCCTCTCCCTGCGCTACGGCAACTACGAACTCGTCCGCAAACTGGACAACGCCGGCCGTGCAACCATCGATCTCGATCTGTTCCAAGGCAATACTGACCCGGTCAGCTTGAACTATCCAGACGGTCACAGCGAAAGCCTTCAGCCGGCAGCCCGCGACCTCGCCGAAATCTGGAAAGTGGCGCTGATCTGGCAAGCTCCCGTCGACCTCGACCTCCACGCGATGGAAAACGGCACCCTCACCGGCAAGGCGGGACACGTCTGGTCAGGGGCAGCAAGCACCGCCGAAGCCGCAAAAGCTCAATCCACCGAGAGCGGACGGGGCGCAGGGTTCATTTCTATGAGCAACGACGGGTCTTCCGAAGGCTCCAAGATAGAAGTCTATACTTTTTTCCACACTCCCGACCAACCTAGCGGCGTGGTATCCATGCTGCTTGACTACGTGTCGCGTGGCAACAATCCATCGGGCGACTTCTGCGGAACCGGCGCAAAGGCGTCGATCCCGTATGAAGCCGTAATTTTGTCGCCAAAGGGAACAACATCTCGTGAGCGAGGTGTCATTTCACCAGCAGTCTGTGGCGTCCCGCTCTCGGCATCTGCGCGTTTGATCCGCGACGCCATTCCCGATCTTCAATTCGGGCAATAAATACAACTCGTCTCATTTTTAGTGCTTTGGGGAAATACGGGGAAGAAAATGCGAGTAACAATGCAAAAGAATTGGATTGCAATAGCGGGCCTGATGACCGGCGGCCTGATCGCCGCGGTAGCCACCGCAAGCGCTGGTGAAGTCACGCTGCAGATGAAGGGTGGTGAATTCACCGTCAAAGGCGACATCAAGTCGTTCGACGGGGTCAAGTATCAGATCGAGTCCAAATCCTTCGGCTCCATGTCGCTCGATGCCTCGCGCTTCGATTGTGTCGGCGGCGCGTGCCCCAAAGCCGGCACGTTTGCACCTGCTGCCAACGCGGGCACAGCCGCCCCCGGCTCCAATCTGGGAACCGCGGTCTGGATGGGCGGCAGCGCCCAGGGCACCCAGGTGATGCCCAAGCTTATTCAGGCGTATGCCGCCTCCATCGGTGCCAACGTCACGCGCACCATCGGCGCCGACCCCAAGAACCTCGAATTCAAGCTGACCGACGCCACCGGCAAGGAAATCGGCCAATTCATCGATGCCCGCCAAGGCGTCCCGGCCGGGCTCGCCGGTCTCGAAAACAAAACCGTCGACGCCGTCTGGTCGGCCCGCCCGGTTACGCCCGCCGAACAGGCACGCGGCGAAGCAGCCGGACTCGGCAATCTTCGCGCGCCCGGCAACGAACACATCTACGCCTTGAACGCAATGGTCGTGCTGGTCGCTCCCGGCAATCCCGCCGTGTCGATGTCGGTTGATAATATTGCCAAAATCTACGCGGGCCAGATCAAAGACTGGTCAGAAGTCGGTCTTCCTCCCGGTAAGATCAACGTTTACGCCATGGTCCCAACCTCGGGTTACTGGGGCGCGTTCGAAGATTTGGTGTTGAAGCCGCGCAACCTTGCAGCTTCGCCCGACATCATCCGAATTGAAAATGCCACCGACTGGTCCGACAAAGTCACTCAGGATCCCGCCGGCATCGGTATTACCTCGATCGGACTTGTTCGCAACGCCAAGCAGGTCAACCTCGAAGCTTCGTGCGGCTTAATCACCAAGCCCTCGACCTTCCTGGCCAAGACCGAAGAATACCCGATGTCGCATCGTCTGCATCTCTATACGGCCGGCCCGCCCCGCGCGCCGCTTGCGCGTGAGTTGCTGGCTTTCGCATTGTCGCCGCGCATGCAGCCGGTCTTGAGGGACGCCAATTTCGTCGATCAATCGCCCGAAGGGCTCGACTTCCAGTCCCAGACGACGCGTATCGCCTATGCTCTGAACGCGGCCGGTCCCGACTTCGACCTCAACTTGATGCGTACGCTCATTACCGAACTGAAGCCCGCCAGCCGCCTGACCACGACGTTGCGCTTCGACACCGCCAACTTCGCGCTCGACAACAAAGCGGCCGCCGACGTCGTCCGTCTGCGCGCCCTGCTCGAGACCGACGAATACAAAGGCAGGACCGTCATCCTGGCGGGCTTTGCCGATGGCATCGGCCGCTTCGACGCCAACCTCCTGCTGTCCCAAAAGCGCGCCGCTACCGTTCTCAATGCACTCCAGCGCGCTGGCAACCGGCCTATCCAGGCCAACGTCGTTACCCGCGCCTACAGCCAGCTCGCCCCCGTCGCCTGCAATGACAGCCTCGAAGCGCGCAGCTTCAACCGCCGCGTCGAAGTCTGGGTGAAGTAACGGCCGCAGTAACAAAAATGAGGTCGGCTCCGCAAAGATGTGTGAGCCGACCTTAGTGCGTTCAAACCACCGCCGTAAACCTAAGGCCTGTAGCCGGGCCGTCCACTTTCTTCAGTTTGGAGTTATTTTCCATGCGCCATGCACTCATTTGGCAGGCCAAGCTATTTATCAAGGTCCTGTTGATCAGCCTTGCCGCCCCGAGCATGGCCCATGCCCAATGGGTACCCACCAAACCCGTCCAATTCATCGTCATGGCCGGAAAGGGCGGGGGGGCCGACAAAGCGACCCGCTTCCTGGTTGACGTCATCACCAAAAACAAACTCGCCCCCGTCGCCTTTGAAGTCATCAATATGCCGGGCGGATCGGGCACCGAGGCGCTCGCCGCGCTGAAAAAGCGCTCTGGCGACCCCCACGTTCTGCTTTTCACGTTGAACAGCTTCTACACCACGCCCATCGACCATCCCGAACTCGGCATCGACGTCTTGACCTTTGCCCCCATTGCTCGCATGGCCGAAGACGTGTTCCTGCTCTGGGTCAACTCCTCGCGCTCCGACGTGACGACGATCGATGAATTCGTCAAAGCCGCCCGCGCCAAAGGCAAGAATTGGATCATGGCCGGCACAGGAACGGGCGCCGAAGACAATCTGCTGACCGACTTCCTCAACGCCCAATACGGGCTGCAGATGACCTATCAGGACAAAGGCGGCGGCGGCGAAGTCGCCAAGGAACTGGCCGAAAAGCGCGCCGATTCAACAGTCAACAACCCGTCCGAACAGGATGAATTCTATCCCAAGGGCATTACTAAGCCCCTGCTCGCATTTACCCCTGCGCGCCTGCCGGAATATCCCGTCCAGCCTACGCTGCGCGAAACCGGAATGGACTTTACGTATTTCATGCAGCGCTCGGTCGTCGGCGCGCCCGGCCTGAAACCCGCCGAGTTCGAATACTGGTCCAAGCTCTTCCGCAATCTATTCGACAGCGCAGACTGGAAAGTCTACAGCAAAAAGAACAGCCTCCGCGGCGACTTCCTGACCGGCCCCCAGCTCGTCTCCTACTGGCAAGCAGAGCGCGAAAAGCATGTCCGCTGGAAAATGGCGCTCCAGCTCTTAAAGCCTTAGCGCTCCCCGGTTACCGGCAAGTCTCAACCTTTCCACAGGGCCCCGGAAACAAGCTGCTCGTCCGCCCTTTGAGCCAGTACGCTAGCATCCCGGAATACTCTTTCGCCACCAGGTCCAGCCGCCGCAACCCGTCGGCTGGACTTTGAAAAAACGACAGCCCATCGCGCCAACCAGCCGTCCGGTAGTCGACCGGCCAAGGTTCAACAGCAAATCCTGCCGCCCGAAACACTCCGATACTGCGCGGCATGTGCCACGCCGACGTGACGAGCAGCCAGCGTTCGCCCTCCTTGGGTCCAATCATCTTCTTGGTAAACGTCGCATTCTCCCACGTGTCGCGCGACCGATCCTCGATTGCGATCCGATCCGCCGCGACCCCCATATCCGTCAGCATTGCGCGCACCGCCACTGCCTCCGTCGCGACGCCCGGCAGGAACGCTGCATTTCCTCCGCTGAACACGATCCGCGCCAGCGGCAGCTTGCGTGCCAAAGCAACCGCCTCACTGATCCGCTCCCCCGCCTCGTTCAGCGCATGCGTGTGACGGGCAACTGCCACCGGCGCATCTTCTCCGCCGCCCAGGATCACGATACCCGTGATCGGCGCACCACCCAGGTCAGCCCGCTCAAACCTTTGCTCCAGCGGCAGGATCAGCCAATTGGGCACTGGCGACAGACCTATCAGACACATACCGAGCCCAAGCCCGCTCATCCACCCGGCAACACGATTCGCTCCCTCGCGGCTCGCCGAATGACGGTGAAACCACCACGCCCCTGCCAGCGCCAACAGCACCAGAGATGAGGGTTGCAGGAAAAACCACACCACCTTGGCAACGTAAAAAAACATGAATCTCCTTCGGCAACGTCAGCACACGATGGGCTGATACCTACATCATCCCAACAACAAATTCATGCCGCCGTGCCGGGCCCACGGGCCTATCCGCGGTCGCGTCCCTGCGCCACCGCATCTTGGACGGTCCCCGCGAAACCAACCAGCGGCGGCCTCAACCCGGCAACCAGGAGCGTCCGCCGCACGTTCACGCGAGCCCCGGCGAAAAGCACCGCCGTACCGCCAGCGTGAAGCTTGTGCACGAAGGTCTCGAGCGCCTTAGCGGCCGTGCTATCGATCAGCGGCACGTCAGTGAAATCGAGCACGAAGATCTTTGGCCGCTCGCCGATCCGGTCCAGCACCGAACTCACGGCCGCCGATGCCCCAAAGAAGAATGCCCCGGTGATGCGATAGATCATCACCTCGCCGTCCGCCGGTTCATAGACAGACCGCGCCGCGCCCGTCGCATCCGCCTCGTCCCGGCTGCCTCCCCTCCCGCCGCCTTCGATTTCCACAGCCTCGGCCATCCGGTGCATGAACAGGAACGCCCCCAGCGTTACTCCCGTCGCAATTGCCGTCATCAGGTCGGCAAAGATTGTCAGCGAAAACGTCGCCAAGACCACCGCCGCATCCTCCCGCGACGCCCGCAGCAAGCTGACGAACTCCGCCCGCTCAGCCATGTTCCAGGCAACGATTGCAAGCACCGCACCCAGCGCGCTCAGCGGAATATAACTGGCGAGCGGCGAGGCAATCAGCATGAAAACGAGGATGTAAATCGCGTGCAAGATACCTGAGACCGGCCCATGTGCGCCCGCCCGGACGTTAGTCGCCGTCCGCGCAATCGTACCCGTCACACACATCCCGGCAAACGTCACCGCAGCAATATTGCCAAGCCCTTGCGCGACGAGTTCGCAGTTGGAGCGGTGCTTGCGCCCCGACATGCCATCCGCCACCACCGCCGACAGCAACGACTCTACCGCCCCCAGCAGCGCAATTGTCACCGCATCAGGAAACACCGCCCGCAGTTTCGCCAGATCGAAGCCAGGCAGCGAAGGCCAAGGCAGCCCATGCGGAATGCCGCCAAACCGCGAACCGACCGTCGTGATGTTCAGATGAAACATCGCCGTCAGCGCCGCCGTCACCGCAATGCAAATGAGGAACCCCGGCCATTTCGGCCGGACGCGCTTCAATCCTAGAATGATCCCAAGCGCCAGCGCCGACACGGCAACCGTCAACGGCTTGATTGTCCCAAAAGCCGCCCAAATCGCCCCGAGCTTCGGGATCAGCTCCGCAGGCTCCTTTGAGATATCCAACCCAAACAGTTCCTTTAGCTGGCTTGCAAAAATGATGACCGCAATGCCGCTCGTGAACCCCACCGTCACCGGGAACGGAATGTATCGGATGTACGTCCCTAGCCGGAGAAACCCGACCGCCATCATCATCAACCCAGCCATCACCGTCGCCAGCACGAGGCCGTCATAGCCATGCCGTTCGACGATGGACGCGATCAGTACGATGAAAGCGCCCGCCGGCCCGCCAATCTGAAACCGGCTACCGCCCAGCGCAGAAATCACAAACCCGCCAACAATCGCCGTAAAAAGCCCCTTATCGGGCGAGAGCCCCGACCCAATCGCAATCGCCATCGACAACGGCAGCGCGACGATGGCAACAGTCAACCCCGCAATCGCATCGGCCCGCAGATCGCCCCAGCCATACCCCTCGCGCAAAATCGTCACGAGCTTGGGGGTAAACAGCTCGGCAAACGTCGGCTCCGGCCGGTCCGATACACTGTGAGCAGTCATGTCCATGTTATCCCGTCACCCAAACGCGGCAAACAGCGATCCTGCGCGCGTCATCATCGCGCCCTCTCGAACTCTCCCGCCACCCCAATCGAAACCGGAATTATTAAACGCCGAACACGTCATTGATCACAAACCAGGACGCGCAGGCCTGCAATCAGTTAGAAGTCCCATTGAAAGGCCACGAGCCGATCCTCGCGCGAAATCGGCGGGCAAATCAACCCACTCCGTAACGGCAAGCCACACGCAGCCTAACGCACCAAAGCAGGCCCACCGATGAGCAACATCAAAGAAGATGCCGCCTTCAACTCCATCCTGGCAAGTGCAGGCTTGGCCATCGGCAAATTCGTCGCTGCCTTTATCACCGGCAGCCTCGGCCTGCTATCCGATGCCCTCCATGCGCTGCTGGATGTCGGCGCGACCATCATGACCTATTATGCCATCCGCATCGGCTCCAAACCCGCTGACGCCAACCATCCCTACGGCCACGGCAAGATCGAAGCAGTCGCAGCCCTCATCGAAACCGGCCTGCTGTTTGGGGTCGCCGCTTACGTCGCCATCGAAGCCATCGGACGCCTTTCGAGCGGCGCGCACGAAATCGTCAATTCGAAAGTTGCATACGCCGTCCTTATTATTTCCATCATCGTCGACATCGTGCGCTCCAGCAGCCTCCTGAAGATTGCCAAGGACACTAAGAGCGAAGCTCTCGCCGCCGACGCGCTCCACTTCCAATCCGACCTCGTGAGCTCCGCCCTCGTCCTCCTCGGTCTGATCGCCGCCAACTTCGGCTACCCCCAAGGCGACACGGTCGCCGCCATCGGCGTCTCGATCTTCATTGCTATCGCTGGCTACCGGCTCGGCAAGCGCACCGTCGATACCTTGATGGACGCAGTCCCTGGCGACCTCACTGCGTCGATCGAGACAATCGCCTCAAACGTCGATGGCGTGGCCGGCCTCGACAACGTCCGCGTTCGTGCAGTGGGCCACGAAGTCTTCGCCGAAATCGCCATCTTTGTTGCCCGCACACTGTCGCTCGACCGCATGGCCGCCATCAAAGACGACGTTGTCTCAGCCGTTCGCAAGGCCTACCCCGAAGCCTCGGTCATCGTGTCTGCTGCTCCCAAGACGCTCGATGACGAAACCATTCTCGAACGCATCCTTCACGTCGCCGCCGTGACCAAACAGCCGGTTCACCACATCACGGTGCAGCGCGTCGCCGGCCGCCTGTCCGTCAGCCTCGACATGGAAGTCGACGGCCGTTTCACGGTTCAGGAAGGCCACCGTTTGGCGACCTGTTTGGAAGACGCCATCGCTCTCGAACTCGGCGACGGCGTTGAAATCGAAACCCACCTCGAGCCCTTGGAAGTGCGCGCTCTCAACGGCGTCGACCTCGCCCCCGCCGACATCAAGCCAATCGAACTAGCGCTCACTGAATTCGCCGCAGTCGAGGGCAGCCTCAGCGCCATTCACGACGTTCGCGCCCGCAACACCCAAGCTGGCATCGTCGTCAACTACCACTGCAACGTCCCAGCCCAGATGCGGGTGCTGGAAATGCACAACCACATCGACGCGGTCGAGCGCGCCGTACGCCAGAGCTTCCCCAACATCGCCCGCGTCTTCGGCCACGCCGAACCCGCCGCCTAGAATCTTTCCTGCTCAAGCTCAATCAAATGCCCACCCATGCCACGACCGGGCTCGTATCCCGCACACTCGCCCCGGCCGTTTTCCCCGGGATGCAAGCCATTTGACAGCTTGCATGCGCCCGCGCCCGCCACCATATTTTCGCTTATTCAGCCGGCATCAACAGTGTTAGCTTGAGCCGGACAGCCATCGTCATACCAACCATTGCGGAGGGTCTGCCGGCATGCCGCTCGAACGGGGAAACGACTCGTCCACCCTGCCCGTTATCGCCGAATTTCAGATCAGGCGGCGTGCTTATCTGAGCGCCAGCGGCGGAATCACAAAACCGCTGCCACTCTTCGCGCGCGAAGCTACCGCGCTTATTCCGCTGTATCGAAGCATGGTGCTGCTCCGCACCCTCGACGCCAAAGCCGTTGCACTGCAGCGCACCGGGAGGCTTGGAACCTACGGCGTCGCCCTCGGCCAGGAAGCCGTCTTAATCGGCACCGCCAGCGCAATGGCTGCGACCGACGTCTTGTTCCCGACCTATCGCGAGAACGGCGCTCTCCTGTGGCGCGGCGTCACCATCGAAGAAATTCTCGCCTATTGGAGCGGCGACGAACGCGGCAGTAATTTCCAGGGCCCACGTGAAGACTTCCCCATCTGCATCACGATTGGCTCGCAAGCCCCACACGCCGTGGGTGCCGCCATGGCCTTTAAGTTCAAACGGCAAGACCGCGTCGCTGTGTGTTGTATGGGCGATGGCGCAACATCGAAAGGCGACATCTACGAAGCTATGAACATGGCGGCGCTCCATAAATTGCCGGTCGTGTTCGTCATCGACAACAATCAATGGGCGATCTCCGTCCCGCTCAAACGCCAGACCGCCACGGCAACGCTGGCGCAAAAGGCCATCGCCTCTGGCATGCCCGGCGAACAGGCCGACGGCAATGACGTCATTGCCGTTCGCGCCAGCATGGACGAAGCCATCGCCCGGGCCCGTGCGGGGCAAGGTCCCACCCTGATCGAAGCCGTCACCTACCGTCTCGGAGACCACACCACCGCAGACGACGCGCGCCGCTACCGCTCCGACGAAGAAGTCAAGGCACACTGGCAGCTAGAACCCATCGCACGCTTGAAGAAATATCTCGTCGCTCAAGGCGTTTGGACCAAAACCGATGAGGAAGCCCTGATCGCGGCATGCCAAAGCCAGGTCGAAGAGGGCGTCGAGCGCTATCTGGCACTTTCTCCCCGCCGGCCCGCCAGCATGTTCGATCACCTCTACGAACAATTGCCGCCCGTCCTGCAGCGGCAGAAGGACGAACTTGAGGGGGCAAACGGCAATGGCTGAACTGACCCTCGTCGAGGCCGTCACTGTCGCGCTCGCACGCAGCATGGCTGACGATGACAACGTCGTCGTCCTCGGCGAGGATGTCGGCGTCAACGGCGGTGTTTTCCGCGCAACGGCTGGCCTCCAAGAACGGTTCGGTGCCGGCCGCGTCATCGATACCCCCTTGGCCGAAGCGCTCATCAGCGGCCTGTGCGTCGGCATGGCGGCCCAAGGCCTCAAGCCCGTTGGCGAAATCCAATTCATGGGCTTCATGTACCCCTGCATCGATCATCTCGTGAACCACGCTTCCCGCCTGCGCACCCGCACCCAAGGCCGCATCACCTGCCCGATGGTTTTGCGCATGCCGACGGGGGCCGGCATCCGCGCGCCCGAGCACCATTCGGAAAGCACCGAAGCCATGCTCACCCACATCCCCGGCTTGCGGGTCGTTATTCCCTCGTCTCCTGCGCGCGCCTACGGACTTCTCCTGGCGGCCATTCGCGATCCCGATCCGGTCGTCTTTCTCGAACCCACGCGGCTCTACCGCTCGATCAGAGAAGACGTCACCGACGATGGCCAAGCCCTCCCGCTCGACACTGCCTTCGTGCTCCGGCAAGGCCGCGACGTGACTATGGTTTCGTGGGGTGCTGCCGTCCGCGAAACGCTCGCCGCCGCCGATGAACTGGCCAAAGACGGCCTGAGCGCCGAAGTCATCGATCTGGCCACCCTCAAGCCCTACGACGAGGATGCCATCCTCGCCTCCGTTAAGAAGACCGGGCGCTGCGTCATCGTCCACGAGGCGGCCCGCACCGGCGGGTTCGGCGCGGAGATCGCCGCCTGCATCGCGGAACGCGGCCTCATGAGCCTGCTCGCCCCCATCGAACGCGTCACCGGCTACGACACAGTGGTCCCTCTGCCAAAGCTCGAACAGCACTACATGCCATCGACTGGACGCATCACCGCCGCCGCCCGGCGCGCATGCGCCTACACTTAACAGGACGCGTCTGCGCCTACGGTTAGAAGGAAGCATCACTCATGGACGGCAACTTCGTTCTTCCCGACCTCGGCGAGGGCCTGCAAGAAGCCGAAATCGTGGCTTGGCACGTGAGCGAGGGCGAAAACGTTGTGGCCGACCAGCCCCTCGTCTCCGTCGAAACTGACAAGGCCGTTGTCGAAGTCCCTTCCCCCCGCAGCGGCCGCATCGCCAAGCTGTTCGCCGCCAAGGGCGATCTCGTCAAAGTCGGCGCAGTCCTCGTCGAATTCGTCAGCGGTGAAGTTAAGGATTCCGGCACCGTCGTCGGCGCACTGGACCAGCCCAAAGCCGAACGCGCGCCCGCACCGGCATCACGCGGACAGCCCACCCAGCGGCTCGTCTCCCCCGCCGTTAGAGCCCTCGCAAAGACCCTCAACGTCGATATCGATCACGTCGACCCGACCGGCACAGGCGGCAGCGTCACCCGCGCCGACGTCGAACGTGCCGCCCGCAGCATGACCCAATTAGGTGCGGGCGAACCCTTGCGCGGCATGCGCCGGGCGATGGCGCAGCGCATGAGCCAGTCCCACCGGGAAGTCGTTCCCGCCGGCGTCACAGACGATGCCGACGTCGGAGATTGGGCGCAGGATGAAGACATCACAGTCCGCCTGATCCGCGCCATCGCAGCGGCCTGCGCCGCCGAACCCGCCATGAACGCGCACTACGATTCCGGGGCTGCCACCCGCCACCTCATCAAGCGCATCGATGTCGGCATCGCCGTCGATACCGGCGACGGCCTGATCGTGCCCGTCCTACGCAACGTCGGCGAACGCGACACCCGCGACCTCCGCGCCGGCCTCGACCGGTTGCGCACCGACGCCGCCGCCCGCGTCGTTCCGCCCGAAGAACTCAAAGGCGCAACCATCACACTGTCTAACTTCGGCCGGTTCGGGGGCCGCTACGCCCACCTCGTCATCGTTCCCCCGCAAGTCGCCATCATCGGCGCAGGCAAGGCGCGCGATGCCGTCGTCGCCCACCACGGCACCCCAGCGGTCCGCAAAGTTCTACCGTTGTCGATCATGTTCGACCACCGCGTCGTCAACGGCGGCGAAGGCGCCCGCTTCCTCGCCGCCCTGAAGACCGATCTCGAACGAGCGAAATGATCAGTCCTTGCGCCGCCACGACGGTTCGCGGCGTGCAAAGAAGCAATTAAGCCCTTCCTTCGCTTCGGCGGTTTCCCAGCGATCGGCCAACTGCTTAACCGTCCAAGCCTGCTGATCCTCACTCGCATGACGCGCAAGGTGCTGACACAGCGCCTTAGCCGCCGTCACGGCACCTGGCGCACACTCCAGGAGCGCCGATACTTCAGCATCAACAGCCGCGTCCAACTCCGCGCCCGGCAAAACCTCCGAAACAAGACCCAAGCCCAGCGCCGTTGCGGCATCCAACGTCCGTGCATTCAGCATGAACCGCCGCGCCCCACGCTCACCGATCCGTCGCACGACGAACGGCCCGATCGTCGCCGGGATCAGCCCCAGCCGGACTTCGGTCAAGGCAAACTTCGCCGTATCGGCGGCAATGACCGTATCGCAAACCGCCATCAACCCCACGCCACCTCCATAGGCAGGCCCATGCACTCGCCCGATCAATGGCTTGGGCATCGCGTCCAGCGCGCTCAGCATGGCAGCAAGTTCCCCCGCCTCAGCTACCCGCCCCTCCCGGTCCTTGAACATTTGCTCGCGCATCCAATCGAGATCGCCACCGGCACAGAAGCTCTTGCCCTCGCCCGCCAGCACCACCACCCGCACTGCCGGATCACCGCCGAGCACACGGGCCGCCTCCGTAAGCTCCCGGATCATCGCGATATTCAGAGCGTTGTGCTTGTCGGGCCGCGCCAGCGTCAGCCGCGCCAGGCCATTTGGGCTCCGCTCGATTTTGATCGTCTGCATGCTCATCGCCGCAAGCCTCCCTTCAGCTCCAGCGCGAGCCGTGCCGCCTCGCCCAATCGCTGCACATCGATACCGGACTCAAATCCCCGCGCTGCCAAAAACTCAACAACGGCCCCCGTCGCGACGTTGCCTGGAGCCCCCGGCGCAAACGGGCAACCACCGAGCCCGCCAACCGAGGCATCGAACACGCGCAACCCCATCTCAAGGCTCGCACCGATATTGCTCAACGCCTTGCCGCCCGTGTCATGGAAATGCCCGGCGACATCCCGAACCGGAACGAGCTTCAACACGCCCTCCAGCATACCGCTTACGCTGGAAGGATCGCCCGCACCAATGGTGTCGCCCAGGCTCACCTCGTAACACCCCATGTCGAGTAGCTCACGCGTGAGCTTCGCAACCGCATCAGGCGAAGTCGGCCCATCATACGGACACGCGACAACACACGACACGTACCCCCGCACCGGCACCCCATCGGCCCGCGCCGCAGCCGTTATCCCCCGCACCCGCTCCAGACTTTCTGCAATCGTGCAATTGATGTTCTTGCGCGAAAACCCCTCCGACGCCGAAATGAACACCGCCACCTCGTCCGCCGCAGCCGCCCGCGCGCGCTCGTACCCCTGAAGATTTGGAACCAGCGCCGTATACGCGACACCCATCTTTCGTTGGATCGAGGCCAGCACTTCCTCGCTGTCGGCCATCTGCGGCACCCACTTGGGCGACACGAAGCTCGCGACCTCAATCGTCCGCAGCCCAGTCAGAGATAGCAAATCAATCAACGCAACCTTTTGTGCCGCCGGTATAAGCCGCGCCTCACTTTGCAGCCCATCGCGCGGCCCGACCTCGACGATTTTGACCGGTTCAACCATCCGTCTGCGCCTCCGCAAACCGCAATAACTCCTGCCCCTCTTGCACCTGCTCCCCAGCGCTTACAAAAACGCCCGCCACCGTGCCGTCCTGCGCCGCCGTGATCGAATGTTCCAACTTCATCGCCTCGATGACCGCAAGCAGATCCCCCCGCGCCACCCGCGCGCCAGCCTTCGCTGCCACCACCTTGACCAGCCCCGTCATCGGCGACACCACCCGCCCGGTTGCAACGGGCTCATCGCTGTGCGCGTCCGCAGGTCCAGGCCGCTCGAACACGTACGATTGACCGTTAGCAAAAACCCCGATCTCGTCAGCCCCAACCTTTACCGCAGCCTTGATGCGCCGTTCACCGCAGACAAAAACAATCGCATCGCCCTCGCGCGAAGAAACCGCGCAGTCGAACGACCGGCCCGGCAGTTCGATCCTGAACGCACCCCGCCCAGCCGTCACAGCATATCCCTCGACCGGTAGTTCACCGGCGATCAATCGAAAATGCGTCCGGCTCTCGCCCCACGCACGCCATCCCCGTAACGCCAGCCACGGATCAGCCTCGCCAGGTTCACCCAAGAACCCGAGTTGCCCAAGGGCCGCCAGCGCAATCACGTCATCGCTAACTTCGGGTTCGACGGTCAAGCTCGCAATCTCCCGCTCGATCAAATCGGTGCTGACGTTACCTGACGCAACGTCCCGATGCTCCGCCAGCGCCCTCAAAAACGTGATGTTCGTTGCGCACCCCATCGCGCGGCTTTCGCCCAGCGCGGTTGCAAGCGCGGCAAATGCCGCCGTCCGGTCAGCCCCATGTACAATCAGCTTGGCGATCATCGGATCATAATACGGCGTGATCTCATCCCCTTCGACCACACCGCTATCGACGCGAACGTCCGCCGGAAAATGCAAATGCTGCAACCGCCCCAGCGACGGCATGAACGCCCGTTTTGGATCCTCGGCATAAATCCGTGCTTCGACCGCATGCCCGGATATCGCAAGTTCTTCCTGACGCAACGGCAACGGCTCGCCCGCCGCCACCCGCAGCTGCCACTCGACGAGGTCGAGCCCCGTGATCGCCTCCGTCACCGGATGCTCAACCTGCAACCGCGTATTCATTTCCATGAAGTAGAACCTGTCCGCGCGCAGCCCTTCGAAGATGTCGGCGATGAACTCGATCGTCCCCGCGCCACGATAGTCGACCGCCCGCGCGGCCTTGACCGCCGCCTCCCCCATCGCCCGCCGCATCTGAGGCGAAATACCAGGCGCCGGCGCTTCCTCAATCACCTTCTGATGCCGCCGCTGCAACGAACAATCGCGCTCAAACAGCGACACTGCGTTGCCATGGCCATCGGCAAACACCTGAATTTCGATGTGCCGCGCCTTGGTAATGAACTTCTCGATCAGCACGCCGCCATCGCCAAAGCTCGCTTTGGCTTCGCGCGATGCGGTCTCGAGGGCTGCTGCCAGTTGCCCCGGCTTGTCTACCCGCCGCATGCCCTTGCCGCCGCCACCCGCGGCGGCTTTGACCAACACCGGATAGCCGATGTCACGCGCCTGGACTGCCAGAAACTTCGCGTCTGCATTGCCGCCGTGATATCCCGGAACGACCGGAACGCCTGCCTTTTGCATGATCTGTTTGGCGGCGTCCTTCAAACCCATCGCCCGCATGGCAGCCGCCGGCGGCCCGATAAATACAATGCTTGCCGCCTCGCACGCCTCGACGAACTCCGCCTTCTCGCTGAGGAACCCATAGCCGGGATGAATGGCCTCTGCCCCCGCGCGCTTGGCCGCCGCGATAATCGCTTCAATTCGCAGATAGCTTTCACTTGCAGGTGCTGGCCCGATACGGAACGCCTCATCCGCCAGCGCAACATGCTGCGCCCGCGCATCCGCGTCCGAATACACCGCAATGCATCTGATCCCGAGCCGCCGCGCGGTCCGCATGATCCGGCAGGCGATCTCCCCCCGATTGGCAATGAGGATGGTCTTGAACATGCGCACGTCCCCGGCTGCCTGCTACATTCGGAAAATACCAAACTGCGTCTCCGGTATGGGAGCATTCAGCGTCGTCGCCAGCGACAGCGCCAGCACGTCCCGCGTCTTGCGCGGATCAACGATCCCGTCGTCCCACAACCGCGCCGACGCATAAAGCGGCCGCCCCTGCGTCTCGAACTGCTCGATGATCGGCCGCTTGAATTGCGCCTCGTCGCCCGCACTCCAAGTCCCGCCGCCCCGTTCGATGGTGCTGCGCTTCACGGAAGCGAGCACACCAGCCGCCTGCTCCCCGCCCATCACCGAGATCCGCGAATTGGGCCACGTCCACAAGAACCGTGGCCCGAACGCCCGCCCGCACATCCCGTAGTTTCCAGCCCCGAACGAACCGCCGATCAGCACCGTAACCTTAGGCACCTTCGCAGTCGCAACCGCTGTGACGAGCTTCGCGCCATCCTTGGTGATCCCGGCGGCTTCGTACTTCCTGCCCACCATGAAGCCGGTGATGTTCTGCATGAACACCAGCGGAATGCGCCGCTTGCAAACCAGCTCGATGAAATGCGTCCCCTTCAGAGCGCTCTCCGAATACAGTACGCCATTGTTCGCGATGATCCCTACCGGAATGCCATGAATATGCGCAAACCCGGTGACGAGCGTCGTCCCGTAACGCGCCTTGAATTCATCCAGCCGCGACCCATCCACAATCCGCGCAATCACCTCTCGCACATCATAGGGCGTGCGTGTTTCAGACGGGACGATGCCCAAAAGGTCCTCAGGGTCATAAGCAGGCGCTTCCGGCGCCGCGAGCCTAAGATCAGCCCGCTTCGGCCCATCAAGGGCTGCAACCGCATCCCGCGCGAGCTGCAATGCATGAGCGTCGTCATTCGCCAGATAGTCCACGACACCCGACAGCCGCGTATGTACATCGGCTCCACCCAGGTCTTGCGCGCTGACGATTTCCCCCGTCGCCGCCTGCACCAATGGCGGCCCTGCCAGAAAGATCGTGCCCTGATCCTTGACGATGATCGACACGTCCGACATCGCCGGAACGTACGCCCCGCCTGCCGTGCATGAACCCATCACCACCGCGATCTGCGCAATCCCAGCCGCCGACATGTTGGCTTGGTTGAAGAAGATGCGCCCGAAGTGATCGCGGTCGGGAAACACTTCGTCCTGGCTCGGCAGATTGGCCCCACCCGAGTCGACGAGAGCGATACACGGCAGCTGGTTTTCAAACGCGATCTCCTGCGCCCGCAGATGCTTCTTCACCGACAGCGGAAAATACGTCCCGCCTTTCACCGTCGCGTCGTTGCAAACGATCATGCACGGGCGGCCATGGATCTGCCCGACCCCGCCGATCACCCCCGCTCCCGGCGCTTCGTTGCCGTAGAGGCCATGGCCTGCAAACTGGCCAATTTCCAAAAACGGCGAACCGGGATCGATCAACCGCTGCACCCGGTCGCGCGGCGCAATCTTGCCCCGCGATAGATGCCGCTCCAGTGCAACGGCTCCACCGCCCGCAATCGCCCAGTCGGCAGCAAGCCGCACGTCTTCCAGCGCCGCCCGCATCGAAGTCGCGTTAGCCTGAAACACCTCGGATCGCGTCGAAACCTGAGACTTGATCACAGCCATCAGGCCGTCTCCACAAACAGTTCGCGCCCAATCAGCATCCGCCGGATCTCACTCGTCCCCGCGCCGATCTCATACAGCTTG
>JANLYB010000009.1:0-3406 GCA_031365425.1 Hyphomicrobiaceae bacterium
CCCAGCCGCATAATAACCGGTTGCTCCCCGCGCCGTAGCATAACACATTGAAAAATATCACAAAAATGCAAATCACCCTTTGACACCGAACCGCTCCTGACGTATAAAAAGATATAATCCGGAACGTATGACAAAAGCCCAGCGGGCTTCTCCTCTCGTGCTCACGCGCCGAAGCGCTCCGCTTAGGGCGCGCGGCATGAGCCGCGGGTCACTATCGCTCCCTGGCGCAGTCGCGCCGAGCCTAAGTCAACCCGCTGCACTTCCCCCTCTCCCCCAAAAAGGCGCAGCCCGTCTTACATCAAAGCGGGAGAGGGTTGGTGTGAGGGGTGTCTGCTCCACCACTCACACCACGAGGTCCCATGCACATCGATGACGCCGCCTGGGCGCAGGTGCGCGCGGCCTATGCCGACACGAAAGTGACGGTCGTTGAAATCTGCCATCAGTTCGGCATCCGCCACCAGGACCTATACGCCCGCCGAAGCGTCGAGAACTGGCCGCTGCGCGACAAGGGAAAATCCGACAGGCTGCGTCGCGTTCCGGCCAGCAAAAGCGATCAGTCCGCATCCGGCGATGCAGCCGCAAAACCCCACGCCACCACCTCTCGCGCCGCCCGCGCCGCACTCATCCTGCGCCTCTACAACGCGATCAATCTCAAACTGACCCAGATGGAGCAACGCATGTCCGACCCCGAAACCGCCGCAAACACCTCATCCGCCGACCACGAGCGCGAAGCCCGCACCCTGACCGGCCTCGCACGCAATTTCGAACGCGTCACGGAGATGGATTCTGACCTCACCAAACCCGCCGGAAAATCCGCCTCCAAATCCACCCGCGCCGGAAACGCCGCCCCCCCTGCCGCAACTGACGGCCCCGGCACCAGCGGAACAGCCGCTCTCGCCAACGCCGCCTCTCTCGCCGCCGATCCCGCCCGCGCGATGCTCCTCCGGCGCGATATTGCGCAACGCCTTGAGCGCATCATGGCAAAAGGGAACCCTCCCGGAGATGCTGGCTGAAGTCCCGGACGGCGACCTCGAAACTCTGGCTACAGACTGGCACATCTGGGCCCGCGACGACCAGCTCCCTCCCGAGCAGGACCCATCAAACCCTTGGCGCGTCTGGCTCGTGCTAGGCGGACGAGGCGCCGGCAAGACCCGCGCCGGTGCTGAATGGATACGCGCCAAAGCCCTCGGCCTCGCCCCCTTCGCCAACGCACCCGCTTCCCGCATAGCGCTTGTCGGCGAAACCTTAGGCGACGTCCGCCACGTCATGATCGAAGGCGTCTCCGGCCTGCTCGCCATCCACGGCAACGACGAACGCCCCCGTTTTGAGCCCTCCAAGATGCAGCTCACCTGGCCCAACGGCGCCATCGCGCAAGCCTTCGGCGGCGACAACCCGGAATCCCTGCGCGGCCCGCAGTTTGACACCGCCTGGATCGACGAACTCACCAAATGGCGCGAACCCGAACACGGCTGGGACATGCTGCAATTCGGCCTCCGCCTCGGCGATCCACCGCAGATGGTCGTCACCACGACGCCGAAAGCCCTGCCCCTGCTGACCAAGATCATTGCCGACCCGGCCACCGTCGTCACGAGATCGAAGACCTATGACAATGCCGCCAACCTCGCGCCCGCCTTCATCAAGGAAATCTCCCGCCGCTATTCCGGCACCGCGCTTGCCCGCCAGGAACTGGACGGCGAGATCGTAGACATGAGAGCCGGCAGCCTGTGGCGTCGCGACTGGATCAACGCCCATCGCGTCAACGCGATCCCCGACCTCAAATCCATCGTCGTCGCCGTCGACCCGCCCGTTTCTGCGACGGCATCCTCCGACGCTTGCGGCATCATCGTCGTCGGCCTCGGTCCCGATAACCGCGCCTACGTCATATCCGACCGCACCGTTCAAGGCCGCGAACCTCACATCTGGGCGCGCGCCGCCGTCGCCGCCTACCAGGAATTCGAGGCCGATCGCATCGTCGCCGAAATCAACCAGGGCGGCGATCTGGTCGTCTCCGTCCTGCGCCAGATCGATCCCGGCGTCGCCGTCCAGAAAGTCCGCGCCACCCGTGGCAAGTGGCTGCGCGCCGAACCGGTCGCTGCCCTCTACGCCGAAGGCCGCGTTTCCCACGTCGGCACTTACCCCCAACTCGAAGACCAGATGTGCGCCTTCGGTGCTGATGGCTTGGCTTCGGGCCGCTCCCCCGACCGCCTCGACGCCCTCGTCTGGGCCCTGACAAGCCTCCTCCTCGGCACCTCAAGAGACCCAACAATCCGCTCTCTCTAATCGTCTCACGCTGCTATTCCTCGCTATGCTCGGGCAGCTCCGACGGGCGCGGCTCGCCGCGGGTCGCCTTCGCTCCCCTGGCGCATGCGCGCCGGTTCAGAGATTTGGCCAAAGTTAATGCGCTCCACTTCCCCCTCTCCCTGTCCTTCACGGGGAGAGGGTTGGGGTGAGGGGCGGCTACAAGCTCGTCCTCACCATTTGTCATCCTCGGACTTGGTCCGAGGACCCATTCCTCAGCGAATTCTTCCGTCCGATTAGTCCAAGCGCTCACCGCAAGCGCAACTCAAAAGTCGTGGGTTTCCAAAGGCGTCACGCCTTTGGCGGGGCCCAATCTTCCCTTTCCGGCGGGCAGAGCCCCATACGTCCCAAGCAACGCCCCGCGCCCTCTCTCCCAGGAAACACCTCATGCCGCTCATCCCGAACGCGCATCGCGATCCGACGCCTCTTGGCGGCGCAGCGAAAGCCGCCAAGAGTGCCTTGGCGCGCCTGTTGCCCTTCTTCCCCCTCCCCCCTGTGGGGAGGGCCGGGGCGAGGGTCGCAGCGTCCACTGCCGATAACGTCGAATCCAAAGCCTCCCGCACCGGCCCCCTGATCGCCTTCGAATCCCTCGGCGCGCCGGTCTGGTCCACGCGCGATTACGCCGCCTTCTCGCGCGAAGGTTTCATGCAGAACGCGATCGTCTACCGCTGCGTCCGCATGATCGCCGAAGCCGCAGCCTCGATCCCGCTCTGCCTCTACGACGGCCCAAACGAACTCGAAGACCACCCGCTCCTCTCCCTCCTCGCCAGCCCCAGCCCCCACCAAACCGGCATCGACTTCCTGGAAAGCTTCATCGGCTACCTGCTCGTCTCCGGCAATAGCTACGTCGAAGCCGTCGCCCTCAACGGCGAATTGCGCGAACTCTACGCCCTCCGCCCGGACCGCATGACCGTCCTTCCCGGCCTCTCCGGCTGGCCCGAAGGCTACGAATATACCGCCGCCGGCGGCACCGCCCGCTTCACCTCCGACGTCTCGCTGACAGCGAGCCAGCAAGGTGGGCCCGGCGTCCGCCCCATCCTCCACATGCGCCTGTTCCACCCGCTAGACGACCACTACGGCATGTCCCCCATCAAGGCCGCGGCCACCG
>JANLYB010000010.1:0-12432 GCA_031365425.1 Hyphomicrobiaceae bacterium
GTTTCGACAAAAACTGATCTTCTGGCGCGGAATGTAACATCGTAGTATCCACGCTCGCCAATAACCCAATTTGGCGACACCCTCTTTACAAACCATCCAGATCCATAGCGGCCAACCTGAGTATACTCCGGGAGCTCCTTAAGTTGCTCGGGGGAAGGGCTGTTATCGAGCAATTTGGAGATATTCTCCTTTACTTGAGCTATGGCCCACTCCGCCCCACCTTCTGGTGTCAGGCCACACTCCTCGCGCGCTCTAATAAAGAAAAACGCCATGCTTGCTGAGTACGCACCTAGTAAAAGCACCGCCACTGTAAGAAGATGTGGAATTTTCATACCCGCCTCCGTCGATAATTCTGCTCACGCGGAAGCTTCATGACGCCATGATATCCGCAGCCGCAGAGCGCTTGATGCGCGACACCCCATCACACCGTCGCCACCGTCTTCTTGCCGTCCTGGACGACGACGGCTTTTATTTCGCGGCTGGGGAAGACTTTTTCCTTGAGGTCTTTCAGCATGGCGGGGGCGCCGCCGAACGGGGCGATGACTTCGACGGCCCACAGTTCGTTGCCGCTCTTCCAGTCCTGGGGGCGCATCTTGCCGCCGCCCTGCGCGAGGCGGGCAGACACTTCGGCATCCACGCTTGCCCACAGCACAACCCCAATCGGTTTGTCCTGGTCATAGAACATGCGGAACTGCTGCAGGATCACGGGCGTCATCACGAACCACTCAAGATCACTGATGAAAAACGACTTGTGCAGTTTCGATTGGCTCATGAGCCAAACGATCTCGCCCAGCACCGCCAAAGGGGACAGTTTCATTTTATTCAAGCGGTGGCTATTGCCGCGCAACAACGGCAACTCGGCCTTGCGGGCGTCGTACATGGCTATGTCGTCTGCGTCCTCGTCATCATGGACTATAGTTTCTCGCACCACGCGTGCCTCCATCTAACCCTCCGCAAGCGTCGTTCCTGATATTGCGGCCCAGACTTGTGCGCAACCGTCTTGGAGCCGTGCTAAGCTCCGCCAACTGCAATGATCGAAGCTTGGGCCATGAACGAGATCAGCAAGACGGTAGCTTCGACGGCGGTGGCGACGACGGCAGTTCCTGCGACCACGATGCGTGTGCGGGCGTTGCAGCTTGGCGAGCGGATCGACCTCAAAGGGCTGGAGCGCGAGGACGCGTTTTCGTCCGATCCGCTGGCGTTTCGCACCCAAAGCGGCGGCTCGGTGATGATCTTCAAGTCTGGGGCGGCAGTGTTCTTCGGCCTGAACCCGATTGAGGAGGAGGATCTCATTCGCGGGCTGGGCGACCGGATAGTGTTTCAGCTCGACGAGCGCGAGATCGAGACGGCGCAACTGGTGATCAAGCCAAGCGACGACGAACTGCTCTCGTCATCGGGCGCAATCCAGCTCAAAAACGCCGAGCCGAACCGGTTGTTGCTGGTGGCCGAGGTGTTGGCGGTGTCGGTAGCGCTGGCCTACGACGAGCGCCGGATCGCCAAAGCGTTCGAGCGGATTACGCCGATTGCCGAAAGCCTTGCCAAGCGCGAACTTCCACGCGCGCCGCAGTCTGAGTTACTGGAACAGATCGGCGAAGCGCTGCTCATTCAGCAGCGTATGGCGTCCCGGGTGGACTTGGACGAGAAGCCCGACGTGCTGTGGGATCATCCCGAACTTGAGCGATTCTGGGCCAAGCTCGTCGATGAATACGATCTGCCGCAGCGGGCACGCGCCATCGACCGCAAGCTGGTCGTCATCCGCGAAACGGCGGACACGATTGTGGACCTAATTTCGACGCGCACCAGCCACCGGCTGGAATGGTACATCATCGCGCTGATCGCTCTCGAAATTGCGCTCAGCATGTACGACCGGTTTTGGAAGCACTGACGATCAATGCATGACGTAGTGGATGACGTAGTTGAGATCATTGGGGTTGACGTTAGGCGGCGGAACCGGAAATTTCAGCACCTTGAGACTATCCAAGGCGATCTGATCCAGTAATTTATCGCCGCTCGTTTGGATGACTTTGATCGCAGCGATCTGCCCGCTCATGTTCAGGATGAACTGGACGTAGACGTCCCCCTTATTCATATACACCTGCGGTTTGTGCGAGGCGACGATTGCCAGCACGGATTTCACGTATGGGCTCTGCTGGCCTTGCGGGGCGGCACCCCCAATACGTGGGGGCTGCGACGTTTGCTGCTGGGCCTTCTGGCGGCGGCGTTGCTCCTGGGCCTGATCGACGGCCTTGGCGTAGTCGTTCATGGTCACGTCGAAATCATCGATGGTCAGCGGCTTCTGGGCGGGTTTTTCGGCCTTTTGAGGCTCGGGCTTCTTGACGGGTTCGGCTGGCTTTTCGTCGGGTTCGGGCGGCGTAGGAGGACTGGGCTCGTCAGGCGTAGGCGGCGTGGGCGGCGCGACAGGGGCGTTTTCGCCCATCTGCGATATCTTCGATTTCGATTGGGCATCGGGTTCTTCGACCAGTTCCACGGTGATCGTTTCGGATTTTTCGACCTGTCCGCGCTTTTCCTGCTCTGCGGATTGTTCGGGCGGCTCATCGCCAAACGGAATGGTGGCCACCACGGTCGAAAGCGACAGAAACGCCAAGATGCCCAGCGCGATCAGCAACGTGCGATCCCGGTAGAGCAACGGCTGCAAAATGCGATCACCCGTCGAGAGCTGGGCAAACAAATGCGGGAGCGGCGCAGAAGGTACCGCATCAGGGGTGGCTGGAACCGGGGTTGGCCCGGAGGGTGCCGGTGTTTCCTGCGTTGCATCGGCAGATGCAGCGGGAGCTTCGGCGGCCTTTGATTCCGCAGTGCTTTCGGCGGGCGGTTGCACTTCTGCAATGACCTCAGGCGCTGCGGCTTCAGCAGGAGGGACAGGAGCAACGGCAGGCGCGGCGTCACTGCCTTGAGAAACCGGCGGACGCGCCAGCCGCTCGCGAATGGCTTCTTCGCCACGACGCAATACCCTGGTCCAGTCTTGCCGGATTGCCGGTCTCCTCTTGTCCTTGCGAAAGTTGTGGGCCGAAACTTTCAGGTCCAGCGCTCGCCGCTTCGTCCAGCAACGGCTGGCCGCTCGTCGAACCTGGATCATAGCGTGCGCCGCAGCATTAGGCGAATGCGGCAGACCGGCCGGAAGGGACCAGTGGGGACATCCGCTGGCTTATGGAACGTAGCGGCGGTGGAAGCGGTGGGGCAAGCGGGTCAGGACTTCGTAGCCGATGGTTTTCTGAGAGGCGCCGACTGCCTCGTAGCTAAGGCCGGGCCCGATCAGATCGACGAAATCTCCGCGTTGCGGGGCCGCATCGCCCAGACCCGTGACATCGACGGTGATGAGGTCCATGGAAACGCGGCCAACGATGGGGGCCATGCGGCCTTTGAAGCCAACCTGGGCGCCGTTCGCGTTGGTCGCTGCGCTGGCAGCTCGAGCGTAGCCATCGGCGTAACCTGCAGCGATCGTCGCGATGCGGGAGGGCTGCGACGCGCGCCAGTGCGCCGAATACCCAACGCTATCGCCCTCGTTAACGTCGCGGACCTGAAGCACACGCGCCTGCACCCGAACGGCTGGTTTGACAGGCGCGGTCATGCCCTTGGTCGGCTGGCCTCCGTAGATCGCATATCCGGGGCGGACCAAATCGAAGCGATAGTCGGGGCCCAGCATCAAGCCGTCGGAGGCGGCGAGGCTGGCGGGCGCAGGCGGAAGCGCGGCCCTGAGTTGTTCGAATGCGAGGAGTTGCGCGGCGTTCATCGGGTTCTCAGGCGCGTCGGCGCAAGCCAGATGGCTCATGACGAGCGACACGCCGATGCGGTTGAAAAGAGAGGCGTCGGCAGAGAGCTTGGACACGTCGGCGGCACTCAGGCCGAGGCGATTGAGACCGGTGTCGAGGTGGACGGCAGCGCCCATCACGCGGTCGCGCGCATCGCACAGGGCGGCCCATTCCAGGCAATCATCGAGCGAAGCCAGGGCTGGACGTGCACCCAGGTCCGCAAGGCGGGGACCCGCGCCGCCCATCAGGCCGTCGAGAACGTAAATGACGGCGGCGTTCGTGTGGGCGCGAACTTGGGCCGCCTCATCCACGGTTGCAACGAAGAACGTCTTACAGCCGGCTTCGAGGAGCGCCGGGACCACGCGGTCAACACCCAGCCCGTAGGCATCGGCTTTGACGACGGCAGCGCATTCGGCAGGTGCCGACAGCGCCGCTAAAGCACGCCAGTTCGCCGCGACCTGGTGGAGGTCGATGGTGACCAGGCCGGGCAGGCCGTCGAGGGTTCCAGTCGTGGGCATTCTACGGTTCCAAGTCCAATCGAGAAAAACGTTGGCTGCGGCGGATTGGTGACGAGTTGGGCAGTGATCAAATGACGGGTGTCATAGCTTTGCGTGCTTTCGCAGGTTGCAGTTAGCACACAGGAGTTGAAGGTTCGACCAGACAGTGAGGCCGCCGCGGCTGAAAGGGATGATGTGGTCGCCGTGGAGGCGGCGGAGTTCGCCGGGGCGGCGGAAGGTGGCCGCGCAGCCGGGGCAGCGAAAGCCACCACTCTTCGCGTCGTAGAGTTCCCGGATGGCGGCGTCACGCCAGCTTGCCGGGAAAGTTCGCGCGGATGGGTCTACAGTCTCAAGAAACTGAGGCAAATCACCGGTCATGACGCGATTTTTGCGGCTAGATCGCTGGCGGCTTGAAGCTGGGCGCGGTGGCCTTTGACGCCATCCCAGCGGCCTTTGCTCTGAGGCCAGTCGACGCCCATTGCGATCGCGCTTTCGGTCGGCCGGCGGATGAATTCGACGGCTTTGGTCCACTGGTGCGGGCTGAACCCTGCTGTGTCGATCTTCATGCGGTAGGCCGCACCAATGATTGAGGCGACAGTGCGGTGCTTGCGGACGTCGAGGCTTGGACCTTTTGCTCCTAATTCCTCGATCCACGACGCGAAGAAGGGGAAAAAGCTGTTCTTCAATTCATCGGCGGTGAACAGAACGGGCGGGGCGGGCGGATTGCGGTCCTGGTAGTTCAATTGGGCGCAATAGACATCGAGGGCATCATCGATGTTCTGATTGAACCGGACGTTCAATTTCGACAGCGCGTCTTTGTTTTGGATGATGCCATCCAACTGGGAATATTGCGCGGCCATCAAGCTCCACAGAAACATCTCGGACGCGGTTTGGCCGCGCGCCATTTCCTTGTCTTCCCACAGGTCTTTCCACGCGTCCGCTGCGGTGTGGTCAGCCCAGGGGTAGGCGAGGCCATAATTCTCAAGCGCACCCAGGACGAAGCGTTGAGCGGCCTGGCGCTGGCCGTCGTAGACGCCAACCAAGCGGATGAAGGCGATGGCGGGCGAATGTTCACCGTAGTAGGCGAGCCGGATGTCCTGGCCGCTGAGCGGGGTGCCCCCCTGGTTGATGCGGCGGAACACTTCGAGCCGCATGTTTTCCAGATCGCGCAATTTGATAACGGTGAGGCGGTATTTCTGGAACGCGGATTTATAGACAGGCGGTAATTCGGCGAAGGTCTTGCCCGCGTAGTGAAGACTATTAGGCGGGATGTAAGTGGCGTCGCTGCTCGGCACCAAACGGAATTCATTGCGGTAGAATTGGCCGAGCGTCGTCAAGCGCTGCTGGCCGTCGATGACCTGGTTGCGCTCGACGCCGTCTTTATCCAGGCCGACTTCGAAGAAGAAGGCGGGGATGGACAGGTTGTTGATGACGGACTCTACGAGCAGCGACTTCGTGGTGGCATCCCACTGATCGCTGTCGCGCTGATAGTCTGGAATTTGGATCGTGCCCGCCTCCAACTCCTCCAGCACAACCTTCACGTTGGTCGACTCAGACGTGCTCGATTCGCGGATCAGCGGCTTGATTTCAATGTGATCATTCATGGCGCGCTTATAGCGTGCGCGTAGCGATTCGTCGCCAAGAGAGCAGAACGGAGAAAGATGTCGATGCGGCCAAGGGTTCCCGGTATGCATGCGCGATGACAACAGACAGTGATTTGGAAATTTTCCTGGCAACAGCACCGGGCCTGGAAGCGTTGCTTTGCGACGAGGCACGGGAAAAGGATTTCAAGGACGTTTTACCGGCTAAAGGCGGCGTGACGGTCAGCGGCGGCTGGCCCGAGGTCTGGCGGGCGAACCTCTTGATCCGTGGCGCGAGCCGCGTGGTTGCGCGCATCGCTTCGTTTCGCGCCCTCCATCTGGCACAACTCGACAAGCGCGCGCGGCGCATGGCGTGGGGCGAAGTGCTACGCCAGGATGTGCCATTCCGGGTAGAGGCGACCTGCAAGACGTCGCGCATCTATCATTCGGGTGCGGCGGCCCAGCGCATCGAACGGGCGATCACCGAGGAACTGGGAGCACCGGTCTCCCCCGAAGCCGGGGTCTGTATCAGGGTGCGCTTTGAGGACGATATGTGCACCATCGGTGTGGATACGTCAGGCGAACTGCTGCACAAGCGCGGCTTTAAGGAAGCCGTCAACAAGGCCCCCATGCGGGAAACGATGGCATCGCTCTTCCTGCGCCAGTGCGGGTATGACGGCAACGAGCCCGTCGTGGACCCAATGTGCGGCTCAGGCACGTTCGTGATCGAGGCGGCAGAAATTGCCGCTGGACTAAATCCGGGCCGCTCGCGGAACTTCGCCTTCGAGCGCCTCGCAACGTTCGACGAGGCGTCGTGGCAGCATCTGTGCCGCAGCGGGAGTAGCACGACGCCTGCAGTCCGGTTTTACGGGAGTGACCGGGACGCGGGCGCGATCGCCATGAGCCAGGCCAACGCGGCACGTGCGGGCGTCGCCGGGTTTACGCAGTTCCGGCAGCATGCGATCAGCGATCTCGTCACGCCCGAAGGACTGCCCGGCCTCGTCATCGTGAACCCGCCCTACGGCACCCGGATCGGCGACATCAAAGACGTGGAACCCCTCTACCGCGCGCTCGGACAAACGCTCAAGACACGGTTCTCCGGCTGGCGCGTTGGGGTGATCACGACAGAGGTAACCCTTGCCCGGGCAACCGGCTTGCCGTTCAAGCCGGCGGCAGCCCCGGTACCGCATGGCGGACTGCGCGTGACGCTATACTCAACCGGCCCGCTTCGGTGACGCGATTGCCGGCAAGCGCGGCGGTTGTCCCGCCACACACACCTAGAACGGCAATTGACAAAATTACGTTGAACCGACAGTTTCCTGACATATTATTTCAGAAAAAGTTTATTTTATCGGTGGAGGCAGAACATGCCGCAATCCCCGGTTCGATCCTTGAAGTGCTGGAACGACTCCATGTCCGACGGTTGTTCGGTCCCCCAAATTCTGCGTCTTGCTGTGCCCAAGGAAGACCCCGCGCAGTGTCGCGTCTGCGCACATCATGATCAGGCCTAGTACTACGGAGGCAGCCGCGCGCTCCGCCGCGAGGCCGACGCAACGTTGCGCCGGGCCCTGATTGCCACCGGAATGTGGCCGGTGAAAGCTTGGATCTATTGGCTGGCGGTTAGGACCGGGGGGGTACCCTATTATCGCGTTGAGGGTGTCTCGTGGGCATTCGGCGGCAATTATTTCAAATATTCAGCGGAGCCTGCACAGCCAGCACAGGACTGAGCCGATCGGCTTTCCGGCGGGAGGACGATCACAGACATAGCAAGGGGACGTCCATGCAGATTTTCCTGTCCTATGCGAGCGAGCGCAGACCGGTCGCAGACACACTCGCCCTCGCGCTGCGCGAGCGCGGGCACTCGGTTTTTTTTGATCGGGACGATCTAAACCCCGGGGAGGGCTACAGCTCACGAATTGAACAAAGCATCAAAGACTCGGATCTGATGATTTTCCTGATCTCGCCGGAGTCGGTGCAACCGGGCCGCTTCACGGTGACGGAACTTGCAATTGCTCGCAAATACTGGCGCAGCGCTGACCGCAAACTGCTGCCCGTCATGCTGGCGCCGACCGATCTGGCGTTGGTGCCTGCGTTTGCGAAATCGGTCGACATTCTCACGCCGCAGGGGAATTTGCCGGCCGAGGTCGCCGCTGCCGTGGAAGACCTGCGCGGGGTCGAGTATGCGCTGAAAGTCGGGGCCATTTCGAGCGCGATAGCCCTGTCATTCGGCTTGCTTTCGTATTTCAGTTTTGAAGCCGATGGATACGGGGTGCGGCACATGCCCCTGCTTCCCTTTGCCAGGCCGATTCCAGCCCCAGAAGTCGGGCTAATCTTCAGCATACCAATCGGGATCGCCCTCTGGATGTGGGGGCTGAGGCGCTGGTGGGCCTTTCTCATGCCGGTGCTTATTGTCACTTTATGCTATTGGATCATAGCGCCCTCGATAAGTGATCTAACGTATGTCGTCTCGAAGAACCCGGAACCAACCAAAGCGGCATTCCAGCAGATCGCCGAACGCTACCGGTTCAACGGCGAGGACTTTGAGAAACTTAACGTCATCCGCCAGCAGTATGATTACCTTTCCATAACGCTAGAGCGGATCCGGCTCGGGTTGATCTGCGGATTGATCATGGCGCTCGGCTCGCTGCTGAGCCTGGCGCTGGTGATGTCTCAGTTCCGCAGTATTTTCCGATGGCTGTTCGTCCTCGCCGTAGGTTCGGTCATCGCCGGCATTGATGCGTTCATCGTCTTGTTGCCGGGAATGACGACCGATCCCGGTTCGATGCAATTTCACCGCTGGCAGGCGATGGGGCTGATCATCGTCTGGCAGATCGTGTTCGGCGCATTACTTGGTTACTGGCTCGCGCGCGGTCAGACGAAGATCTCCGGATAGCGGACTGCCAGAACCAGCACAGTTCGCTTTCTATTCCGCCGCCAAATGCGAGGAGTGGGCCACTGGCCGCACATGATTTTCGAGATAGGCGCGAGTCGACGGCGTCGCGAAACGGCTGTTGCTCATCTGGAGCTGGAAATTGATAAACCGCCCGTAGATGAAGGACATTTCGCTCGCGGCCAAATAGAGCTGCCATTTACGCACGAACGCCTGCCCCTTTATCGCTGCGATCTCCGAAGCGGAGCGGGTGAAGCGGCGCTCCCACTCGCGCGCGGTGAGCGCATAGTGCATGCGAAACACCTCGGCGTCGTAGAGTTCAAGGCCACTTCTCTCGACGGCCCTCTGCACCTCGGACAGCGCCGGAATGTATCCCCCGGGATAGATGTGTTTTCTGATCCAGGGGTTCGTTCCGCCCGGACCATCCACCCGTCCCGTGGCATCAATCAAGATTACGCCATCGGGCGCAAGCAAACCGTTCAGCGTCCGAAAGAAAGTCAGGAAATTGGGCCGCCCGATATGCTCGAGGATTCCTGCGGCAACGATCCGGTCGAACCTTCCTTTCAGGTCTCGATAGTCGACAAGTTCAAAGGTGATCCGAGAGCTGAGCCCAGCCCGGCGCACCTTATCCTCGGCATACTTGATTTGCTCCCTCGATAACGAGATGCCGTGGACGATGACATTGCATTGGCGTGCCAATTCGATGGCAAAACCACCCCACCCGCATCCGACATCTAGGACGCGCATGCCAGACTTCAGACCAAGCTTGGCGATCATGTGGTCCATGCGCCGCTGCTGTGCATGGTCAAGATCGAGCGTACGATCCTCGCGTAAGTGCTGCTCAACGGCTTCGCAACCAACCACTACTGCTTCATCTGGGAAGTAAGCGCAGGTGTACTGCATCGCTGGATCGAGGAACAATTCGAACACCTCGTTGCCAATGTCGTAATGTTGTTCGACATTGCGTTTCGAGCGCGTTTTCGAATTGATCTGATCGAGGCGGTTGCGAAACGCCGCCCACAAACTCGACGCTTGGCGCAGCAGGGGAGAGGCAGTTTGATGCCAAAGATACTGCTCATGCGCGGCTAGCCGCATCAGGTCGCGCAGCGAACCCTTTTCAATCGTGATCGCGCCGCTGACATAACCTTCTCCGAAGGCAATCTGCGGACTGAAAAGCAGATGCCAGGCGGTCGCAGCATCGTGAACCCGGACGCAGATGGAAGGTGTTACGTGTGCTGGCCCGCAATGGTGCGCGACGCCGAGATGGTCAACGACAATGATCGACGCGTCACGGAGCACCCCTGCCAACAGCTTTGCGGCCAACATCCCGCCTCTCCCTGCTTGGCCCAAATCTAACACGAGTTAGTGGTCTGCATACAGGGTTTATCGTCGTTTTTGGGGGCTTCCGGTCAAGACCGCACAGCAGCGCCATCTTGCAGACATCACTTGGCGCCCGCAAAATCAGCTTCCACCTACTCCAATCTTTCCGGCATATAGGCATCTCTGGCCAAGTTGGAGAAGCGGGTGAACTGGTTTTCAAACGCGAGCTGGACCGCACCGACGGGACCGTGACGCTGTTTACCGATGATCACTTCCGCCTTGCCGGAGACCAGCATCATTTTCTGCTGCCACTCCATGAATTCCTGCGTGCCTTCGTTGGGCTTCAGGCGTTCGACATAATACTCCTCACGGAACACGAACATCACGACGTCCGCGTCCTGCTCGATCGAGCCCGATTCACGAAGGTCGGAAAGCTGGGGCCGCTTGTCCTCGCGCTGCTCGACCTGACGGGAGAGCTGGGACAGGGCGATAATGGGAACCTGAAGCTCCTTGGCGAGCGCCTTGAGGCCGGTGGTGATTTCGGTGACTTCCTGGACGCGGCCTTCCCCGGTTCGCTTTGAGCCGACCACGAGTTGGAGGTAGTCGATGATCAGACAGCCGAGGCCGCGCTGGCGTTTCAGTTTACGGGCGCGCGCGGCAAGCTGGGCGATGGAGATACCGCCGGTCTGGTCGATGTAGAGCGGAATTTCGCTCATGTCGCGGCTAACCTGGACGAGCTTGCGGAACTGATCTTCGTCGATCATGCCGCGGCGGATTTTTTCAGAACCCACTTCGGCCTGTTCAGACAGAATACGCGCGGCCAGCTGTTCGGCGGACATTTCGAGCGAAAAGAAGCCGACGACCGCGCCGTCGAGGACTTTCGTGGTCCCGTCGGGTTGCATCTCCGCCTTGTAGTTCTTGGCGATGTTGAAGGCGATATTGGTGGCGAGCGCGGTCTTGCCCATCGAGGGACGGCCGGCAAGGATGATCAAGTCGGACGATTGCAGCCCGCCCATTTTGTTATCGAGGTCGGAGAGGCCGGTGGAAATGCCGGACAGGCCGCCCGCACGCTGGTAGGCAGCGTTGGCCATTTCGATGGCGTTGGTCAGCGCAGCGCCGAACGTCAGGAACCCCTGGCCGTATTTGCCCTGCTCAGCGAGCGAATAGAGCGCGCCTTCCGCTTCCTGGATTTGATCTTCGGGGGACGAGTCGACCGGTGAATCGTAGGCGACGTTGACGAGGTCTTCGCCGATGATGATGAGCGTGCGGCGGATCGCAAGATCGTAGATCGTGCGGCCATAGTCGTGAGCGTTGATGATCGTCGTCGCGTTGACAGCGAGACGGCCCAGGTATTGAGGGACGGTGAGATGCTCGTTGATGGCTTCCGCGTTCTCAAAGAACGTCTTGACGGTCACGGGCGTCGCCTGCTTGCCGGCCTGGATCAGCTTGGCCATCGTCTCGTAGATCTGGCCGTGGAGCGGATCGAAGAAGTGTTCGGCTTTGAGGAAGCCCGACACCCGTTCGTGGGACTCGTTATTGATCAGGATCGCGCCCAACAGGGCCTGTTCGGCCTCGATGTTGTGCGGAGGCGAACGGAAGTTGACCGGCTCGGAACTAGCGGCGGCCTGGCGGAGATTGTCGGCGGAGCGGAGGGCTTGGGTCATAGGGTGGTGATAGCGGAGTCTCGGCAGCGCGGGAGGCAGCCCTGTGGTTCATCCCCGATATGCACAGGGCCAAATTTTTAAGCTTGCACGTGGCCGGAATCTGAGTCGGTGCCCTCCGACTGGAAAAAGGGGTCTGGGGCTTCGACGTCCCAGCCCTTTCGTTTGGGTGTGCGAAAAAGTTGTTGGGTTTCGCAACTGCTCAACCCAACCTACAGGCTGTTAATTCACCCGCGTGACTTCGACGAGGTTGTCGGAGAAGGAGGGGGAACGGCCGAGGCCGCCCCACTCATCCGACGAGATCGAGTTGACCGAGCCGTCGGAGCGGTTGAGCGAGCGCCAATAGCCAAGGGTCGCGACCACGATGCCTTTGGGGACATCGTCCGTCACGCGGGCAACGCCTTCGAAATCGCCGCGGCCGTTGTGGACGCGGACAGGATCGCCGTCGCGGATCAAACGGGTTTGGGCATCGGCGGGCGAAACCATGACGAACTGATCGCCCTGGCCTTTGATCTTGTGAGGTTCGTTGGCATAGCAGGAATTCAGGAACCCGTGGCTCTTGGGCGAGATGATATTCAACGGATAGAGCTTGGCCTGACCGGGATTGGTTTCAGGCGTTTCGCGCGGCGGGATGTAGCACGGGTTCTTTAAGATCGATGTCGGCTCAGCCGATACCCGCACGCCCCATAAGGACGGCAAATTCCCCACGCCCTC
>JANLYB010000049.1:0-3283 GCA_031365425.1 Hyphomicrobiaceae bacterium
CAAAATGCGCAGCGATCTTGAGGGGAAACTTCACATTGGCGATGGTAAGATTCTATTTCTTATTCTCGGCGGATCGCGAAAAGAACTCGGCAAAAATTATGACTTGGCGCATATCGCAGAAACCGGTGAGCGGCTTTTCAAGGATTGGCTGAGAGGGGATGCCGAGAGCCGTTTTAGAAGTTGTCTGTCTCAGGCAAAGTTGAATTCTGCGCAGTTCTAGCGGCGCTTGCCGACGGGTTCTCCCTTGCTGCTGACGCTGAACCTCAAATACATCCCAATCGAAGCCAAAGATCTTACGGTATTGCCGCTGTGAGCCCTGATTTGTTTCTAGGCATGCCGGCTCTCGTAAAGTACGCATCCGGCCAGGGCCGCCTTGCGTGATTTCTGAGACATGCTTTTGTCGGTGACGGTCGGTCCGATAAAATGTGGTCAAGAGATATGTCTGGGGATGATTTTTCGCGGGGTTTTGAGATCGTATCGGAGACCCGGCGCCGGTGGAGCGAAGCGGACAAAGATGCGGTCGTTGCTGAAGCATCAGGGCCGTGCACGAACGTGTCGGCCGTCGCGCGTCGGCACGGCATCAAGCCACCGTTGCTGTTTCGCTGGCTGAAGGAGCGAAGGGGCGGCCCAATACCTACGAACGCGCCATGCTTTGTGCCGGTCGTGTTTCCCGAGGCTGGAGTTCCGCCATCGATTGGTGCACAGCAGATCCTGCCGCCATCCACCGCTCCCATACCAACCGGCGTGTCGACAGCGGCCGAGTTAATCGAAATTGAACTCCAGAATGGCCGCGTTGTGCGGGTCGGTGCTCGCATCGATCCGGCAGCCTTGAAGCAGATCATCGCCGTTCTGGAGGCCTGATGATCCCGGTCCCGGCGGGTGTTCGCGTTTGGCTGGCGACGGGGCACACGGACATGCGGCGCGGCTTTCCGGGGCTGGCTTTGCTGGTTCAGGAAACGCTGAAAGCCGATCCGCACGCCGGGCACCTCTTTGTTTTTCGGGGCAAACGCGGCGACCTCGTGAAGATCATCTGGCACGACGGCCAGGGCGCATGCCTGTTCTCCAAGCGGCTCGAACGCGGGCGGTTCATTTGGCCCACGCCAACAGAAGGCGTGGTGACGATCTCGCCTGCGCAGTTAGGCTACATGCTGGAGGGGATCGATTGGCGGGCTCCTCAAAAAACCTATCGGCCCGAGATCGCGGGGTGAGGTGTTGCCTCCACGACTCTGCCCGTGGATATTGACGCAAGACCATTCGCGGCGACCAGCGAAGCAGATACCATCGGTGCCATGGCGCTCGATCCGGCACAGCTTCCTGACGATGTTGCGACGCTGAAGGCGCTTCTCATCACTGTTCAGCAGCGCTCCATCGAGTCCGAGCAGCGCGCTGAAAAGGCCGAAGCGCGTGCCCTCGATCTCGACGCCCAGATCGCCAACTTAAAGCTCACGATCGCCAAGATGCGGCGCGACACCTTCGGCTCCTCGTCGGAGCACGGGGGCAAGCTGGACCAATTGGAGCTGCAGCTCGCCGATCTCGTGGAGACGGTCACCGAGGGAAAGGTCTCCGCCGAAATCGCCATGCCGGCAGCAGTGGCTCCCGAGCACAAGCCAGCCCGCCGTCCACTGCCATCCCACCTGCTACGTGAGCGCGTCGTCCATGCAGCCGCCGCCGCTTGCCCCTGCTGTGGCGGCCAACTTCGTAAGCTCGGCGAAGACGTAACCGAGACCTTGGAACTCGTGCCCGCCACGTGGAAAGTGATCCAGCACGTGCGCGAGAAGTTCACCTGCCGGGCCTGCGAAACGATTACCCAGGCCCCGGCGCCGAACCATCCGATCGCGCGCGGACGCGCCGGTCCGCAGCTGCTGGCGCACGTATTGTTCTCGAAATACCGGGCGCACCTGCCGCTCAACCGGCAGAGCGATATCTACGAGAAAGAGGGCATCAACCTCGACGTCTCGACGCTGGCCGATTGGGTCGGCGCCTGCGCGGCAACCCTCATGCCGCTGGTTGCGGAAATCGAAAAACACGTCCTCGCCGCCGAACGGGTCCACGCCGACGACACCACAGTGCCGGTGCTGGCGAAAAACCAATGCACGACCGGGCGGCTGTGGACCTATGTGCGGGACGACGCCCCGTTCGGTGGACAAGCCGCGCCCGCCGTCTTGTTCCACTACTCGCCCGATCGCAGGGCCGAGCACCCCGAGCGTCATCTCGCGACGTACAGCGGCCTGATGCAGGCCGACGCGTACTCGGGTTACAACGGCCTCTACGTCCAAGGCCGCAAGCCGGGCCGGATCGTCGAAGCCGCCTGCTGGGCGCACGGGCGGCGCAAGTTCTTCGAACTGGCCGAGTTGCAGAAAGCGCCCGTCGCGATCGAAGCCGTGAGGCGTATCGACGGGTTGTTCGCCATCGAACGCGAGATCAACAGGCAGCCACCCGATCAGCGTCGCGCTGTCCGCCAGGAGCGGTCGAAGACGCTGGTTGATGATCTTGAACGATGGCTACGCGAGGAACGGCGAAAGCTCTCATCGAAGAACCCAGTCGCCAAAGCCATCGATTACAGCCTCAAGCGATGGCCGGCCTTCACGCGCTTCCTCGACGACGGCCGCATCTGCCTATCAAACAACGCCGCCGAGCGCGCCGTTCGCGGTATTGCCGTCGGACGCCGAAATTGGACCTTTTGCGGATCGGACTCGGGCGGCCGTCGCTCCGCTGCGATCTACACCCTCATCGAAACCTGCTCGTTGAACGACGTAGATGCCAAAGCCTGGCTCGCAGACGTCCTCGCTCGCATCGCCGACCACCCCGCCAAGCGGATCACCGAGCTGCTGCCCTGGAACTGGAAGGCCGCGCTGGCTCTGGCCGCCGCCTAAGCTCATCCGTGACCTGCGGTCCCGGCCGGATGCGTACACAACAGCCACTGCCGTCCACTCTGTATGAGCATTAATCTGCGCCAACTGGGTTCGCCTCGTCGTGCAGGAAGCGAGCAGGAAAGGTCGGAGCGTTACAGCCACGTCCACTTGAGGCCCAACCCCGTCGACGACATTCGGTTTGGGAATGGTTGGAATACGCCCTGTAACTTCATGAGAGCTTTCAGCCGGGTTGGGAATGCTAACGTATTGAATTACAATAAGACATGCGATTCAGCTCATATCTTCGGCGATGCGGTGGGTGTGTCCGTTATTGGGCCAATTGCGGCTCTTATCAGATACTGGCGCGACAGCGGTTTTGAACTACCGGACCATGACCGCTTTCTCTGCATCGGTACGAACCGGGTTGATGC
>JANLYB010000228.1:0-30537 GCA_031365425.1 Hyphomicrobiaceae bacterium
CGATGACGGGCGAAAAGCAGCACATCGGCTATGTCGGTGACATGCCTGGCATCGCGGCAACCTTCCGCAACCTTTCCGATCGCGGCGCACCGGATATCCGGATCATCGCTGCGCTCGGCACGTCCAAGCAGCAGTGCAACATCTTTCTGGTTCGCAACGACGCGCCCGAATTCAAGAGCGGGGCGGAGGCGGTTAAGTGGATGGATGGCAAAACAACATCCTCTCCGCACGGCTCGTGTACCGACCGGTTCGCCCGGCTCGCGTTTCAAAAGGCGGGGATAACGCCAAAGAGCTATCTCAATCAGAATATCGAAGTCATCACGACCAACTTCCGTGCCGGCAAACTCGACGCGGCAGTGATCTGGGAGCCCACCGCAAGCAAGATTGCGGCCGCCGGTCTCGCTCGGCGGGTGGCTAGCGGGGAGGATTTCGACGCCGTCGACGGCGGCCTCCTCATCATGCTCAATGACTTGATCAAGAAGCGCCCGGATGTTCAACGCGGCTGGCTCGAGGCGGAACTCGACGCGCAATTGTTCCTGAGCGATCCCAAGAATTCTGATGAGCTTTCAAAGCTCGCCGAATCACAGACCGAACAGATCGACCGAAAGGTTCTTTGGGCCGCGCTTTACGGACAAAATCCTGCGAGCGCCGGCGGTGGGGACGTCAAAATCCAGTTTGACTACGTGCTCAACGACCGGGTGAAGAAGCTCCTTGGTGAAGCCACGGCGTTCCTGAACAGCCTGCCCAACAAGCCAGCCGCCGAGCCGGCGATACGGGCCGAGGCCGTCGATGATAAGGTGGCCCGCGACGTACTCGAAGCGCGCAAACTGAAATCGCCTGTCGGTTTTATTGCGGCCCGCCCCCTTACGGACTTCAAGTGACCGCCAGCGCAAGTCTCCCGGCGAGGTTCTTATTGCCTCGCGGGAGATCCGCTTCGCCCCGTCCGGCTCTCAAACCGCGACGCGCGCCGGACTCTATCCTTTCAAGTGCGAATTTTCTCGTGAGCCTATCAACACCGAGAGCCCTCAGATGACGCAAGTGCTTACCCCCTCGATCATGGACTCTATCGTGCCGCCGACGTCGAGCGAGCGAACGTGGTTCAACATTAGGAAGGCGATCAAGTCGCCGTCTCCCTATCTCGCCGTCATCGGGATCGCTCTTTGGCTTTTCACGTATTGGCTACTTTGTGAAGGCCTCGCTTTACCTCGCTTCGTCAAGATCCCTGGGCCGGTAGCTGTGTTTACGGAATGGTTTTCCTTCCATCCGAAACAAGGCATCTCAATTTGGACACCCGACTATTATCAGCATATTTACGTCAGCTGCCGCCGCATCCTGTACGCATTCACGCTGGCGACAGTTCTTGGAGTACCTCTCGGGCTCTTTATGGGATGGTCCAAGGTATTCCGGGACTACTCGTTCCCGATCGTCGAGGTGCTTCGCCCAATCCCCATCCTGGCCTGGGTACCGCTCGCGATCTTGATGTTCTCGGGTTACGAGTCGCCAGTCATCTTCCTTGCGACGCTCGCATCGCTTTTCGTGACGACAATCAACACGATGCTCGGCGTTCAATCCATCGACTCCAACTACTTCCGTGCGGCCGGCTGCCTCGGTTCCAGCCGCTGGGACATCTTGCGCCATGTCGTCATTCCCGGCGCCTTACCATTCGTTTTCACCGGACTGCAGATTTCGATCGGCGTCGCTTGGTTCTCGCTGGTCGCTGCTGAAATGGTCTCCGGCGATTTCGGCTTGGGCTATTTGATCCTGAACTCCTACGTCAACAGCGTCACAGTCCCCATGGTGATCGGCATGATGACTCTCGGGCTGGTGGGTTGGCTGAATTCAATAATCGTGCGAGCGGCCGGCAATCGGATGATGCAGTGGAACGTCCGCGCGCTCAATCAACAGGGGCGGTGAGAAACAACCATGACAATGCAAAATCCGGTACTCTTTACTCCAACACAAATGCCCTTAACCGCCCAAGCGCCGCGCGCCATGTCCACGTCGACGCGCGGAGCGATCAGCATACGAAACGTAACGAAGATCTACGACCCCGAAGGCGTCAACGTGATGGCCGTCGATAACTGTTCGATGGAAATCGCGCCGGGCGAAGTGTGTATGATCGTCGGGCCGTCGGGTTGCGGAAAGACGACATTGCTCAACGCGATCGCGGGCTTTCACTCGATTACGTCGGGTGAGATCTGGCTCGACGGCGAGATGATCTGCGGGCCTGACAAACCAATCGCCAAGCAGAGCGCAGACCGGATGGTCGTGTTCCAGCATGGCGCTCTGTTCCCATGGAAGACGCTGGCCGAAAACGTCGCGTATGGACCCATCGTCCAGAAGAAAATGACGAAGACCGAAGCCATCGATAAGGCCAAGTTCATGCTCGAAGAAGCCGGGCTGCACAACTGTGCGGACAAGTACCCCGGCGAAGTTTCATCGGGAATGTCGCGACGTGCCGAGATCGTGCGGGCGCTCATCAACGATCCCAAGGTGCTGCTCCTCGACGAGCCGTACCGGGCCATGGATGCGCTTACGAAGTCCATCATGCACGAGGCTTTGCTGGAAGTTTACGATCGCACGAAGGTGACTATCTTCTTTATCACGCACGATTTGGACGAGGCCATTTTCCTCGGCGACCGCGTACATGTGACAACGACCCGGCCCTGCAGATTGAAAACGACGGTCGACGTGTCGCTCCCACGGCCTCGCACGTATGAGGATCTCTCATCCGAACAGTTCCGTCTGCTTCTGAACGAGGTCAATGAGGCCGTTCACGAGGAAGCTGTAAAGGCGTTTCAATCCGGCGAACGGGAAATGGCATAACCGATGGCACGCGCAACAACCACAATCGAAGCAATTCACACCGGCGCGCCACGACGGCGCCCCAGTCCACGCCTGAAGGCGTTGAAAAAATCGTTGTCCAGCGCTTCCTTCTGGCGCGGGATCCTCGCAATCATTGTGTTCTTGATTCTGTGGGAAATTGGAGCACGATCGAAGCAATGGCTGGGGTTTGCACTCCCGTTCATTGGCTTGCTGCCACCTCCGTCCGAAGTGGCCGAAGCTTGGCTTAAAGTTTTGCCCAAATGGGGTTACTGGGCCAGCTGGTATCAAAGTTTTGCCCGCATCCTCGGCGGCTTTCTTCTGGCTCAGCTGATCGGCATTCCGTTCGGTCTACTGCTGGCCATGAATAAATATTTCCGTGGTATTTTCTTCCCGCCATTTGAAATTTTGAGACCCATCCCGCCGCTCGCCTGGGTGCCAGCGTCGCTGATCTTCTGGCCGACAAACGAAATGTCGATCACATTCGTGACGTTCCTTGGGGCGTTTTTCACTATCGTCATCAACGTGTTGGGTGGCGCACGCGCAATCGATGTCCGCTACCTGCGTGCTGCTCAATCGATGGGTGCCAGTCAGTGGGATCTGTTCTCCAAAATCATTCTGCCCGGTACGCTGCCGTCTATTTTCGTGGGCGCATCGGTCGGCATGGGGATTACCTGGAACGTGGTTCTTGCTGCGGAAATGATCTCAGGCGGCGGCACGCAAGGTGGCGGTGGCCTCGGGTTCTTCATCTGGAATTCCTACATGGGCGGTTCGATGCCGCAGATCGTCGTGGGAATGATTTCGATCGGCATCGCCGGTTACATCTCTAGCGCCGCCATCCGTTCACTTGGCGATCGCTTCATGCCGTGGAAACGGATGTTCTAATCCAAACATATTCGGGAACACATGTGATGCAAATGGACAAGGCTGGCGAGGCTATATTCAACGCTCAACGTATCGATACGCCTGGCCTTTATGCCGATAAGGCGCGCGTCGAATTGAGAGGGATCACTAAAAGTTACGGGGAGGCTCGATGGGAGAAACAAACCATCATCGATAATCTCAGTCTCGATATTACTCCCGGTCAGCTCACCGTGATCGTTGGGCCATCAGGCTGCGGCAAGTCCACGTTGGTTAACCTGCTGGCGGGATTTGAACAGCCTGATAGCGGGCAGATCCTCCTCGACGGCGTTCCGGTGACCGGGCCATCCAAGGATCGCATGGTCGTGTTCCAGGAAACGGCGCTCATTCCTTGGCAGACGACCTACGAGAATGTCGTATTTGGCCCCAAGGTTCGCGGCGATCTCAAGGGCGAAGCGCTCGACCAAGAAGCCACGGCTTTGTTGGCCAAGGTCGGTCTTCGAGACTTCATGCACAAGTATCCGCTGCAGCTGTCGGGCGGGATGCAACGGCGCGCGGAACTCGCTCGGGCGCTGATCAACAAGCCCCGTCTGCTGATCATGGACGAACCCTTCCGCGGCTTGGATGCAATGTCTCGTGGGCTCATGCAGGAGTTCTTCCTCCGCTTGTTTGAGGAAAACCGGCGGACCAACGTCTTCGTAACCTCAGAGATCGACGAAGCGATTTTCCTGGCTGACCGTTTGATCGTGTTGTCGAACCGGCCGGCAACGCTGCGCACGATCATCGACGTCCAGCTTCCCCGTCCGCGCCACTATGCGATGCTCAAGTCGCCGGAGGCATTTGCATATAAGAAGCAGGCGATGGCGATCTTGTACGAAGAGGCCAAGAAGAGCTTCCGGAGCGAGACGGCAGGAGTCTGACGTCTTGCCGCGTGACCGTCGCAGGAAATGCCCCTTTGTATCGCTTTCGAGAGCGGCTTACATTAACGCGAAAGACGTTGGAGAGTTATTAGGCGTTTATGACCACCACGTTCATCGAGGCCTGCAGTCTGGCTAAATCGTTCGGCTGCGTCAAAGCGGTGGACAGTATTTCGCTGCGGGTTGAGCGCGGCACCATTGTCGGGCTTCTTGGGGTCAATGGGGCCGGCAAGACATCGTTGATGCGACTGCTTTCCGGCGCGCTAAGTCCCGATCACGGGATCGCGTTAATCGCGGGTGCGGACGTGCATCGGGCGCCACGAACTGCTCGCGCGATGCTTGGCTATCTACCGGAAGCTGCGGCGGGGTTCTCGAAGTTAACCGTCCGGGAATTCCTGACGTTTGCTGCTCAGGGACGTGGCGTTGGCTGTCCGGCGGTGGCACGTGCGGTTTCGGCAGCAGCGGATCGTCTCGATCTGGTGCCGGCTCTCGATCGCGTCATGGGGACGTTGTCGAAAGGCTGGCGGCAGCGGGCATGGCTTGCCCAGGCCATCATTCACGATCCACCGGCCCTGGTGCTGGATGAGCCGACGGACGGGCTGGACCCTTCGCAGAAGTCCGAGCTCAGAGCCTTCTTGCGCGAGGCTGCTCAGACCAAGGCTATTTTGATGTCCACCCATATCCTGGAAGAGGCCGAAGCCTTGTGCGACCGGATCGTCGTCATCTCTAGCGGGCGGGTGGCCGCGGATGCGCCGTTGAGCGAACTCTGCTCACCCGGCGGACGCTTGACAGCGACGTTCGACCGGCTCTCGGCAGCATCGTGATGGATTCGTCTTTCCCGCTGCAACGGGCCGGTCTACAGGCGGTCTTCGCACAGGAATGGCGGCAGCTTGTATACTCGCCGGGGACGTACGTATTGCAGGCCGGTTTTTTGGTCACGCTGGCCATCTGCATTTTCATCATGGCCGGATTTTATGAGAGTGACTTCGCTTCGCTCGACTTGCTTTGGACCTTTCTCCCGTGGGCTACGCTCGTGCTCGTGCCCGCCTTCACGATGCGTGCTTTTTCGAGCGAGTCCGGTGATCAGGAGCACGAACTCATTGCGACGATGCCGCTCAGTATCGGCGAAATCGTCGTGGGAAAATGGCTGGCTGGATGCGCGCTGCTGACGATTACACTCGCGTTCACCGTTCCATTTGCGTTGACCGTCGCGTATCTCGGCTCGCCCGATTGGGGGGCGATTGCTGCTGGCTATCTCGGCGCTGCGCTGCTCTTGGCAGCGAGTTACGCGATCGGGCTGTTTGCTTCCGCGCTGACGCGAGAGCGAACCAGCGCATATATGGTGGCGATTGGGCTGTTGCTCGTCGTGACGCTGCTGGGGATGGAGCAAGCGGCCCGATTTGCCGGTGCGGCTCCCGGGTTGATGGAGGGCATTAGTCAGTTGAGCCCGAAGCTCAACCTCAACCGGCTCGCGACGGGCCGGATCGAATTGGCGGCGGTGTTCAATTTCATCGTGGTCGCCGGCTTGGCGCTCTGGGGCACGGTTCAGGCTCTGGCTGCCCGGCGAACTGGTCCCAATAAGCTGGTCGTCTTGTGTGGTTACGCGCTTGAGAGCGTGCTGGCGCTGGTCATTGCGGTGGCAATGACGGTTGGCATTTCAAGCGTCGATGCCTCTTCGGACATCACGCAACAGCGTCAATACACGTTACATCCCGCCACGATTGCGGCTGCGCGAGCGGCAAACGCCGGGACAACGATCGATCTATATTGGAGCGAGCACGAGGCGAGCGTGCCTGTGCGGATACGCGACCATGCGCATCACATCGAGCGGCTATTCAAGACGTTGGCGCGGCAATCTAATGGCCGGTTGAGTATCAAGACGCACGATGCGGCACCGGATACGGAAGCCGAGTGGTCTGCGCTGGCGCAGGGCGTCAAACGGATCTCGATGAGTTCGGGCGACGCATTCCTTCTCGGCGCGGTTCTGAGGCAGGGTGACCGCCGCCGGACGTTCGACTATTTCGACGTCGATCGCTCGGGGATACTCGAATACGACGTCGCTCTTGCGCTGACTAAGCTGAGCCAAACTCGCATTCCAAAGGTCGGCTTGCTGTCGCCGCTCCTCATGCCCTCCAACATCACGGAGCCTCGAGACGGGTTGTCGTTCTTGGCCGACCTCAAGAGTTCCGCAGACGTTGCAATTATTCCGTTTTTCGCCGATAGCCTGCCGGATGATCTCGACGTCTTGATCGTGCTCGGCGGGGCTGCCTTGAAGCCGTCGATGCTTTACGCCATCGATCAGCATGCTATGCGCGGCAAGGGTTTGATCGTTTGTCTCGATCCTCATACGCGCTTCAATCCATCGAGCGATGCCGTCGTGCCTGCCGTGACCGGGAGAGGCGAGACGATTGCAGACGTGCTCGATCACTATGGGGTCAGGTTTGAGACGATGGTTGCTGGTGACGCGTTACTTGCGGCGACAATCGCGGGAGAGGATCAGCAGCGGACCACGTATCCATTCTGGCTGCGGGTAAAGCGGGAGCAAGTTTCACCGGTCAATCCCGCGACGGCGAACTTGAATGAACTGCTGTTTGCGGAACCTGGCTTCCTCACATTGGCCCCCGGCAGCGGTGCTGTCAGTCTAGTATCGACCTCGAATCAATCCGGGCTGCTTGCTCCCAGCGTTTTCAAAGGCTCCAGCCCGGCTGCCGTCAGCGCCCAATTCGGTTCCGACGGCAGAGTACGAACGCTTGCCGCCTTTATTCCCGGCCCGCTGACCAGCGCTTATCCCGCGCGGGAAAATTGGCCCGCATCTCATATTGTGAAGCGCGATGGGGCAGCTGTTTTCGTCGTTGCGGACGTCGACTGGCTGTTTGACGCGTTGGCCCTCGATGGCGCGGGCACCTCCGCTGCTCGACCGCTCAACGACAACCACACCTTCCTGGCCAACATGGTGGACCTTGCCGGGCGCGACGGGCGGCTGCTCGGCATCCGTTCACGCGGAGGCGCCGACCGGCGGTTTGCGCGTGTGGATCAGATTCTCACGCAGGCGCGTACGCGGACCCAAACCGGCGAAACAGATGCCACGGCCAAGATTGCGAAGATCGAGGGCCTTATTGCCGAAGTTTTGAAAACTGCAAACGTCCAGCGGGTGGCGGAGCTTCCTGCCGAGATCCGGGAGCAAATCGAAAAGCTCAATCTTGGGCTTATTCCGGTGCGGCGCCAATTGCGCGATATCCGGCTTGGCATGCGCGAGCAGGTGGAAGCGCTCGGCCGTACACTTACGGTTATCAATCTCGCGGCCGGTCCTATACTGACCGGCGCATTCGCGTTGTTGATGTTTTCCAACCGGCGTCGCTCGTCATGCGCGCAGAAGGCAACATAGTTCATACCTTCTAGTCGATAGTCTCAATCGAATTGCTGGCTCTGCCTGCCCACGAATACGTTGGTTTTCCAGACCCGTTTGAGAGATGGCCCACTCCCTTTGCCTCAAAATAAAAACGGACGCGCCATCGCTTTGGCCTGCAGACCGCCTTTCGAACCGGACAGGAGATGTGATGACAAAGCCCTCTTTGGAGCAGGTTTACCCAGACCTTGATGAGCATGGGTACGACGACGCCACCCGCAAAATTGCCGACGGCATGATCGCTGCGGAACGCGCTGCCTTGATGCAACGCAAAGCCGAACTCGAGGCCTGCGAATGCCGCACTGGCATGTTCCCCAATCCATCACGGCGCACGATGTTGTTTGCAGCCGGATCCGCTGCGGGGGCAGCGCTGGCAGCTTCCACCAACCGGGCTTACGCGGAGGCTGCCAAGGCTTCTCCCGGATCCGTAATGCGCGACGTGCCCACCGATCCCACTAAGGTTCCCGGCACCGACACGAACGCGGACGGCGGATACGGGTCCCGCTCACAGTTTGAGACCGAGGTGCGCACACGCTTCCCCACCGCGACGACGGTCAGCTCGTGGACTTTCAGCCCGCTCAATAAGAGCGTCGGAACGCTGACGCCATCGGGTCTGCATTTCGAGCGCCATCACGGCGGCATTCCCACGATTGATCCAAGCAAGCACGCGCTGTTCGTCCATGGCATGGTCGACCGGCCGAAGAAGTTTTCGGTCGCCGACATCAAGCGATTTCCGTCGATGACTCGGACGTGCTTCATCGAGTGCTCGGGCAATGGGCTGACGGAATGGAAGACGCCGACTTTAAAGACGGTGCAGGGGACGCACGGGCTGCTCTCGACGTCGGAATGGACCGGCGTGCGGTTCTCGACGCTTGCGCGTGAGATCGGGCTCAAACCCGGCGCGCAATGGGTGTTGGCAGAGGGCGCCGACTCCGCGGTCATGACCCGGTCCATCCCCCTCGAGAAGTTGCTGTCGGATGGCTTCATTGCTTACGGGCAGAACGGTGAATCGCTACGGCCCGAACAGGGCTACCCCCTACGTCTCGTCCTTCCAGGCTGGGAGGGCAACACCATGATCAAGTGGCTCCGGCGGCTTGAGGTTTCGGACAAGCCGTTCATGACTCGCGAAGAGACCTCAAAGTATACCGACCTCATGAAGGACGGGACCGCGCGGCAGTTTTCATTCACGATGGAGGCCAAATCGATCATTACGTTCCCGTCCGGCGAAATGAAGCTGCCGGGACCTGGGTTTTACGAGATCACGGGGCTAGCGTGGACAGGGCGAGGCAAGATTGAGCGTGTCGAAGTCTCGACCGATGGCGGTAAAACCTGGGCGCTCGCCGCGTTGCAGGATCCGGTGCAGTCGTTGTCCACGGCGCGGTTCCGCTTCCCGTGGATTTGGGATGGGAAGCCGGCCGTGTTGCAAAGCCGGTGCACCGATGAGACGGGCTACATTCAGCCGACGCTGAAGCAGCTTGTCGACATTCGCGGGGCGAACGGCAAGTTCGGATCGTTCTACCATCTGAACGCGATTTTCAGTTGGGGAATTGCCGAAGACGGGAGTGTCAGCAATGTTCAAGTTTAAGCGTGACGTACCGGCCGTAACTGCGTTTCTACTGCTGCTGGGGCTTACTGCTTCGGGCGTTGCCGCACAATCGACGGGCTATAGCTGGAGCTATGGGTTCGGTACGGCGGCGACGGCTGAGGAACTTGCGGCCTTCAACGGACTTTCCGCTCAGCCTGATGGCCGTGGGCTGCCCGCCGGCAAGGGCAGCTACGAGCAGGGCAAGAAAGTCTACGCCGAGACATGCGCCGTGTGTCACGGCGAAAAACTCGAAGGCATTCCCAAGCCGGGTATCGGCGGCGACAAGCTGATCGGCGCCCGGGGCAGCCTTGCCTCCGATGCGCCGGTCAAGACGATTGAGAGCTTCTGGCCGTATGCCTCGACGCTGGTCGATTACGTCAAGCGGGCGATGCCGTTCAACGCGCCGGGATCGCTCAGCAACGACGATGTCTACGCCGTCTCCGCTTACATCCTAGGCGAGGCCAACATCGTACCGAAAACGACGGTTCTGGATCAGGACAGCGTTGCCAAGGTCGAGATGCCGAACCGGAAAGGGTTTGTTCCCGACCCAAGGCCTGAGATCGAGTTGTATCGATAATCGTAATCGCGAGGGGCGAGAGGGCGACGCGGAAACGCTTCGCCCCTTTTCAATTGAGATTGCGCCAGCCCACCTTCACTAGGATCACGGCGCCGACAACGGCCAGTACAAGTGCCACCAACGACCGTAGCGTGGCGCGGGGAACGGCGTGGGCGATCTTGGCACCCACCCAGGTTCCAAATGCCAAGCCAAACGCGAGTGTAGCGGCAAGCGGCCAATCGATGCGTCCGACGGCGACGTTACCGGCCGTGGCGAGCAACGCTATCGGCAATTGGATGACCTGAGCCATTCCGACGGCTGCCAGCACCGGACACTTGAGCCACATCAGGATCGGCACCAGCACGAGAGGGCCGCCTGTCCCTGTGAGCGCGGACGCAAAACCCGTTATGCCGCCGGCCGCCAAAAGTTGAGCGCCCGTCAAGCCTGATCCAGCCGCGTGGTCCGCGGGAGGCTTGGCGAAGTAGGTATTGAGGCCCGACACAGCTGTGAGAAGCCCGATCGAGGCTTCGAGCAATCCGGCTGGCGCAAGGGAACTTGCGAGCGCCCCGGCGAGTGCCGCCGGCATCGCACCATAAAACAACGGTTTGGCCATGGTCCACGGCACCGAGCCTGCACGCCAATATGCAAACGAGCCGACAACACCGGATACGAGAAAGGCGGCAATTGCGGCGGGGATCGCTGTGTGGATCGGGACGCCGACAAGATAGGCCAGCGCGGGGACGAGGATGACTCCGCCAATGCCCACGCAACCAATCAAGATTCCAGCCGTTAATCCCAGCGCGGCAATGGCCATAACTCCGAGGATCGACATCTACCGCTCCGAGCCGGTTCGCGCCCGGCGCTGCACAAAAAATATATAGACGGGACAGATCAGACTTGGATTTTTTTGGCGTCGACTATATAACGAAAGTCGAGCCTTCGGCCGGTGCTGAAGCGCTAAACAGGAACGCTGACGGATGTTTTTGCGCCAATTCAAATACCTTGTTGCCGTAGCGGAAGAAGAGCATTTCGGGCGCGCCGCGTTGCGCTGTCACGTAACTCAGCCGAGCCTTTCTTCGGGTATCAAGCAACTCGAACTCGAACTCGGCGTCCCTATCTTCTTGCGCGGGCGCGGGCGGCGGTTTCATGGACTGACCGCTGAAGGCGAACGCGTTGCAAAGATGGCGCGATTGATCATTTCGCATTGCGATGCCATGCGCGATGAAATCGACTCCATGCAGAACAATCTCAAGGGCAATCTGCGGCTGGGCGTGATGTCGTCCATGTCTCCGATCCTCCCGATGATATTGAAAATGGTGCGCGTGCGTCATCCGGGCGTGCGGATCAACCTGCACTTTTCCGGCAGCGAAGCCATGAAGGCCGGTCTTGATAACTTCTCGCTCGATGCGGCCATCACCTATCTCGATGACGCGGACCTCGGACGCAGAAATAAGCTGTCGATCTTCACCGAGCGCCTTTGCCTGCTCGTACCCGATCAACCCGAATTTGCAGGCCGCACCTCGATCACCTGGAAGGAGGCCGCCGATTTGCCGCTCGCGTTGCTCGCTCCAACCATGCACGAACGCCGCCGCATCGATAAAGCTTTCGCCAAGGTTGGCGTGAGGCCCGATCCCCTCATCCAATGCGAATCGATCATGCATTTGATGTTCCAGGTTCAGTACACCGAACTCTGCACCGTCATTCCCGAACACTTCACACGGATGCCGGGGTTGCATAGCGGTACGAAGGCGCTCTCGCTCGTCGAACCGATCGTCAGCGAGGAGGTCGGATTGTTCTGGGCAGAATCCGAAACGATGATGCCGATGGCAGCAGCCATTGTGTCGATGGCGCTCGAACTCAATAAGAGCGGCGAGCTGAGGGCCAGTCTTGGGGACACGACCCCGCCGCCGAAAAAGCCTGCGCGGATCAAGGTCATGGCGCCCACCTCGGAATCTGCGAAAGTCTGGAAGTGAGCCGGTGCGCGCTCATATCGGCTTCGTTCCGGTGGCGGCGTTGCGAAGAAAGGCCGTGACCGCTGTTGGTGTCATGCCATTCGAGTCAATCTGGCTTGCGGTCAGCAGCTTGTCGGGGCGCAGGCTGCGGACCGTGCCGTGATCTTGCGGGACGACGTAGAAATAGGGTTCGCCGGTCCGCTCGTCGCCGAGAGAGAAGCCGATGCGGACATTCGCTCGGCCGTTCGTTGGCGAAACGTGGGGAACCACAACGATGTCCGCACGCATCGTTTCGGGCGTGATCCAGACGCCGTCGTTCGCGCCGAGTTCTTTTGCCAAGCTGTCCAGGATGCCGATCCCGCCGGTCAGCTGATCGGTCAGCTCGGCAAGTTCGGGCTCGTAGCTGTCAGGCGCGTAGGATTCGCTGTCGCCAGACATGAGATCTGCGTTTTCGAAAGGCAGCGACTTAGAGAATGCCTTGCGATCGATGCCGCGATGAAGAAGTTCCACCAATATCCAGGCTTCAGTGGCAGCTGGGGTCCGATCCTCGGCGTCGAGCACGTGCGGGACTGGGCGGCCGTCCTCCATGAACTGCAGGTGCAAGTCCGGCAGTTTGAGTTCGAGCGTGAGGTGATCGCAGAACGGTTGGGTCGAAAGCGAGCGCTTGTCCGCCAGCCACCGTAGTCTCAAGTTCTGGCGGCTGGGATCGCTGGGAATATAACTTTGGGATAGGCGAGCGAGCCAGAGTGCGACGCTGTAAAACTGGCGGCGGGCGGACGCCATTCGCGCGTTACTGCCGGTCACGACGGGCGGGTTTGTTGTTTCCATTTTCGCCTCTCCTAGATGCTGCATTAGGCGACGTCCTTTCCGTAGTAGAGGACCACGACGTGTTCGGCCTCTGCGAAGAAGAGCCAGCGCTCAGTGACGACGCCGGCCGCTGCGGATGCGACCGCGATAAGGGCAAGGAACAGGGACAAGCCAGGGCCGGTCAGCAGCGACAGCAGGAGGCAGCCCGCGGGGATGGCAAACAGGGCGAGCATCACCATTTGGCGCAACTTCAATGCGTGTTTGCGCGCGACCTCGTAGCCCATTTCGCGCATCACGAAGTTGGCTCGCGCATGGGGCGGGTCGAGGGTTCTGACTTTGCCGTAGGCACCAAGGCCGGTTGCGGATTCTGCCGTGTACGTGCGCGCCGCAGAGTCGATGGTTTCCCAATAGTTGGACTTCATGAAATAGGCTGCAGCGATAGCCGCGAGCGCAAGCGCGGTTGCCTGGACCGGCATTTTGCCAAGGAGCAACGTGCCGATCAGATTGTGCAATACGCCACCGGTTGCAAGACCGAGCACGATATAGAGCGGCGCGACGAGCGGCATGTGCCAAGCGCGCACCGTCGGCAGAGACGCGTAAATCATGCCCGTGCACCAAAGCGTGGCGACAGCGCTGGCGATGACCGCCAGGGCAAGCAGCCCGGTGAGAATAGGGGCGCCGGTCCCGAATATCCACGCGAGGGCGAGCAGGCCCGCGACCGGATAGGTAACAATTGCCAGTACGCCTTCGCACGACAGCCAGGAAGTTCGCCATTGCGACATCGCCCGCCAGGCGCGCTCGGGCCGCCCCAGATGCAGGGTCGACGAGATCAAGCCGGCGGTGATCAGGGTGAAGGCGATGCCGAAGGCCACCAACGCAGGCATCGTGCCCAGCGGTATGAACCGGACGAGGAGCGCTGAGGCGGCAAGCCAGACGAGCAGACCGTAGCCTGCCCCTGACGCGGTTGTGAACAGTATTACTGAGTAGGCTGGATGCACGCCTCTCACTCCTTGGAAACGAAATCAGTTAGACAGGACGCGGTCGGCCCAGGCGAAGAACTTCGCTGACACCGACCCGGCTTCTGTGCTCTTTGGTTTGATGGCTGCAACCACCGGCTTGGGAGCTGCGGCGGCTGTCGCGTCCCGTTTAGCGCGTGGGGGCAAATATTTGTTGGTGGGCTTGAAACCCATTTCCGGCAGGAGATCGAAACCTTCGCGTTGCGCGACGAGTTTCGACACATCGCTTTCGGGATCGCCAAGATCGCCGAAGTGGCGGGCACCGGTGGGACATGCCTTGACGCACGCCGGTACGCGGTCTTCCGGCTCGAAGGTTTCATTGTAGATCCGGTCAACGCACAACGTGCATTTCTTCATGACGCCGTGGGAATAGTCATATTCGCGCGCGCCGTATGCACAGGCCCATGAACAGAGCTTGCATCCGATGCAGGTGTCGGGATCGACGAGGACGATGCCGTCTTCGGCGCGCTTATAGGATGCGCCAGTTGGACATACCGTGACGCAAGCGGGTGTTTCGCAATGCAGGCACGAGCGCGGGAAATGCACCGTGCGGCCGGCTTCGCCTTCACCGACCTCGTAGTTGTGGATGCGATTGAGCCAAGCGCCGTGCGGATCGGCCCCGTAGGGATCTTGATCACTCAAAGGCGCGGAATAACCACCCGTGTTCCATTCCTTGCAACTCGTTGCGCAAGCCTGACAGCCGACGCACGTATCGAGGTCGATAACGAGCCCTAGCTTCTTGCGCGTGATTTCGGGGAGTGCGGTCATGGGGATGGCTTTTCGACTAAGTGGAGGTGCGTGATTCCTGCGCTGCTTGCAGGCATCGGAAGCGTCCTGGCCGCAAGCGGAATCGCGGTCTCGACTGGGCACGCGATCGGCTCGAAACGAGGGAACGTTTCATGGGCTTCATCGCCGCGTGCTTTCTCGATCCGGACGCGCAGATCATACCAAGCGGCTTGCCCGGTGATCGGATCTGAGTTGGAGAAGCGGTAGCCTCCCCCTTTCTCCGGCAGCAATTCGTTGATGAGGTGATTGAGCAGGAAGCCGGTCGTCGATTCCGGGGCGTCCTTGGAAAGGCCCCAGGTGCCCGATCTCTTGCCAATCGCGTTCCAGGTCCAAACGGTATCGGGATTGACGCCGTCCATCAAACGGACCTGAGCGCGGACCCGGCCAATGTTGCTGATGATCCAAACCCAGCCATCGTCGGCAACACCGAGTTTCTTGGCACGGTCGCGATGAAGGTAGAGCCGGTTATCAGCGGTGATCTGCCGAAGCCAGGCATTCTGGGAACCCCATGAGTGATACATATGCATGGGCCGTTGGGTGATCGCATGCATTGGGAAGGTGCCGCTGTCGAGCGCTGCTTCCTCGAACGGCGGATACCAAAACGGCAGCGGATCGAAATAAGTCTCGATGCGTTTGCGATGGCCGCCGGGTGGCTGCACTGCGCCATGACCGCGCGCTGCGGCGCGGAACGATTGCATCGGCTCGAGGTAGAGCTGGAACACGATCGGGTCAGCCGAGCCCGTGAAGCCGACCGACTTGGCCCATTCGAGATAGGACTTGTTGGCGTGCTTATAGAATCGCTGGTCAGATTCCAGGTGGTGGGTGTGGAAGCAGCCGTTGGCGATGTAGCGCTTTAATTGGTCGGGGTTGGGTGCGCCCTTGCCGTAGCTCTTGCCATCGGCACCGCGGAAACCAGCGAGCGGTCCAACACCGGGCGAGCGCTCGTGGTTGACGATATAGTCGGCATAGCCGCCGGGGTACTTGGGTGCGCCGGCGTCATTGACGAAGCCGGGCAACTTGAGGCGCGCGCCGATATCGATGAGGACCGTCTGGAAGGCTCTGACATTGCGGTCGAGTTCGACGACGGGTTGGCGGATGCTATCGGAAGCCGCGTCCGGATCTGAAATCGGTCGATCGAGCATCGAGATGCAATCCCAACGCTCCAGATAGGTTGTATCTGGCAGGATGAGATCGGCATAGCCCACCATTTCAGATGCGTAGCTGTCGGCGTAGATGATCTTCGGGATCTTATACTCGCCGGTCGCTAAATCCTTCGCCGTCAAGCTTTCAAGGACCGAGCCGACATTCATCGACGAATTCCAGCTCATGTTGGCCATATACATGAACAGTACGTCGATGCCGTAGGGATCACGCGCCGCCGCATTGGTGATGACCATGTGCATCAGGCCGTGGGCCGCAATCGGGGCGTCCCACGAGTAGGCTTTGTCGATACGTTCGGGCTGGCCATTGGCGTCAACCAGGAGGTCGGCGGGGCTCATCGGGAAGCCGAGAGGGGCTCCCGCCAGGGGCGTGTTTGGTTTTACGGTGCCGCTCTTGCCAGCCGGGCGGTTGGGCGGCGGGGCGGTCTTGGGATAGGGCGGTTTGTAGCGAAATCCGCCGGGGCAATCGATGCTGCCAAGGAGGATTTGCAGAACGTGAAGCAAGCGGCAGGTGTGAAAGCCATTCGAATGGGCTGAGATGCCCCGCATGGCGTGCATCGACACCGGGCGGCCGATTGTCTTTTCGTGGTGTTTGCCGAAGGTATCGGTCCAAGGAATGTCGAGTTCAATCTGCTCTTGAAAGGCGGTGTGGGCCAATTCGGCGGCGAGACGGCGGATGGTCTTGGCGGAAACGCTGGTGATCTGCTCCGCTTTTTCGGGCGAGTACTCCGGCGACATTAAACGTTCGACGAGCAGTTGAAATGACGGGCGAGCGGTGCGGCCGTCGTCGAGTTTATATTCACCCGACAAGGCCAGAGACTGCCCCGCCGTGCCGGCTGCCGTCAGAACACCAGCGACCTTATCGTAGGCCAGGGGCTTGCCGTATTCGTCGCGGGCGAACATGCCATCGTCAGCGTTGCCGGGATCGTCCATCACCAGCCACGAGGCATTGGTATAGCGGCCGAGGTAATCGAGATCGACCTGCTCGGTCGCCAGCAACTCGTGGATGATGGCTGCGACCAGCATGCCGTCGGTGCCGGGCCGGATGCCGATCCATTCATCGGCGATGGCATTGTAACCGGTGCGCACGGGATTGATGGAAACGATCTTGACGCCTCGGGCTTTCAACTTGCCGAGCGCCATCTTCATCGGGTTCGAGGCGTGATCCTCGGCGACACCGAACAGCATAAAATACTTCGTGCGGTCCCAGTCGGGCTCACCGAATTCCCAGAAGGATCCGCCGAAGGTGTAGAGACCGGCGGCGGCCATATTGACGGAGCAGAAGCCACCGTGGGCAGCAAAGTTGGGCGTGCCGAATTGCTGGGCGAACCAGCCCGTCAGCGCCTGGCTCTGGTCGCGACCGGTGAACAAGGCAAGCTTTTTGGGATCGGTGTTGCGGATCTTGCCGAGCCAATCGGTGGCCAGCGTCAACGCCTCGTCCCAGGAAATTTCCTTGAACTCACCCGAACCGCGTTCGCCGACCCGCAATAACGGCGACTTCAAACGCGCGGGGGAATAGTGCTGCTGGATACCGGCGGAGCCTTTGCCACACAGCACACCCTTGTTCACAGGATGGGCTTTGTTGCCCTCGATGTAGCGAACCGTTCCGTCCTTGAGATAAACCTTAATCCCGCAACGGCACGCGCACATGTAGCAGGTAGTCGTCTTGATTTCGTCTGCGGCGGGGGTCGATAGCGCAATCGGCCGGTCGTCACTCTTCATCGCCCGAAACCTCCACAGGATTAGTGAAACGTTCGCAGGAGGCGGCAAACCTCTGAAATGCGAACGGATAGCGCTTTCCAACTTGCCAACTGCGCACGATCGCCTCGAACCGCGGTGTCTGCAACGTCCCGGCGCGCATTCTTTATTGTTGTCTGGGACTAATTGGCCGCAAAACGAGCGCTGTGTAAATTTAGTTTCGTCTATCAACCGATTGAGCAAACAAAAGCGACCTCCTGTTAAGCGGGGCGCATACTCATCCTACGAGCGCCCCAAAATGGGGAAATCGCTCGTCTTGGCGCCTATTGCATGCTTTGCATCCCATTTTCGGCCACGAAGGGACTTGGTCATATTCCCTCCCGTGATTTTGGGCTTGGTGGTCATCCTGCTCAGGACGCGACAGAGGTTTCGCGGACAGCCCTAGCTACTCGTCGCGGCGCCCATAGGCCTCGACGAAATCGGCCGCAGACTGGCTGCCGCCGTCGAACGCCCTCAGTGCCTCCTCATGCAGAATGTCGAGAGCCTCCTCTTTGTAGAGCAGGTACGCCTCGGACGTGAGAATTTGCGGGTCGCGGGGGCGCGGCAGGTCGATTGGCATGGGCTTGATCATGTGCCCCGGCTTGTTGCTCATCAAGATAATGGTGTCGGCGAGAAAAATGGCCTCGTCGATCTCGGAGGTGACAAACAGCACCGTCTGGCGCTTTTCCTCATACAGTTTGAGGAAATATTCCTGCATCAGCTCGCGCGTCATAGCGTCAAGGCCTCGAAACGGCTCGTCGAGCAGCATGAGACGCGGGTTGTTGATCATGGCGCGGGCAAGTTCGGCGCGCCGCTGCATTCCGCCCGACAACTGGGAGGGATACTTGTCGCGAAATTCTCGCAAGCCGACTTTGTCCAGCAGAGACGCAGCTTCAGCGTCTATGTCCTTGCGGCTGCGAACCCGCTGGACCGTTGGGCCGTAGACGATGTTTTGATATGTCGTCATCCATGGAAAGAGAGCCGTCTCCTGGAAAACAACAAGCCGGTCCGACGACGGGCCGGAAATGCGTTGTCCATCGATTGAGAGCGAGCCTGCATCCGCCGTTTCGTAGCCGGCGAGGATGTTGATGAGCGTGCTTTTACCACAACCCGATGGGCCGATCAGGACCGTGAGCTTACCGGCTTCAAGCGTCAGTGTGCAGTTTTCGAGTATCTGCTCGCGGTGGGTTCCAATAGTATAGGCCTTCGAAATTCCATCGACCACTACTCTGCCGCGCGCCGCGGAATGGGCCGCCGCCGTCTGTTCGCGATGGGGCATGAGGGAAACATCTGACATCATAGTGTCCTCTGCCAAGGAGTGGCTCTGCGGCCAAGCAAGCGGATGAGGCTGCTGGAGATGTATCCGGCGATACCGATGCTGATCATGCCGATGATGATCTGCGGGTAGTTGCCGCCGACGTAGGACGACCAGGTAAGGTAACCCAGTCCCGACTTACCGGCGATCATTTCGGCTGCAACGACCACCTCCCAGGTGATGCCCATGCCAACGGCCATGCCAATGACGATGCCGGGGAGCACGGCGGGAAGGATGATGCGGAGGAAGATGTCGGAACGGCGCGAGCCTAGAGATTGGGCAGCTCTCAGATAACGCACGTCGATGTTGCGCGCGCTGCCGATCACGTTGACGACGACGGTAAAGAAGGCGCCCAGAAATATGACGAAAGCGATGGATGCCTCTGTGGTAGGCCAAAAGATGATCGACGTCGGGACCCAGGCAAGCGGCGGAATTGGTCTCATGATTTCGAGTATTGGAAACGTCGTGGCGTGGAATGCGCGGCTCATCGCCATCATGAGACCCAGCGGAACACCGATGATCTGCGCGGCGAGAAAGCCCCAGAAAACGCGCGTAAAACTTGCACTCCAGTGTTCCCAGTATTTGGGTTCGTAGAGGTTGTTTAGGAAGGCACCGTAGACTTCGCTTGGTGCGGGCACTGCGGCAAGACCCGGCAGCTTCAGCCGGCGGCCGAGTTCCCAAAGCAGAATCAGACCAGCCACGGCAACAATCCCGCGCAAGACCGATTTGCTGAAAATACTCTTTCTGAGCTTGGTCAAATTCATGGTCGTATCCTTTTGCGCTGCCGGCAAAGCAGCGAGGAGCCGCTAGGCAATCTCGCGCTCACCCGCATCGAAGGCTTTACGGGCCTCTTCATGGACCGCCTCGAACACTTGCTTTTTCAGTTCTAAATAATGAGCGGATGAGCGGACCTTGTAGGTTCGAGGCCGCGGAAACTCGACAATGATCGTCTTTTTTACGCGGGCCGGTCTCGTCGACATGATGATGACTTTGTCGCCGAGAAACAGTGCCTCTTCGAGATCGTGAGTGATGAAGAGAACTGTCTTGCGCACCTTATCCAGGGCGCGCAGCAGGAATTCCTGAACGACACCTTTGGTCAGAGCGTCCATGGCGCGGAAGGGCTCGTCGAGCAGCAGCAGCTTTGGGTCATTGATGAGCGCGCGGGCGATTTCGACGCGCCGCTTCATGCCGGAAGAAATTTCACCAGGATAGCGGTCAGCAATTTCAGACAGGCCAAGCTCGGCAAGAACTTCCCGGGCCTTTGCAGCGGCGTCACGCTTATTGAGACCCTGCACCTCGGGGCCGTATGTTATGTTTTCAAGAACCGTGTACCAGGGGAAAAGCGCTCCGTTTTGGAAGACGACGATGCGTTCGGCTGATGGTTCTTCAGTGTAGTTAGCCGTGCAAATAGGGCGGCCATCGAGTTCGATTGTTCCCGACGTGATCGAGTGGAAGCCAGCGACGGCGTTGAGCAGCGTCGTCTTTCCGCAGCCTGATGGGCCTACGATTACGCAAAACTCGCCCTCCGCAATTTCCAGCGAGCAGTTGTCGACGGCCACAACCTTGGCACCGTCGGGATCGTAGATTTTAGTCACATCGCGGATCGAAATGCGGCCGCCGCCGCCGCCGTTCGACATCGTCATGCTTGCGTCCTCGCAGTCCAACCCATGAGCATCCGGCCAACGGCTCGAATGACGGCGCTGTAGAAGTAGCCAACCAAACCGAGCGTCACCATGGCGATGACGATCACGGGGTATTGAGAGAGCACGTAGCTGTCCCAGATGAGGAACCCAAGCCCGTGCTCGCCCGAAACCATTTCAGCGGCAACTAGAGAGAACCAGGCGACACCCATGCCGATCTGGAGCCCGGTGAAGACGTCGGGCAAAGCACCTGGAACCACGACACGCTTGAAAATCTGCCACGGCTTGGAACCCAGGCACCGGGCGGCGCGGAAGTAGCTTTCGTCGATCGACTCGACGCCCAGCATCGCATTGAGCGTCGTGGCAAAAAACGCTGCCAGGAATGCGAGAAAGATAATGGGCGCCTCGCGGCCGGGCATCATCAGGATAGCAAGGGGGACCCAGGCCAATACCGGGATTGGGCGGAGCACTTCAATGATCGGGAAGGTGTAGTCTTTGAATACGCGCTTCCAGCCCATGAACAGGCCGAGAGGAACGCCCAGAACCGTTGCCAATCCGAATGCGATCAACACCCGGATCGAGCTCCATGCAATGTGCGTGTAATAGAGGGGCGTATAAATAGACGTCCCGTAGGTTGGGTCCCGGGACGTGAATTCGGTCCAGACTTCAACGGGTCCCGGCAGTTTTTCAAAGCGCGGAAGTTTGAAGTATTCCGTGGTCAAATACCAAAACAACAAGAAGGCGATGATTCCGGCCAAACCGTAATAAGGCGTCGGGCTTTTCAAGGCCAGCAATACACGCGACGTAAAGCTGCCTGCCGATATATCGGAGCGCACCGATTTGGCGCTCTGCCGTCCCACTAAGATTGCACCGGACATCGTTGCATTCTCTTTCTGAAAATTCAAGAAAAGGGGCCCGGCGCGTGGATGGCTATTTATTGAGCGGGCGCACCGGGAGGTTTGAGTGCTTCAAAAAATCGACTCGTTATTTTGGCGATTTCGAAACATCGAGGGCTTTGATTTCACCGAGCGGCGACGTAATACCGGCATCCTTTAAGACTGCTTGGGCCATGGAGTCGTCGATTGCACCATCGGGCGCCACGCCAACATCGATGACCTTGGCGTCATGCAAGAAGGTGTAGGTGCTGGCGAGATGCTTTTTGATATCGGCAGAAAAAACGAAAGGCTTTGTGTCGCGCACGGCACTTCCGCCGCGGTCTTCGGGAACGCGGCCGTATAGCGAAAACCACGCCATTCTAGGCGTGATTCCGTCGGTTTGGCCATTCACGATACGACCGACTTCTTCCCAGTTTTTGGGGTCAAGAATGAATTGCTGTGCTTCGAGTTCCGTCTTCAGCCAGGCCTTGGCGACTTCGGGGTATTTCTTGGTGAAGTCGCTGCGCATGGCGATAAAGCCGCCATCGGGAATACCAAATGTGTTGCCCGTTGCAATTTCCCTGGCAATTCCCTCGCCGACGAAATCACCGATGCGCGAAACGGAGGGCTCCCAGAGGACTGCTGCGTCGATTTTCTTAACCCGGAAATTGGTCGAGATGACTTCGATCGATTGGTTGAGAACTTCGGACGGCTTGATGCCGGACTTCTCGACGATTTGGCGCAGGAACCGGTCGGCGCAGCTGCCTTTGGGGGTCGCGACGACTTTTCCATCGAGCCATTTGACGGCTTCTTCCGCGGTCTTGAACTGAGGCGCATCGGCGCGCACCATAACGACGTTGCAACGCTGGCCTGCGGAGAAGCCGGTGTTGGCGACGAGTGTGATGGGGGCTTGCTTGATCTTTGTCGTGGAGACGACGGCCGGCATGTCACCGAGGTAGCCGATCTGCTGTTTGTCGGCGACCATGGCGTTAACGATGATCGCACCTTGAAGCGCTGCCTCGAATTCAACCGTGCTGCCTTCGGGCAGGTTCTTTTTCCAGAGTTCCTTGGCCCGGATCACTGCCGCTGAATATGAAATGGTATCGTAGGGCTGATAGCCAACGACGATCTTGACCGGGTCGGCCGCCAAAACCGGCTGCGTCAACAGTCCAAGCGCGAGCGCGGCGCTGGCGATAGCGTGGAACCTTAGGCTCATTTGCAACTCCCAGAGATCGTAGCAATCTTCTTGGAGGCTCGGGCCAGCCGGATGGCGCCTTGCCTCTCATGCGTTCTATTGCTTGCGATCGACGTGAGACAATGGGTAGCAATACCCGAACGCACCGCAGCAAGGTCAGCGCACGTATTTCGCTTGCATATCAGTCGTCGGCCAGGATGACACCGAGCTTGGCGGCGAAGCGCACCAATTCAAGCGTGTCTTTCATGGCAAGCTTTTGGAGGACGGATGCGCGATGTTTCTCAACTGTGCGCGGACTGATGCACAAGAGGTCTCCGATCTGCTGGCTCGTTTTGCCTTGGACCACCAAACGAAAGACCTGCTGCTCGCGTTCGCTGAGCAGGTCATAGGGTTGGGGCGACTGGCCAGGTGCAGAGGCGCTATCGGCGGCGGACAGACTGCCAGGATCGATATGAGAGCTGAGATAAGTCTGTCCGTCCCGTACGGCGCGGATTGCGTCCAGCAGTTCCGTCACCGGTGCGGTCTTGGCGACGTACGCCTTGGCACCGCTATTCAAAGCCCGGCGCACCATCATCGGCTCCCGATGAAAGGATAGGATGACGACGCGACTGCTCGGGGAGGCTCTTCGAAGCAACACGATGAGATCGAGTCCGTTGAGATCGGGCATCGAAATGTCGAGCACAACGATATCGGGATGCAGTTCGCGCGCTTTTTGCACCAGACTGTTTCCGCTATCGACATCGCCGACAACTTCCAGGTCGGGCTGAGCGGCAATCAGTTGGCGCGCGCCTTCGCGTACGAAGGAATGATCGTCAGCTATAAGTACCCTTGTCTTGGCCATCGCTCTCTTCTTTTGCATAGGGCAATTCGGCTCGCAAAATCGTTCCCCGGTCGCGCCGGGGTTTGACCTCGACATGACCGCCAATTGACGCTGCCCTTTCCTGCATTCCGAGCAACCCGATGCCCCGGTCTGACGCTGCCCGGGCCGATCCCGGCGTTAGGCTGCTGATCCCTATTCCATTGTCGCGAATGGTCACGATGAGCGCCGGGTGATTGACGGTCAAGAGTACATCGACCTTCGTGGCGCCGGCGTGCTTGATGACGTTGGTAAGCCCTTCCTGCACGATGCGGTAGGCAATCATCTCGACTTCCGGCGGCAATCTTCTGCGAAATCCGGCACTGTCGATCGAAATTGCAACGTGGTCGCCGATAAGGGTACGTTGATCCACTACGAAGGCCTGGATGGCCGGGATGAGCCCCAAATGATCGAGCGTGGCGGGTCGTAGATCGTTAGCGATGCGGTGGATCGAGATGCCCATCCGCTCTACTTCGTTTGATAGTTGGGTGTAGGTATCACCGACGCCAGCGGACGACCCGGCCGCCTCGCCTTGAAGCGACTTCAAGCAAAACTGCATCCCCGATAAAACTTGACCAAGTTCATCGTGAAGGTCGCGCGCAATGCGTTTGCGCTCCTCCTCAATGACGCCGACTTGACGCCGCGATAAGATTCTCAGCGCGTCCTCGACGCGCGTGCGCTCAGCTATTTCGGAGGTCAATCGCGCGCGGCTTTCGGCGAGCGATGCCAAGGCCCGATTGAACGCCTGAGCGACCTTACCGACTTCGTCGTTCGTCAAAATTTTGACTGGCTGGTCGAGGACGTCGCGCTGCAGATTGTCGACACCGCGCAAAAGCAGCCTGAGTTGGCGCAGGATCGACCGTGCCAGAAGCATCGCGAACACCGTGCCTATACCGATGGCGGCCAAAGTGTAGAGGACGCCGGTGCGCGTCACGTATGCGAGGTAGGCGCTAGTTGGCGACTTATCGACTGCAAGCATCGACCAGCCAATCAAATGATCGGCTGCGAGGATAGGCGAGAGCGCGTGGATGGTCGTTTCGTTTTGCTGGTAAACGCGGGCGGTGCGTTCGCCAGAAAGCGCGGCAAGGCTCGATGCGTCGACGAGGTATTGCCCCAACTTCCGGCGGTCGGTGTGGGCGAGGATGCGGCCGCCCGGATCGAGGATCATGGCATGGCGTACGCCGCTACCGCGTGCGCTTCCTTCAACGACCTCTTCCATTCCGACAAGGTCATCGGACAGCACCCAAGGGGCGGAGCTGATTGCCAGAATATCGGCGTGGTGCAGCGTGCGGCGCGTAAGTTCGTCCCACAAGAAGTCGCGCTGGCGCTGGACGAGATCGAAGACAAAAATCGTCATCAGCATCAAGTGCACGAACGCGACGCCGAGCACCAATTTGCGCCGGATACTGCCTTGGAGAAGCAGCGCGGCCAGATCCCACTTCGTTCGAACATGCTCCAACGGAACCAGCTTCATGGCAACCTTCCGAAGGCGACCTCGTAGTCGCGCACGAACTGACGGACCGGTTCGAAAGTTGCAGTGCCGGCGGCTTCGAAACGGCCGATTTCCATGACGTCCAGGATCGCCCTGCCGCGCGCGTGTTCATGCAGATGGAAGATGACCGACTCGACCAGCTTGATGTGCCCGGCCGGCATATCGTTGCGTACGACGAGGCCGTTGTTCACGAGCGGAGCGGTCTCCCATTTGATCATAAGTTCCTGGTTGAGTTCCGGCCGGCGCCGCAACAAGGCCTCCCAAGGAGGCGGCCAAGTGCCAGCGGCGACGGTCTTGCCAAACAGCACGTTCATGATGGCCGACTCTTGCGAGCCGACGTAACGGGCATTGATGTCGTCCACCTGCAGACCGTGCTCGAACAAATACATGCGCGGCATCATCGTTGCTGCGAGGGCAGTCGGAGCCGGAAAGCTGATCGGCGCACCTTTGAGATCGGCAATCGACTGAAGGGCTGTGTCACGGCGCACGACAATGATCCCTCGAAACTGGTGATCGTTGCCCATCTTTCCGATGATCGTGTAGCCGCGCGCCTCGCATTCCAACGTCTGATACGGATTTGGAACGGCGAACTCGAATTTTTGCAACGCGAGTTTGGCTTCGAAGGTGGCGTAGTCTCGCGAGGTCTCAAGTTTTAGATGAAAGGCCGGGGCGGCGCTCTCGTTGATAAGGTCGACCAGGGGCTGATAGACCTCGAACAAGCGCCTTGGATTGTGCAGTGGATGCACGGCAAACCGGTATTCGGCCCCGGACTTTGTGGCGGAGGACTTACCGGAATAGGCCGGTTCGTAGGCAGCCGGCTGCTGGGGGGTGCAGGCAGGCAATAGCCATACACAGGCCATAACCAGAAACAATCGCCGTGCGACGGCACTGATAGTTCGGCGCAAAGAGCTACGCGTCCGGGATAAGTCTACACTTATGACGGTTGCGGCGTCTTTGCGATGGTGCGCCAAGGCGTTGGTTTTCATGGCGCAACCGTAACGCATTTCTTGAAATATTTGCCGGAGTATTTGCTCTGGCCAAACTGAATTTGCGCTATTTGACCAGCGTTACGGGGACCTTCGACAACTCCACCACATGCGCTGAGACGGGCCGGAAATAGTGACCGGCCGTGCCACTGAAGGCGCTCGATGCCATCACTATCTGATCGACTTGTTCATCGTCTGCGACGCGCGCGATCGTCCGGGCGGTCGGGCCAATCTCCTGCCGGGACTCAACGGGAATTTTCGCGGACCGGCAGAGTTCGACACTGGGTAGCAAAGCGATAGACGCGGAGCGGTCGAACTCTCTCGACTTCAGAGTCTCGGATAAAAAGACGTCGCCGAAATCGGTCCCTAGGTCTGCCGTGTTTTGTGCGCTGAACACGACGAGATGGCCGCCGGGGGCCAACTTGGCCATTTGAATGGCCGCCTCGACCGCGCGCAAAGAGGCCGGGGAGCCATCGACGGGAACCAAAATTTTCATGGCGCCCGAACCATGAAAGAGCGGCCGGACCGCGACCGATTTGCGCGTCGCCGGCTGAGGTGGCGCGAGGGGCGCCAACACGGCTTTGATTGGCTGACCAGTTTCTCCAACGCGCGGTTGCCAAAGGCTGCGCAACCTATCAAGGGCCTCTTCGTCGTTGGCGTAGAAATTAGCGGCGCCAATTTCGGGGATTAGGCCGGACCGGCTCATCACATCGAAGGTCTGCTCCTTCAAGCCGCTGAAAGCGAGGGTGATGCCGTTAGATTTCAAGCGCCCGACGATATTGAAGAGCATTTCCACGCCCGAAGCATCGATCTGATTGATGCCCGAGCCTTTGACGAGGATGTGGCTCAGCGCAGGATTGCATCGCTCAAGGTCAATGATCGCATCTTCGAAGTAGCTGACGTTAATGAAGAGCAGAGCCCCATCGAACCGCAGCGCGCCGAGCTTGGGACCTAGTGGCTCGGTGTGATGGCGCAGGGTATCCCGGAGCGTGCTGTCGCTTTTTAAGCCCAGCACCGCGATCCGCGGTCTTGAAAGGCGGTAGAGGAGCATCGTCAGGGAGAGCAGGATGCCGGTCAGGATCCCATTCTGGATGTTGGGGGCGAACAGCAGCGTCGCCAGGAATGTGACCGTGCCCGCCACACCGTCATCCAACTTGGCGCGCCAGGCGTTGCGGATGATGCGAACGTTCACGAGATTAGCGACCGCCATCATGATGATCGAAGCGAGAACGGCCTTGGGCAAATGATGCAGCAAGGGCGTCAGGAACAGCAGCGCCATGCAGACCGCTACCGCCGAGATGATAGACGATACCTTCGTCCTAGCGCCAGCTTCCAGATTGAGCGCCGAACGCGAGAAAGACCCACTCACCGGCATCGAGTGGCAGAATGCAGCCGCGATTTTGGCAAGCCCCTGACCGATCAGCTCGCGATTTTCATCCCAGGGGGTGCGAGTACGCAGCGCGATCACCTTGGAACTCGACATTGCCTCCATGAAACTAATGAGCGCAATCACGAAGCTCGCCGGCAGCAGGGCCACACTGGCGGCCCAGTCGAGCGGGGGAAGTCCAAACGAGGGCAGCGCCCGGGGAATAGCGCCAACGACCTTGCCGCCAAGCGCCTCGTAACCGATGAGAGCGCTTGCTACGGTTAGCAGCGTGACTGTTATCAAGACGCCGGGCCATTGGGGCAGCTTGATTTTGAAGACAGCGAGGGCCGCGAGACTGGCTACGCCGAAGCCGAGCGTCAGCCGGTCCACCTCGTTCAGACGCAGCAGCATGTTGAAAATATCGAGTAGGAAGTGCTCGGACTGGGGGGATGAAATTCCCAGGAGCATCGGCATTTGCGATAGGCCGATGATGATGGCTGCGGCGTTGATGAAGCCCATCAAGACTGGATGCGACAAGAAATTGAGCAACACGCCCATGCGCATAACGCCGAAGCCAAGCTGGAACAGCCCCGACATGAAAGCGAGGAGCACGGCGAAGGCGTAGAACTGTTCGGTGCCGGCCGCCGCAAGGGGGGCGATGCTTGCCGCCGTCAGCAGAGACGTCATCGCGACCGGTCCGGTCGAAAGGATCCCCGATGAACCACACAGGGCGCCAACGACGGTGGGGATGATGGCCGCGTAGAGCCCATGAATGGGCGGAACGCCGGCGAGTTGGGCATAGGCGAGCGACTGCGGGATGGCGACGAGTGAAACAGTGATTCCAGCTTTGAGATCAGCTTTGAGGTTTTCAGACCTAAAAATGTTCCATGCAGGTGTCGCGAGGCGGTCAACATCAGTGGACATCGTGCACAGAACTCCCTCGCGATTGGTTGCATGCTCCAATGCCAAAGCCGCTCAAGTCCACGCTGAAACTTAAGGTCGATCTTCAGTCAGCCACCTGCAGTTAAGGCTCACCGCTCTCCCCATCAAACCGTTTGCGGCTATTTCGAGTTAGGCGAAGACTATGTTAAGTGGCTGCAGCTTTTTCACCCTTAGCGAGCGTTGGATCAGCGAAATCCACGTCGGCCTTGGTGGAACGGCCGGTGTCCTCTTCGTGCGTCAACTGGCTGAGAAGAGGCACCGGGGGCTACCGGGCCGGATCGAGGCCAGCGAGTCGGGCGGTGGGTTTTTGGCTATAACGTTGTCCGCACACAGAAGCTGGACGGCACGCTTGAGGTAGGCGGGCGAAGGATCAACAAGGCCAAGGCGATCGTTGTTTGCCGCATTTCGAGGCCTATGCGGCGCGGGCCCTGCGCGCTGGATCAAGTCTTCGTCGACTGTTCTTGCAGACGCTGGGATCGCGAGCGAGTATAGTAAGCGCAGCGGACTCCGCGCGAACGAAGCCGTCCAGAAGCGGCATCCCTCAAAGAAATTCATCCGTTCAGGCCATGACATGCGGCTTGGACCCGCGTGGCGAACAGACGTAAAGCTGCCAACGAAGGGGCAACCGGCGATGATCCAAACGCTGTTCTCGAAGTCTGACGTCGCCGAGATGATCACCAGCGGTGAGCTGTTGCTCCTCGCGGCCGACGAGTCCCTGCTCACCGGCCTCCCCAAGGGCAATTGGATGGGCGGCACGATCCCCTACTTTATGTCGGCGGAGTCAGGTGGCATCGTTGACCACGAGAGGATCTTCGTCACACGCTTTCCGGCAAGTTGCACGGTGCATGCCGCGCGGCTCTACGATGCTGAAAGCTTGCCGGCCTTTGCCCAGGATGGTGCCGTGTCCGGCTTTTCGATTGTCCTCCTTCCAGGCTTCAGCGACGTCCATGCCTTCTATGCGGAGAATGTGAAGAGCTGGCCCGATGTATTTGCGCGACCCGTTGTCGGTTGGGTATCCGGGGTCAACCTGAGCGAGCTCGGTAAGAAGATCGCCAAGGTCATTGACGGTCGCACCGGGGTCATCAGCAATTCTCATGCTGCGATCATGCACGTTGAGCTGCCGCCCGGCATCCATGCCAATGTCCAGATCGTCAACCTGTTTGCCCGCGGCGACGGCGATGTCATCTCATTTCCGAGAAAGGGCTTCTCGGCGCAAGTCGCGCTCGTCAACGGCCGGGAAACGAACTTTGCCGAATACATCACGGAGAACAAGTTGGACACCCGGCTACCGCTGGTCGCCAACTACGGCGGGGCCATGATCAATGTGTCGCTCAACCAGGTCGATGCCGCGAGCGGCAATGTCTTATTCTACGCGCCGGTCTTTCCAGGAGTTGAATATTCGTTTGCGGCACCCGTCGGCGAGTATGCGCCGCAGTTCATGCGACAGCTGGCAGACCGCACGATTACGCCCGTCTTCAGCTGCAATTGCGTTCTGAACTTCCTCTATGCCGAGCTCGAGGGCAAGAGAATGGGCGACGTCGTTGGCCCGATGACGTTCGGGGAGGTCGCCTTCATTCTTCTCAACCAGACCATGGTCTATCTCACTCTCGAAAAATCGGCTAAAAACCGGCCGAAGCGGGACCTCGCATCACAGATTGCGAGGAAGGTCCGCGTCCTCAATTGGCGGCTCCCAACCAAAGGCAACTGATGCCATCTGCAACGGCATTCGGAGGTATCCGCAGAGGCGGTAGCCACTGTTTTTCTCCTTGCTTGTGTGCACAGCCTGATCTTCCACACTGCACGGTGTGGGCATGTGCCCCGGCAGCCACGCTCGCCAGGCCCCGACGATCGACCTGCCGCAGGTGCCCCCGAAAGATAGGGCGGCGACACGCGTATCACCGCCGGCCACCTGCCGCACATCGCCGCCGCCCTCATCGTGTCGTCGCCGAGGGGCTCGAGGGAGGAAGCACCAAACGACGCGAGGTCGAACTCGAACTTCATGGGGAATTGGCCGTCATCCTGGCGTTCGCACAGGGAGCCATGAACAAAGCGGGGACATCAACGTCCAGTATTCAAGTATCGGTGGTTGCGGGGGCAGGATTTGAACCTACGACCTTCAGGTTATGAGCCTTTTTATTTGAGAACAAATAATGAAACCTGGCAGAGCCTGACACGTTTAATTTCCAATGCAATATCAATAGATTGCCGCGCAACTCGGAACTTGGGAGAACCTGGCAAGCCTCGCCATTTTGCTACCCATGTGC
>JANLYB010000086.1:0-12423 GCA_031365425.1 Hyphomicrobiaceae bacterium
AGCATCGATTACAAGCGCCTGGAATGTCAGAGATGGGTACGAGGGGCAACCGACGTCATGGGCCAACAAGAGACAATGTTCAATATTCGAGTGATTGTCTGCTCCCGGCACGGGCAGACGTCGGGGGACGGGGCCATCTTCAGGTCATTTTGAGAAGCGATCCCAGTCTGGCTGCTTGCCGAACCGCTGCGCCAGAAAATCAATCAGTATGCGCGTCTTGGTCGCAAGATAGCGATTGGGCGCGTAAAGGGCGTATATGCCGAGCTCTGTGGGCGGGTATTTCGGAAGTGCGACCTGCAGCCGACCCTCCTGAATATCCCGCCCGACCAGAAATGTGGGTAACTTCGTGATCCCCTGTCCCGCGAGTGCAGCCGATCGCAGGACGTCACCGTTGTTCGAGCATAGGATCGAGTTGATGTTGACATTGATTGCCTTCCCGCCGCCGGTCAGATGCCAGCGCTGCAAACTTGTCGTGTGGCCATAATTAAGGCAGCGATGGTTGACGAGGTCGACCGGCTCTGTCGGTCTGCCGTGGTTCTTGAAATAGGACGGCGAAGCGACCAGAACGCGGCGCGCCGGGGCAAGTTTACGAGCGATCAGGCTTGAGTCTGATAGCGACGCGATCCTGATCGTGAGATCGAAGCCCTCCTCGATTGGATCGATGAACCGGTCGTTTAGCGTCACCTCGACCTTGACCTCGGGATACGAGGTTATGAATTCAGCGAGTGCCGGCCCAAGGTAGAGTGTGCCGAACGAGTTGGGTGCGTTGACCTTGACGATGCCTCGCGGCTGATCGTGCAGCTGCGAGACCTGCAGTTCGGTCTCCTCGACCCTTGCGATGATGTCGACGCAACGCTCATAGTAGGCCAGACCCGCTTCTGTCGGGCCGACACGGCGTGTGGTGCGATCGAGGAGCCGTGCGCCCAACAATTGCTCCAGCTCCATGACGGCTTTGCTGACGGCCGAACGGGTCAATCCAAGGGCGCGGCCTGCTTGCGCGTAGCTGCCGTGCGCGACGACCTTCACGAACGCATTCATCGCTTCCAACTTGTCCATCTGATTGTCGCCATTTTGGATACAAACTGCATCAATCTTAGCAGATTGCATCCAGTTGTGACAGGGCGCACCTTTCGGCCCAACGGATAGACACAGCGAACAAGGAGCCGGCGATGGCGATGACGCTCAGAAAATCTCAAGACCGCGGACGGGCCAATTTCGGATGGCTCGAGAGCAAGCACAGCTTCTCATTCGGTCACTATCACGATCCCGAGCACATGGGTTTTGGACCGCTGAGGGTCATCAACGAGGACCGAGTTGCACCAGGAGGCGGGTTTCCAACGCATCCACACAGCGACATGGAGATCATCTCTTATGTGCTCGAAGGCGCGCTTGAGCATAAGGACAGCCTCGGCACCGGCTCGATCATCCGGCCCGGCGACGTGCAACGAATGTCGGCTGGAACCGGAATCCGCCATAGCGAGTTTAACGCGTCTGAGACGGAATCCATTCATTTTCTGCAGGTCTGGATTTTACCTGAAAAACGCGGCATCGCGCCCGGCTACGAGCAGAAGCAATTTGCCATGGCAGACAAACGCGGACGGTTGCGACTTATCGGATCCCGCGAGGGCCGGGAGGGTTCAGTTGTGATCCATAGCAATGTCGATCTCTACGCGTCAGTTCTCCATGCCGGCGAAAGCGTGAGCTTTTCGCTGCGGCCTGGACGGATCGGCTGGGTACAGGTGGCGACGGGTAAGCTTACCCTCGACAACGAGCCCTTAGCGGCCGGCGACGGAGTCGCACTCGAGAATAGCGGAACAATCACTCTCAAAGGCACCGGCAACGCAGAGGTTCTGCTGTTCGACATGGTGGCATGACGTTGACCGGCTGGGCTCCATTGCAGGAACCCTGCCGCAATTCTCGACAACTCGAAACCACAGGAGCCAACATGAACTACCTCGACCTGCTGACACCACAGAACTGCCAGCTGATCTTCATCGATCAACAGCCGCAAATGGCGTTTGGCGTGCAGTCAATTGATCGCCAAATGCTGAAGAACAATGTGGTCGCGCTCGCCAAGGCAGCGAAGGTCTTCCAGGTGCCGACCACGATAACGACGGTGGAGACCGAGAGTTTTTCCGGTCACACCTATCCCGAACTCCTGGCGGTGCTACCCGATCACACGATCCTTGAGCGCACCTCGATGAACTCCTGGGACGATCAGAACGTGCGCGACGCGCTTGCCGCCACTGGCCGCAAGAAGATCGTGGTGTCTGGGCTGTGGACCGAGGTGTGCAACATGATGTTCGCCCTCTCGGCCATGAACGAGGGCGGGTACGAGATCTACATGGTCGCTGACGCCTCGGGCGCGACGTCCCTCGACGCGCAGAAATACGCAATGGATCGCATGGTCCAGGCCGGCGTTGTGCCGGTGACTTGGCAGCAGGTTCTGCTCGAATGGCAGAGGGATTGGGCGCGCAAGGATACCTACGACGCCACGATCCACCTCGTGCAGGAGCATTCCGGCGCGTACGGTATGGGCGTCGATTATGCCTACACGCTGGTCCACAAGGCGCCCGAACGCTTCAAGCATGGCCAACGCATCGGTCCGAAAGCGGCAAAGTCGTAGAGCGATCGATTCTGAGTTTCACGTCCGATAGAAACTGAAAAGGAAGTGGCCATGTCGAAGCCGTCTCATTCGCGCCGTTGTCTTGACCTTCTCGTCCTCTCGGTCGTGTCACTTCTAGTGACAGGGACGTCCACTTGGGCGGCTGGGCCAAACCAGTCCGATCTTGATCGCTCAGCAACCTCGACGGACACGTGGCTGATGACCAACAAGAGCTACGACGGTCATCGCTACGTTGCGCTCGATCAGATCACCCCAGCAAATGTCGCAACGTTGAAAGAGATGTGCGTGCTGGACAGTGGCGTCGAGGCGCCTGCCCAGTCGACCCCCGTGCTTTACGACGGGAAGCTCTTTCTGTCGGTCGGGCAGACCACAATTGCTGTCGATGCTTCGAACTGCACCGAGGTCTGGCGTCACGAATGGCAGCTGAAGGGGAAGGCGCTGTCGAAGCCCAATCGCGGCGTTGCCATCAAGGATGGCCTCGTGGTGCGCGGCACTTCGGACGGCTACCTCATCGCGCTGAGTATGGCCGACGGCAAGCTTGCCTGGGAAAACCAGATGACCAGCGCAGACAACAGCCATTATCTCAGTATGCCGGCCATGATCGTCGGCGATAAGGTGATCTACGGAACCGCCGGTGCCGATTGGGGAGCACGCGGCTGGATTGGAGCCTTCAAGCTTTCGGATGGCAGCGAGGTTTGGCGCTTCAACGCGCTTCCATTGCCGGGCGAGCCGGGTGCAGAGACGTGGGGCACGCCGGAAGCGCTGGCGCACGGTGGCGGCAGCTTCTGGACACCGGTGTCCGTCGATCGCGCGGCCAACGTCGTCTATGTGCCGGTCGGTAATCCTGCGCCAGACTTCTTCGGCGACGTGCGCATAGGGAGCAACCTGTATACCAACGCGCTGGTTGCGCTCGACCTCGACACCGGTAAGCCGAAGTGGGCAAAGCAATTCGTTCCTCATGACGTGCGCGACTGGGATTTGAGTCAGACCAGCCCGCTTGTGACGATCGAGATCGGCGGAAAGACGCGAAATCTGGTTGTCGTCAGCGGCAAGGATGGGCGGCTCAGGCTTGTCGATCGTGACAGCCACGAGGTGCTGCACGACATCGCCCTATCAAAGCAGGAAAATACAGAAACGCCGGTGACCGTCGAAGGCGTCCATATTTGCCCGGGCCTGCTCGGCGGCCAGGAGTGGAGCAGTTCGGCCTTCGACCCGAAGCGCAATAGCGTCATCTCGCCAATGGTCAACTGGTGCGGCACCGCCCATCGCGATGCCACCGCCCCGGTCCATAAAGTCGGCGAACATTACTACGGCGGAAAGATTGTCCAGGATCCGATAGGGGATGCGCGCGGTGTGCTGTCAGCCGTCGACGTCTCAACGGGTGCCGTACGCTGGACGACGGAGATGCCGGCGCCGATGCTTGCCAATGTGACCGTGACATCGGGCGGGATTGCCTTCGCTGGAGATCTCGGCGGCACGCTCTATGCGGTGAACACTGAGACAGGCGAGGTGTTGCTGCGCCACGGGATGGGCGCGTCGGCGGGCGGCGGTCTTATCAGCTACATGCTCGCTGGGAAACAATTTGTGGCTGTTGTCTCAGGCCCGGTGTCGCCGTTCTTCGGCGGTGGCAAGGGAACCACGAAGCTGACGTTGCTGGCTCTGCCCTAATCAAGAGTGACGGCTTTCAACACTGTGACCGAAATGGAGGCTCCAATGCCGACGATCACCACCCGAGACGGGACAGAAATCTATTTCAAGGATTGGGGGCCGCGCGACGGTCAACCCGTCGTTTTCCATCACGGCTGGCCGCTCAGTGCCGATGATTGGGATGCGCAAATGCTGTTCTTTCTCGAACACAAGTATCGCGTCGTTGCCCATGATCGGCGCGGGCACGGCCGTTCGACTCAAACCTGGACCGGCAATGACATGGATACCTACGCGGCCGACGTGGCCGCGCTGACCGACGCGCTCGACCTCAAGGGTGCAGTTCACATCGGGCACTCGACCGGCGGCGGCGAGGTTGCTCGCTATGTCGCGCGCGCCAAGCCGGGTCGCGTAGCCAAGGCGGTGCTGATCGGTGCCGTGCCGCCGATCATGGTGAAAACAGAATCGAACCCAGGCGGACTGCCCATTGAAGTCTTCGACGGTTTCCGCAGCGCGCTTGTCGCCAACCGTGCACAGTTCTTCCTCGACGTGCCTTCGGGGCCATTCTACGGCTTCAACCGGCCGGGCGCAAAGGTCAGCGAGGGCGTCATCAGGAATTGGTGGCGACAGGGAATGATGGGTGGCACCAAGGCCCACTACGACTGCATCAAGGCGTTCTCGGAAACCGACTTTACCGACGACCTGCGGGCCATAACCGTGCCGACGCTCGTGTTGCACGGCGACGACGATCAGATCGTCCCTTATGCGGATTCTGCCCCGCTGTCGGCGAAGCTTTTGAAGCGAGGCACGCTGAAAACCTACAAGGGCTTGCCGCACGGCATGTGCACGACGCATCCCGAGGTCATCAACGCCGACCTGCTCGCATTCATAACGAGCTGAGCATCATTCGTTACCCGCCTCGCCACGGAGTACCATACGATGTCGCAAGCTCCGTCAGTACGCGGGGAGCCAGTTTTCGTCGTCGTGCATCGCCGCATCAAGGCCGGCCATGAGGCCACCTTCGAGGCTGCGATGTGCGAGTTCATGCGCATTGCGGTCACCCAGCCAGGGTAAATGGGCATGCAACTCGTAAAGCCGGAGCCCGGCTCGCGCGACTACACGGTGATCGCGAGATTCCGTTCATTGGCCGAGCGCCGCGCCTTCACATCGTCAGCCGACTATGAAAAGTGGATGCAGCCACTGGCAGACGTCACCGAGGGGGACCCTCGCATTTCGGAGCTTTCGGGCATGGAAACTTGGTTTGCGCCCGCTGGCGAACGCAAGCCTCCAAAGTGGAAGATGGCGCTGCTGACTTTCGTTGGGGTCTACGTGCTAACGACTTCGATCGCCGTGATCGTAGGTCCTTTGCTCCTCAAATGGCCTCTGCCCTTAAGAACCGCGATCGTTGCCGCGATCGTGGTGTTGGCGTTGACGTGGCTCATTATGCCGTTTTTCGCCCGCTATCTACATGACTGGCTTTACGACGGGCGGTGACGCAATGCGCTAATGATACCCGCGTCCACAGCCGTAAACCGCGAGATCAAAGGAGGCGACAATGCAACAATTTACATTTCCGCAGCAGTTTCGCACTGACGAATTGGCGACCAACGGCACGACGATCTACGTTCGGCACGGCGGCAGCGGATCGGCAGTGGTCTTGCTGCACGGCTACGGTGAGACGGGTGACATGTGGATCCCCATGGCGGCGGATCTTGCTCGTGACCACACAGTGGTGGTTCCTGACCTCCGCGGTCTCGGCCTTTCATCCAAGCCAGCTGGGGGGTTCGACAAGAAAACGCAAGCGGGCGACCTCGCCGGCGTCCTCGACCAGCTCAAGATCGACCGGGTCCACCTCGTCACGCACGATATCGGCAACATGGTCGGATTCGCATTTGCCATCATGAACCCTGACCGGGTTAAGCGCTTTGTGCCGATCGACGCTCCGATCCCAGGCGTCGGCCCGTGGGAGGAGATTCTGAAAAATCCCCTGCTCTGGCATTTCCGGTTCGGCGGGCCGGATATGGAGAGGCTCGTCGCCGGCCGCGAGCGGATTTATCTCGATCGGTTCTGGAACGAGTTCTCAGCCACGCCCAGCCGCTTCAGCGAGGCTGCTCGCGAGCACTACGCCAAGCTCTACGCAATGCCTGGAGCCATGCATTCTGGCTTCATGCAGTTCGCTGCGTTTGACCAGGACGCGAGCGACAACAAGGCATTTCTGACTAAGGGCGGGCTTGCGATGCCGGTGCTGGCCGTTGGCGGTGAGAAATCATTTGGCACGACAATGGCCGACGTCATGCGTTTCGCCGCGACCACTGTGACCGCGAGCGTGATACCGGATTCGGGCCACTGGATTATGGAGGAAAATCCAATGGCGACGATCAAAATCGTGCGGGACTTTCTCGAATCAAAAATCTGAGCCGTGCTAGTCGTTGGGGTTTTTCGATGGGCCCGGCGCGCAGGCAAGTCATGTGGTCAGCTTAAGTCCTCAGAAGCCGACGGATTCGCGTCCGGTTCACCGATTCAAGGTTCGGCCGCTTTGGGTCATTTTCTACGTTCCGGCCGTCAGCCTCGCATGGCAGAAGCACCCCAACAAGCCGACAGTAACTCGCGCTTCTGGCGTCGTTGCCGGCTTTCCCCCTCGCGGGCGGGCCAGCTCCTTACACCTCTTTGAATTCTGGCAGATGCTGGTATGGGAGACGCGCGGAATTTCCATTCCTTTTCCTAACACAAGTGAGAACCATCCATGGCACGTGCGCCGCAGACCGATATTGAATCGATGAGCGTCAAAGACCTGCTCGAACTCCAGGCCGAAGTGACCGCCGCAATCGTAACCCGCAAGGCAACAGAGAAGGCTGACGTCAAGGCCAAGATGGCCTCATTGGCGTCCGAGTCCGGTTTCAGCTTATACGAGCTGTTGGGCCTCAAGAAGGGGAAGAAGTTGCCCGGCGCTGCCAAGTATCGCAACCCCGACAACGCCGAAGAGAGCTGGACCGGCCGTGGTCGCAAGCCTAACTGGCTGGTTGAGCGGATGAAAAAGCGTGGCGCTTCGATGGAAGACTTCCTGATTTAAAGTCACATGAAGCGGGGAGCCACGACCGCCGTCGCCAGCTCCCCGCCCCCTGATTGCTTAGATCAGGGCCTTACCAATAATGCTCAGGAGCACCCTGATCGGCTCCATCACGCGCTCGACCGGCTCAATCGAGTTCGTAGTGACGGCGAGATAACAAGCCGTCGATGTAATCTGCATGACCGTCAAGGTCAGTAGAAGCGGGATAGTCCGCCCCATTGTCCGTCCGGTCTTCCGAACCGACTTCTGTCCCGCCCGCGTTGGCGGGATTTTTACGTCGACCGAAACCGCGATGGTGTCCTTTGTCTTCTTCATTTAGGCCCAATTCCTCTTGGGTTGGGCCGCTATCAAATATGGTCCCTAAAGGGATTTAGGCTTCAACAAGATAACGGCAACACTGCCGAACCGAATTCTCGCAATACGGGACCCTCCTCCGTCCGGATATCCGGAGGCAGCCACTGCGCTCTGGTGAACTCCCGTTCCAGCCCAGGGCAGCTCAGACGAGGTGAACGTTTGCGCACGCCGTCATGGGGTAAATTATAGCCAACTTGCGGGAGAATTCAACGAGTGCCAGGAGCCTACGCAGCCTTATTCAATATATTCGGCTGACCCCCTCCGCGAAGGGAGGCGTTTTTGCTAAGCCCCTGGCGAGTACAATTGTGCTGTCGAGAATGGCATGACCAAGGCCATCTCGCTTTTTGCACTGAGCCAGGATTAGCACCTGCCCTCTGTCACCAAGAGCTCCAGCTCCTCGCGATAATTCACAACATGCTTTTGGATGTTCCAGAGCTGCACCAGATTCGTACACAGGAAGATCAGCGAGACCAGCGCTGTGCCCGCACCGAGGATCGTCACCAGATGCGGACTAAGCCCGGCAATGGTTGGCCATTGCGGCCAACCGTGACGCGCCTCCAGCAACGAAACAAATCGCTCCGCAAGTTCATTCCCGACGGTCAAGATGATCAGCGCGATGGCAATTGCGCCAATAAACACCGCATCTGCCTGCGCGGTGGCCCGGCCAAGCTTGCCCTTCAGCTTGGGATAGCGTGCAGGCTTGGTATCCACCCTCCGCCACCGCGTATGCCAACCAGCCTTTGTTGGGCCCGGATTGAAATCGTCAGGTGACTTACCCTGGCGCTCATGGACGACCGCCAAGTACGTGCCGATGAAAAATATCTTGTAGTAGTTAGCCCGGATCTTCCAAGAGATACCCGCCAGCAGCATCAGAGTTGCGGCCAACATCGTCCACCGGCCGCCGACCGGAGGCAGATCCTTCACCACCAAACTGCCAAGCAGCGGCAAGGCTGACGTAAATGCAAGCTGGGTTTGCTCGCGGTAAAGCTGAAGAATCTCGTCGCGCAGCGTCTTGTATTCAGCGGCTAGCGCGTCAGACGCTAACTTAGCCCGAATATCTGCTCTTTCTTGCGAAGTTGCCATTGCGCCGCCCGTCAAGATGCACTGGGTGCATCCATTCTAATCCGTCCGGACCCTGATTAGATAGACCTTTTTGACCTATGCCGAGCCGCTCGGCGGCACAGCCGTTACCGATATTCTGAACTTCTACTCAAGCAACAATCGCAGAATGAACAGATCGCGTGCTGGAACGGCGAACCGCTTCTTCGGATATGATGGTGCCGGCAATTTGACGTCGGACTCCGCGGTCCGAACGGAACAGAGGCAATCCGAAGCCACTAGCCCGCCTTATGTGGGAGAAATTGTGGGATCGAAAATTTTTATCCGAAAACATCAATGAAATCAATAGATAGTGGCGGAGACGGAGGGATTCGAACCCTCGATACCCTTTAGGGGTATGACGATTTAGCAAACCGTTGCCTTCAGCCACTCGGCCACGTCTCCAAAGCGAACGAAGCACGTGTCTTAGAGGCGCCACTGTCGTATTGCAAGCACGCAAGCGCGTTTGAGGCGAGCGCATGGACATGTTCGCGAAAAATGCGCGAATGTCTGTCGCTATTTCTGTGTTTATTGACGCACTTGAAGATGAGGATGCCCCGATGTTGTTGAAATCGCGCACCGTTGTTGCGGCTTTTGCAGTTGCTTTGCCTTGCGTTTGCGCCGTTGCAGGCGAAATTTGCGTCGTATGCAGCGAACCGGCGGCGTCCTATCGCTGCGGATTTGACGGCGACGCTGCAGCGCCTGCCAGCGGGCCTGGATTTCAGCTCTTGTGCATCAAAGAACTGGCGACACGAGGGGGACATAAGAGCTGCACCATCGACCGGGCGCGGGCGAGGGGACCATGCGAGGGGACGCTGGTCGCGCTGCCCAATCCTGCGGACGGCGTAACTGCCGCCGCGGCGGCGGTTCCGGTTCCCGTGCCTGCTCCCGTGCCTCCTCCAATGCCTGAGGCCGTCAAGGATCAACCGCCTGCAACCGTCGAGGCGATGGCCAAGGCAAGCGTCGAGCAATCGAAAAAGGATTGGGAGAAAGCCAATGCGACCGTCAAAGAAACGACGGAAGAGGCCGGTCAGGACTTGAAGAAAGCCGGAAACGCGGTGGGCAATGCGATGAAGAAGTCCTGGAACTGCGTTGTGTCGCTATTTTCGTCGTGCTGATGCCGCCGTGCCGATAGCGCGCAAATCCCGGTGGTCTGGTATACCAGCCGGCGGGTTATGTTGTATAGTTCTCAGATGGTTGGCGGAGTTTACCAATTTTGCAACAGCGTTAGTTCATCGTTGTATTTGTTGAGCTGATAGCCTTGACGCCAGGCAGACTCGCTGCCAGTTTGCGCGCATGCTGACCACAGATCAAATCGACGATTTGGCCGATCCGCCCCTGCCGCTGCCGGGGCCGAAAGTCGCTGCGCCACCGCGCCTGCCATAATGATGCTAACGAAGGGTCGCGCCGCAGCGCTGAGACGCGGCATGCTTCATTCGTTTGTCATTTGATCGGGTACGCGCCTCCGATGCGGCAAGTTTATCCGTTTCATGGATTGCTCACGGCACGCTTGATGATGGCGACTGCCGCGTTGTTCACGTGCGCCAGCGCCCGTGCCCAGCTTTCGCCCGATGTGGCGCTGGTGGAGCCCGAAGCGCGGACAGGGTTTGCCGCCAAGCCATCAACCGTTGCCCGGCGACGCATGTTCGTGGCGGCCAATCCGCTGGCGGCGGACGCCGGGCTTGAAATCTTGCGCGAAGGCGGCAGCGCGGTCGATGCAGCCATTGCGGCGCAAATGGTGCTGTGCCTCGTCGAGCCGCAGTCATCGGGGATCGGCGGCGGCGCTTTCCTGCTCAATTGGGATGCGAAATCGCGAACGGTGTCGAGCATCGATGGGCGGGAGACCGCGCCAAAGACGGCCCGGCCGCACCGGTTTTTGGGGGCGGGCGGTGAACCAAGACTGTTCGGCGAACTTGCGCCGTCGCCGCTGAGCGTGGGCGTTCCCGGCGTCATTGCCGTGATGGAGCTGGCGCACCGGCGTCATGGCAAACTCGCTTGGGCGCGGCTGTTTGAGCGCGCGATTGCCTTGGCGAGCGATGGCTTTGCGGTGTCACCTCGATTGTCGGCGCTGCTGGCGGCGCAGGGCGCTGCGTATTTCAATGCCGAGGCGCGGGCATTGTATTTCGACGAGGCGGGCGTTGCGCGCAAGCCCGGAGTGGTTTTGAAAAACCCCGCTCTTGCCGCGAGTTTACGCGTGGTCGCGGATCAGGGCAGTGATGGATTTTACCGGGGGCCGATGGCCGGTGCGATCTTAGGTGCGCTCAGTGCAGGCGGCGACATGTCGGGCGAAGATTTAGCGGCCTACGCGGCGAAGGTTCGCGAGCCGGTGTGCGCGATGTACCGGCAGCATCGGGTGTGCAGCATGGGGCCGCCGTCGTCGGGCGGCATAACGATGGGGATGGTGTTTGGGCTGATCGAAGCGCATGGGGCAGCGGCGAGTGCGCCGGAAGCCGTGGTGGGGGCTGGCCAGGAGAGACGTTTGCTCACCGAACGTGCCGCCGATATCGCTGTGCTGGCGGAAGCGGAAAAGCTCGCATATGCCGACCGCGACCAGTTCATCGCGGACCCTGATTTCGTGCCGCAGACCGCAGATTTGCTTGACCTCGGCTATCTGGCTGCGCGCGCGAAGCTCATCGATCCGGCCCGGCCGATGGTGAAAGCGCCGGTGGGAGCGCCGCCGCTCAAGACGGGGCAGTTGTTTGGCAGCGATGCGACCGTGGAACAGCCCGGGACCAGCCATCTTTCGGCGCTCGACGACGAGGGCAATGGGGTGGCCATGACGACCTCGGTTCAGACCGCGTTCGGGTCGGGGATCATGGCAGGCGGGTTTTTACTCAACAGCCAATTGACGGACTTCTCGTTCCGGCCCGCCGACACGACGGGTGCGCCGATTGCCAACCGCGTCGAAGGCGGCAAGCGGCCGCGTAGTTCGATGGCACCGACGATGATTTTCGACCCTCGCGGAGAGTTGTTCGCGCTGCTGGGTTCGCCGGGGGGAAATCGCATTATTCTGTATAATCTCAAGGCCATCGTCTGTCTGATCGACTGGCATTGCAGTGTCGAGCTTGCAGCGGGCTTGCCCAACTTCGGCAGCCGCAACGGGCCACTGGAAGTCGAGAGCGGGACGGCGGCGCACGTTCTGCTCGGTGCTGCGTTCAAGGCGACCGGCGCGAGCGTCGCGCCTGCCGACATGACCAGCGGGCTCGCCATCATCGAGCGCCACGACGGCATCATCGAGGGGGCCGCCGATCCCCGCCGCGAAGGCGAAGCGCGCGGCGATTAAAGCCGGTTGGACAATCGGCTTGCGGGGGGAGGCGGGCGTAGCTATAAGGCCACCTTCCGGCAGGCAACTGCCGGTGGTCGGGCGGAGCGTAGCGCAGCCTGGTAGCGCACTTGCTTCGGGAGCAAGGGGTCGGGAGTTCGAATCTCCCCGCTCCGACCAATAAAATCAAAGACTTAGGTCGTCTTAAATCGCAATGGTTTTGGCTGCGCCCCAGAAATGCCCCTAAAACTTATACGGAAGATCAAGTATTTCCATAACCGGTCGGTTGGGTAGATTGATCGAAGCGATATCTCTGCGCTCCGAAGGCAAAGGTCGTAGGTTCGACTCCTACCGGGTGCGCCAATTTCCTAG
>JANLYB010000087.1:0-7445 GCA_031365425.1 Hyphomicrobiaceae bacterium
AAGATCGAGACGGCGCGGTTCTGGGAAGACCACGGCGAGTTCAATCCCTCCAAGCCCGAGGAGATCAAAACAGAGGTCTTCGAGCTTCCGACGACCTGCTTTGCCGAGGACGAAGGGTCGCTCGCCAATTCCAGCCGCTGGTTGCAGTGGCACTGGGCCGGCGCGACACCTCCAGGCGAAGCGAAGTCGGACGTCTGGATCATGGCGCAACTCCATCATCGTCTGAAGGCGCTGTACAAGAAGGAGGGGGGGCCTTTCCCGGATCCTATCCTCAATCTTACATGGAATTACAAAGACCACGAGGAACCTTCGCCTGACGAACTTGCACGCGAAATGAACGGCAAGGCCCTCGATACATTGATGGACCCCACCGATGTGACAAAAGTCATGATCGAGAAGGGCAAGCAGCTGGCAGGCTTCGCGCAACTGCGCGACGACGGCACAACGGCGTGTGGTTGCTGGATTTATTCCGGCTGTTATACCGAGGCAGGCAACATTATGGCGCGCCGGGATAATTCCGATCCCGACAACACGGGTGCCTACCTGAAGTGGACGTTCGCATGGCCAGCCAACCGCCGCATCATCTACAATCGTGCGTCGGCAGATATGGCGGGCAAGCCCTGGGATCCGTCCCGCAAGCTGGTCGAGTGGAACGGTGAGAAATGGACCGGCTATGACACACCGGACGTTCCTCCGACCGCCAAGCCGGAGACTGTGATGCCGTTCATCCTGAACGCCGAGGGCACCTCGCGCCTGTGGGTGCGCGGCATGCTGAAGGATGGCCCCTTCCCGGTCCATTATGAGCCGTTCGAATCGCCGATTGCAAACGTGATCGCGCCCAAGATCCGAGGTAATCCAGCCGCCCGCGTGTTCAAGGGCGACATGGAAGTCTTCGGTGATGCCAAAGAATTCCCCTACGCCGCCGTCACCTATCGACTGACTGAACACTTCCACTACTGGACGAAGCACAACGCAGTGAATGCTATGTTGCAGCCGGAGTTCTTCGTCGAGATCTCGGAAGAACTCGCCAAGATCAAGGGTATCCAGAAGGGTAGCTGGGTGCGTGTCTGGTCGAAGCGCGGAGCCGTCAAGGCTAAAGCGGTCGTCACCAAACGCATCAAACCGCTGATATGCGACGGAAAGACCGTGCATGTCGTCGGCATTCCGATCCACTGGGGCTTCATGGGTGCAGCCAAGAAAGGCTTCGGCGCAAACACGCTGACGCCATTCGTTGGTGACGCCAATATTGAAACTCCTGAATTCAAAGCGTTCCTGGTCGACATCGAGCCGACCAACGCTCCGGTCGTGGCATAGGGAGGGGAAAAATATGGCGACAATTCCAGCCTTCGACATCGTGCGCCGGTCGGCTACGTCCATGCCGGCGCCCACACCCGGGCGCTCGATCGAGGTTGCAAAACTCATCGATGCATCGCGCTGTATCGGTTGCAAAGCGTGCCAGTCGGCCTGCGTCGAGTGGAACGACCTCAAGCCCGGAGTCGGGGTCAACGTGGGGGTCTACGACAATCCCCACGATCTGTCGGCCGACATGTTCACCCTGATGCGGTTCACCGAGTGGGATAACCCCGACAACGGTAAACTGGAGTGGTTGATCCGTAAGGACGGCTGCATGCATTGCGAAGACCCGGGTTGTCTCAAATCCTGCCCGGCTCCCGGCGCCATCGTCCAGTATGCCAATGGAATTGTCGACTTCCAGCACGAGCATTGCATCGGTTGCGGCTATTGCGTGAAAGGTTGTCCTTTCAATATCCCGCGCATTTCCAAGACCGAGTACAAGGCTTTCAAATGCACACTATGCTCGGACCGGGTTGCCGTCGGCCAGAGCCCAGCTTGCGCCAAGGCTTGTCCGACGCACGCGATTACGTTCGGCACTAAGGCCGAAATGATTGCGCATTCGGAAAAGCGTGTGGCCGAATTAAAGACACGCGGGTTCGACAAAGCCGGGCTTTACAATCCGCCTGGGGTTTCAGGCACGCACGTAATGTACGTCCTGCACCACGCGGATCGCCCGCATCTCTACGCGGGACTTGCCGACAACCCACGCATCAGTCCGCTCGTCGAAATTTGGAAGGGCGTGGCAAAATACGCAGGCCTAGGTATCGTCGGGCTTAGCGTCATCGCCGGTGCGGTTCACTATCTGGTTGCTGGTCCCAACCGAGTCAGCCGCGAAGACGAGGAACATGCCGACGAACTGACGGGAGGGCGTGACGTATGACGGCACAACACCTAGACCGCGCCCCTATCAAGGTTCGCCGTTACTCCGGATCGGCCCGTATCAATCACTGGATAACGGCCGTCAGTTTCGTTCTGCTGACGATCAGTGGCCTTGCGTTGTTTCATCCAAGCCTGTTCGGGCTTTCGGTCTTGTTTGGCGGCGGGGCAACTATGCGCTGGTTGCATCCTTGGATCGGAGTCGTGTTTGCGTTCAGTTTCATGGGCCTATTCGTGCGTTTCCTGCCAGCTAATCTGCCGGAATTCACTGATATCGTATGGCTGAGCAAGATTCACCACGTCCTCGCCGGTAACGAGGAATATCTGCCTGAAGTCGGCAAGTACAATGCCGGGCAGAAGATAGTCTACTGGTCCATGTCACTGTTTATTCCGATCCTGCTCGTGACAGGGATCGGCCTTTGGGACCAGGGGCGGCTGTTCTTCGAAGGACTGTTGGACTTCCAGGCAACGATAGATCAGCAACGGTGGGCTGCCGTCATCCACGCAGGCGTCGCAATTCTCGCCATGCTTATTTGGATCACCCATGTCTATGCCGGAATCTGGATCCGTGGCACGATCAGCGCCATGACGCGCGGCAACGTCACGGGGGGATGGGCCTGGCGGCATCACCGCAAGTGGCTTCGGAAAGAAGCTTCGGAGCATAAAGTCAGTTAGGGCGACATCGGCGGGAGCGGGGGCAAATTTCGGACTTGATGCCGCGCTCTTTCTGATGTCAAGCTGGGCTCCCTGCCACCGGGTCGGTAGTTTCCTCGGTCTGAGGTCTACACATGACGCAAATCGGCGCCCCAAAGCACGAACCTATCAATATCGGCAACGAGGCGACGCCTCCGTTTGCGGTTCTGCCCGATCCGCAATCCCTGTTCGTGCGCCGCGCTCGACGTCTCGACGCACTCGCTGCCGGGCACGAGATCGAAGGTTACCTTGTGTTCGTTGCCGCCGTGTGCCAGCTCCAAAATGACCTTCTAGCCGATCTCCCGACGCCGGTCCTGCCCAGCCCCGATCGTCTTGCACTGGCTAAGGCAGGCGCCATGCCGCCACTCGCGCGGCGTGACTTTGTTGCTGACGAAGTTTTCAAGGTTACGCTGCAACGACTTTTGTCGCGGATCGAGAGCGACCCTGATACCTTTCCCCCGCCAGCGCGAGAGGCTGCTCAGCGACTGGCTGCCGGCACGTCGCAAGTCCTGCAAATGGCCGTCGATGCCGTCACCGCCGATGAACCGCCGGCCGATAGCGTTGCCGAACACGTCCTCCTGGCTGCGGCCCTTCAGATCCACTTTGCTCGCCTCGCCGCGATGCTGGCGGCGGCCGACCTGCGGCCGGTCGCCGACGGCGTCTGCCCGGTTTGCGGTGCCCCGCCGGTCGCAAGTGCCGTTGTCGGGTGGCCCACGGCGGAGAACACGCGCTTCTGCACGTGTTCATTGTGTGCCACCCAATGGAATGTCGTGCGCGTGAAGTGTGTCACGTGCGGTTCGACCGCGGGGATTGCCTACGTCGGCATCGAGGGCCACAGCGCCACGATCAAGGGCGAAACATGCGAGCCGTGCCAGTCCTACGTCAAAATACTCTATCAAGTGAACGAACCGGCGCTCGATCCGCTCGCCGACGACACGGCGACGCTAGCGCTGGATCTGAAGCTCGCCGAAGCGGGTTACGCCCGCCGCGCGGTCAATCCTTTCCTCGTTGGTACCGGTGCGGGCACAGGCATAACGCCTAACGACGCGCCCGGATGATCTAGAACAGCCCACTTCAGCGTCCGGCATCCGTCGACCGTAGGTTGAAGGACGACATCGCGCGGCTTGCGGTTGCCCGCTTTGGCCATCTGGCGACAACCCAGACGATCCGCCACGTTCTCGAGCGCGAACGTTCCCCGGCCTCTGCGTTGATCGCGACTGCAGCCCTTGCAGCTGAGGCTCTATCGCTGTTGGAACTTTGGGACATGCCGTCGATCCGGCCTTTTCCCATGGTCGTGACCGCGCCTGATAACGCCCCCGCCGTCGCGTACGCAGCGATCGCTCAGCGCCTGTGGACCAGCGTTTTGAAGGGTGAGTTGCGGCCAGGATGAATTGAACGACACCAAGGTACTCTCGGCGGAGGCAACGAACAACGTCATCGCCGGTCAGGCCCCGAAAGGCAGTTGTGAAAATGATCCCGACAGCGCAACGCGCGGGGCGCCTTTGCCCGGCGCGTTGCGGTGCCGACCGCTAAGCGCAAGTCAGTTTGACCTCCGGGACAGCGAGACAGCGTAGGCTGGTGACCGGATCGGCAATATCGAGTCGCCTTTCGCTCCCGCCATGCCTTCGGTCAGATTGTTGGGGTCGAACATTCCAGCGTCACAAGTCGCGTTGGGCTCCAACGCGGAGATCATGAAACGACCCATTGCAACGGACCTGCGTTCCTTCTCGGCCCATATGACCGTGGGATCGTCGAGCGGGTCTGTGGCCTCGCCGATCTCGGCAATGAGAGTGAACTCGGCAGGTGCCTTGGCCAAATGATCCTTAAGTTCCACCGTGTAAAAGTCGGGTGCCTTGGCCTTCAGTTCGTCATCTGAGAGCCCTATCTCGCCAGCGACAGGGATGGCCTTGAGCTTCACCGACTTTTTCTCGCCGTCGGCATTTGTGAGCGTGAACGCGTGCACACCATAGTAAGTGACGCTAGCATAGCTGGCAGGCACCCGCCGCGCCTTGAGCCAGGCGCCCTGTGTGGTTGACTCAGGATGCGCTTTGAAGAACACACCGATCTTTGCCTCGTCTTGGGTCGCGACGGTCTGGAGAAGGGTCAGAAAATCCTCTGGTGTCTTACTGAGGAAAACAGGAGCTGAAAGCAGCACCATGTCGGTTGTGTTGCCCTTACCGAGATCGATATGAACCGCCAGCCCGCGCGGGTTGTCCTGCTGGGTATTTGGAGCATCGGGGTCGCCTCCACCCATCGAAAATCGGCCGATTACCGGTAGCGCGCTCGTCGCGGAAAATTGTGGAGCTTTTGACAGCTTGGCTGCCTCGGTCGTGGGCAAGAACGAGCCCTTGACGCAGAGCCCGTTGGCGTGGCCACCACGCTTGCCCGGATGCTTCCCGAAGACGGCCGCAAGCGCGTCGACAAGTGCTGCAGGATCGGTTTCCGCCTTTGCCGGTAATGCGCTCGCCGAGAGCAATAGTAAAAATGATACAGTGGCGACGATTGTCTGTCGTGTCATGGAGTTCGTCCTTGTTTGGAAGGTCGGGCATGATTGCCGACGTTTGTCGCCTGATCGACATTTTTCTGCAACCGGCCTATGAAGCCGACGGTCCCGAGGGGCCGCCACGCGTGAGCCCCGTGTTTGCGCGACAGCCGACACGGCTGATCCCGAGCCTGACACTGACAGCGGATCAAGAGTTTAGGGCTAAATGAGTAACTTCGCAGGATCAAATCTGAAAAACGACAGCCCCGACGACACGGGTCAACGCGTTGTGATTGTGACCGGCGGAAGCCGAGGGATCGGCGCTGCTGTAGCACGTGCTGCCGCTCGACAAGGTTATGCAGTCGCTGTCAACTTTGCCAGCGATGCTGTCGCTGCGCAGTCCGTAGTTCAAGCAATCGTGTCGAGTGGAGGAGTTGCCAAAGCATACCGAGCGGACATCTCAAAGGAGGAGGATGTCGTGAATTTGTTTCGGGATGTTGAGCAAGAGCTCGGGTCACTTTCGGTACTGATCAACAATGGCGGCGTAACGGCCGGATTTTCCCGTGTGGACGAGGTGAGCGCTTCGGCTTTGTCACACGTCTTCGCGGTCAATGTTATCGGCGCTTTCTTATGCTGTAGAGAGGCTGTTCGGAAAATGTCGCGAAAGCATGGTGGTCGTGGTGGATCGATCGTCAACATCTCGTCTCGAGCCGCTCAACTGGGTGGTTCAGGTGAATGGGTCCATTATGCAGCGACTAAAGGTGCTCTCGACACACTGACGGTTGGGCTTGCACGAGAGGTAGCAAGCGAGGGTGTTCGCGTGAACGCCATCGCCGCGGGCCTGATTGATACCGAACTGCATGCCGCCGCAGGCAGCCCAGATCGCGCTAGCCAATTAGCTTCGTCGATACCCCTCGGGCGTCCTGGATCACCTGACGAAGTGGCAGAAGCAGTCCTCTGGCTGATTTCCCCACAAGCCGCATACGTGACCGGAGCGATTGTGCCCGTGGCCGGCGGTCGATGAAGAATGATCCTGACTTGTCGAACGAGATAACTCGCCTGCAATCGATATGCTCTAGAGCTTTCAGAAGTGCGGTCAGAGTGCGCCGCCGTCAGTTCGATCGAGAGAAAGGAGCCCGGCGGTCTGTTTCGCCCCCCATAGCGCCATCGGCAACAAGCTGCCGAATTCGCTCATCGATCGGTCAGGGCAAAATGGCCAGCCCTGACCCGCAAGAACGAAAAATTCCAGTTCTGCCCGGTCCAATGACGGGGAGCGGTTCAGGAGGGCAGTCTCTCAAGAAATGATTGGCCCGAAATTACCGGAGCAGGTCAGCTTCATGTGCTCTGAAGATTCGAACCAATCTTTATCGTTCGTGTTAACTATCACCCCGCTCCGATCTGAATCACGGGTTAGCACGGCATCACCGACACGCCTTCAACTCTTCGTTTGCGATGGGGGAATCACAGTTGGGATTCTAAGACCAGCCGCGTTCGTCGGCGAGGACCCGAAAGCCAAGGCACTCGTCGCCAATCTTTCGAGCGCCGAGATCGACGACTTAAAGCGGGGTGGCCACGACTTCAAGAAGCTTTACGCAGACGGTCGGACCGCCCGGTTGGCCTTGGCGGCGGCAAACGCTAATACGATCGGATATATTGTGCAGACTGCGATTGAAAGCCGCGCCGCTTTGCGCAATATTTAAAAATTGGGGCCGTGCAAACCGCGGCGGAAATCGCTTCATACTGCGATCATCCGCGATCCTATTTCCTGCCTTGCGCGCTTGGCGGTTCCAAAAATGACATCGGAGGAACCGCCATGATTGAACGTCGGACGTTGCTCAAAGGTGCCGCCGCCGGAACCGGTCTGATCGCATGCCCGGCCATCCTCAGGGCGCAGACTCAAAAGACCCTCAAGCTGTCGCATCAGTTTCCGGGCGGCACCTCGGAGGAGGGCGACGCGCGCGACCTCATCTGCCGGAAGTTCGCTGCCGAGGTCGAGAAGCGCACGAACGGCGCGATCAAGTTCGACATCTATGCCAACTCG
>JANLYB010000126.1:0-11355 GCA_031365425.1 Hyphomicrobiaceae bacterium
CCGATCGCGATCGCCGAGCCTGCTGCTGGGCCGGTCGCTGTTGCACCATCGCCGATGGCGAGCGCGGTGGTGTTCGGGCCCCCCCCCAGTTCCCGTCGCGGAGGCATTCAGGCCCATGGCGATCGATGCCGCACCGCTGGCCTTGCTGGATGTGCCAACGGCAATCGAGTCGACGCCCGTCGCCTGAGAGGCTGTCGGATCGAGGGTGACGGTCGTATTGTTGATACCGCCGCCGATCGCAATCGCACCATCAGCGCCTGACTTGGCCGAGTTCCCCAATGCGATTCCGTTGATGCCGTTCGCGGTAGCGACGTTGCCTTGGGCGATCGAGAAGTTGCCCGATGCGGTGGACTGGCGACCCATGGCAATCGCCGTATTGCCGCTCGCGGTATTGTATGTGCCCAGTGCGATGGACGCTGTGGCCGTTGCCGAGTTCGCAAAGCCAATGCCGGTCGCATGGGCGCCGGTGGCGTAGTTGACGTTGCCGAGAGCAAAGCCAGCGTTCGGGGATGCGCCGTTGATGCCAGCGATGTTGCCCGTACCAATAGCTGTACCGCCACCGTAGGCCGTCGAGGTGCCGATAGCGACGCCTTGAGGCGTGTTGCCTGTTGTCCCATCGGGCAGCGTGACGTTGCCAGCACCGGTGATGCGGTCAACAATTCCCTCGGTGGTCGTGTTGAAAGGTGCCGTCCCGAAACCAGCGACGTATTGCGCGTTTGCCGGCGACGCCGCAAACAGGGCCACCATAGTCATCGTGGAACCGATGGCAACGCCGAGCGCCTTGTCCTTCTTGAGATAGCCGGCAACCGCGTTGCGAAGCGATTGGTTGAACCGGCGCTGCTGGGCGCGCGTGCGCTCCACTTTGCGGATGATCGTCTGGCGGAGAGTGGCGTTGGCGCTGTGCGTGTTCATGGCAGTCGGTCCTTGGAATTTGTGCCCGCGGGCGTTGATTTGTTATTTTGTGAGGGGATTGAACGCGGTCACATGTCTGAACAATCTAAAATTGTAGTTACTCATGACATCCCCCGGAAATATCACAACTTACGGTTGCTAATCGTATCGCTGATTTGCTCATGAACGGTAAATACGCAACTCAGGATTGATCTCAACTTCCGTTGATTTTGTTGCCTAAATGCCACTTTAACCGGACTGATTACGACAAAATACACATCAAATGCGGTCGCGGCCGCCAGCGTATGCGAAACTTTTCTCAATCTATAGTGGTCTCGACGCGACTCACATTAAAGCAATGGATGACGCAATTTCAGATTGCACTGTGCAGTGCGTCCGCGATCTGCCGAGCATCCAACCCCGAATTTTCGACTGGAGAGCACTATGTCCACCACCGCCAACATCGCTAACGCCGTCGCGCGCCGGAAACCCCTTCTCGCAACGCTCAGCTCGGGAGCTGGGCTCCTCGCTTTGGTGCTGGCCCACGCCGGCTTCACCACGAGCGCGGTCGCACAGGGCTGGGGCGAAAAGACCACGACCGAAAAGACCAAGCCCGCCGCATCCAAAAAGGAAGCCGCGCCCGCCAAGGCCGAGACCGCAAAAACAGCCGAGGCGAAACCCGTTGATTTCCAGACGATGGATCAACTGCAAAAGGCCGGCGTAAAGCGCTGCCTCCAGCTTGCCCAGGCCGTGGGTCAGGCAACGATGGTTGGCACCAGCGAATATGCGGCCGCCTCCACTTGGCATTCCAAGCAGCCCGATCAGCGCTTCTCGGTCTCCATGATCGGTCAGAAATTCGGTGCCGGCGACAACTCCATCCACAATGGCGTCAGCGGCGTGTTCTCGAGCCCCACCGCCGAAGGCAAGTGCGATGCCGCCGCCGTGCAGATCATCCCGACCAGCGAGCCCTGCTCCAAGACCCAGGCGCAGATCCTCGAAAAGGGCAAATCGCTCGGCAACCTCGCTGGCGTCCCCCTTCTGCAGAACGCCGCCAGCGCCCAGGTAATGCTCATTCCCGCAGCCAACAACACCTGCGTCCTCGTCGCGTTGAGCACGGTTTATACGGAGTAATGTGGCTCTCCTCCTGCAAAGGTCTGACCGATAGGTGGCCAGACCTTTTGAATCCGGCGCTCACGCCGGCGCCTCTTCGGCGCTTCGGTCAGCAAAAGGGCTGACCGCTTGAGGAACGGTGCCAAACACCAGCAAACACCCAACAAAAAAGGCTCCCGCGAGGGAGCCTTTTTCAATGCAGAGATGGCCAGAACTTCAGCCGACAATTTCACTGAGGGCGAAGTTCATGGCGATTTCACGGGCAGCAGCGTCGGCGCTGTCGGACCCGTGCGACGAGTTTTCGCCCTTTGATACAGCGAACAGCTTGCGGATCGTACCGTCCTTGGCTTCCTTGGGGTCGGTCGCGCCCATGACGTCGCGATACTTTGCAATTGCGCCTTCGCCTTCAAGCACCTGAATCACGATGGGGCCCGAGATCATGAAGTCCACGAGTTCGCCATAAAAGGGGCGGGCCGCATGCTCAGCATAAAATGCCTGGGCCTGAGCCTTGGTCCAACGAACGCGCTTTTGGGCGACGATCCGCAGACCAGCCTTTTCGATGACCGCGTTCACGGCGCCGGTGAGATTGCGTGCGGTGGCGTCTGGCTTTATGATTGAAAATGTGCGTTCGATCGACATGGCTCTCTCTTGCGTTGCATTAATTTGGTTTGCGGCGCGATATAGCGCGACGGATCCGCAGCCAGCAAGCGCGCCGTTGTCTCAACGCCGTATGCTAGCTGCCAGCATGGTGATATTTATACGCAGCACGTAGTTCTGCCGTGCAATCGCCGGGTTTGTACTCTTTTGGTAACAAAGGCTGATAGGCGTGACATACGCGAGTGTGGGGTTGGAATGACGGGACAAGACGCGAGCCAGTGGTATATCGCGCGCGACGGCAAGCAAACCGGACCCATTTCGGACGCCGAAATTAATGCCATCGCTCAGCACGGTTACTTCCGTCCCTCCGATCTGGTGTGGAAGCCGGGCTTTGCGGAGTGGCGTCCGGCTCTCGCCGTGTTCAAACCTGCCGCTCCCGAAGCCGCCCCGCCCAAACCGCTGCCCGTTGCGCCCGCTGCTGCGACGATGCGACCCGCCTCCCAGAGCCCTCAGACATCGCGGCCGATCGGGTCGTCGCCTGCCGGTGCCATTCCCGCGGCCCATGACCCGGTGCAGCGCGAACCAGTCCAGCGCGAACCAACCCCGCGTGAACCGGCCAACCGCCAGCCCTCTCCGCAACCTGCTCCCCAAGCATCTCCCAATCCGCTGGGGCCTGCGCCTTTTTCGAACCGCCCTGCCCAGCCGGAGCCCAGCAAGCTTCCCGTCTCCCCGCCGTACCGGAGCGAAACAACGCAACGCCCGGTGACCGCGTCACCCGCCGCTCAGCCCACAGATCAACGCGAACCCGCACAGCGGCCTGCGCCACGGGAAACAACGCAGCCGTCGCGCCGCGCCGTCACCGCTGTCGATACCGGCCCCGAGCCTGAAGCCGCCACACCGCGCCGCTCCCATCGCGGCGCAATTGCCGCGCTCGCGATCATAGGACTCGCCATAACCGGCGGTATCTGGGTTGCCGCCTATCCCGGCGGAGTCCCGGGTCTGCCCTCGCTCAAAGCATTGACGGCCAACATGCCGGCTGCAACGAGCAACACAACGACCCTTGAGGCCCGCTGGCAGCAGACCGCGCATTGGCCGGTCATCAAACGCGAGTTCCCCGACTGGTATGGCGAACGCTTGCGTGAGGCGACGAAACTTGCCAGTGAAAACAAGCCTGAAGACGAAATCAACAAGGCGCTGGTCGATCAATTGATATCGTTGCGGCGTCAAAACGCCGGCGCGGCGCTCTCGGCGAGCACGCCCAAACTGCGCGCTCTTGCCTCGGCCTTCCTTGAAAACCTGCGTCAGTTGAAAGCGCAGAGCACGACGGCGTGCTTTAACTTCATTTCGCAGGGCGAAAGCACGCCAGGCGTCGTCGATCAGTTCCAGGTTGCCGATGGAAGCAAGTCGTCCATGCAGCTTCAGGTCGCCGCCGTCTTCGATGCCATCGGCGAAGGGCGCAAGACGCCGGTGACGCACGAAAAGCCGATCAAGACCGACTACGACGCGCTCATGGAACAGCTTTCCAAGCTGGGGTGGTCGCAAACCGACGTTGCAACCTTCGCCGATCCCAAGGCGCTCGCGCGTGCCGAACCGGCCCGTGTCTGCCAGATGGTCCAGGATTGGTTCGTTGCCCACATTTCCATCACCGACGAAGGCACCCAGGAACGCCTCCTCGGCGAAACGCTCCGGCCCGTAGTCAGCGGCTAGCGGCTCTAATCGCCCGCGCCGAAGCCGTATTTGGCGAGGGTTGCTTGGCCCGCCGGCGACCTGATGTAACTTGCAAAAGCGGCCGCCTCCTGTGGTGCGTCTTTAAGGACCACCAAGCCGTAATCGGCTGCAACGTTGATAGCTTGAGGGATCTCCACGATGACCAGAGCTGGAACTTCGGCCTTTGCGAGAACGGCGTTGGTGCAATAGGTCAGAAACATATCGGCTTGGCCTTCTGCAATCACCCAGCCGTACGTGTTGCGGCCTTGCGGAGGCTTGGGCGAGTTGGGACCGCCTGTCAGCTGCAGCGCCTTGGCTTCAAGGACGGCCTCGACGCCCGGCTTGAGGGCCGCTGCTTTCGCAAACAGCGCCAGCGCGTAGTCTCCCGACGGATCGGCCTTGGGTGTCGAGATGCCCAACCGCACTTTCGGGTCCGCCATCACATCAAGCAACGTTTGTGCCGTTACATCCAGCCCCTGGCGCGCAATCGCGCATAACTGGTTGCGGGCGAAGACCTGCACCGGCGCGGCGGTCAGCGCCGTCTTGAGGTTGCCGGCCGCGTAAAGCTTCACGGTCTGCGCATGCGCTGCTAGAGGAAGGAGCATGAGCAGGCTCGCGACAAGGATCGTGCGCATGAACGATGATCTCGATGGGGTTGTGTTTATTTAAACATATCGACACACAGGACGCGCCGCGTCAACGTCCCCTTTCCGCAATCAAATGCGAGGTCAGTCCATGCTCCAGACCATCATCAAAATCGTGCTCACGAGCGTGCTCGTCGTGGCCATTGCAGAGGCGGGCAAGCGCAGCGTGCTGCTGGCGTCGATCCTCGCCTCGCTGCCGCTGACGTCGGTGCTTGCCTTTGTGTGGCTTTATGCGGACACGGGCGACACGGAGAAGGTCGCGGCTCTATCAACGGGCATCTTCTGGCTCGTGCTGCCGTCGCTCATCCTATTCATCGCGCTGCCGTTGCTGTTGCGGGCGGGCTCAGGGTTCGTGCCCGCTCTGGCAGTCTCAATTGCCCTTACCGCTGGCGGTTACGCCGCTATGCTCGCGATCCTCAGCCGGTTTGGGATCGAAATTTAAAGCCGCCTCATTTCGCTTTGGGCGCGAGAGAGCGAATGAAGCTGTCGTTCGGGCAGAACTCCGGCACTGCGTGCCCGTCGCCTTCCTCGTGGGTGGCGATCCACTCTTCACAAGCCCCCGTGTTTTCACAATATTTGCACAGCAAAGTTGCGCCCAGCACAGCTCCCGCATGGAGCTGCAGCGCCTGATCCAGATCGACCGCCGTCCGCGCCATGATGTCCGTCATGCGCGGCGCGCATGAAAGAGTTGCGGCTTTCTTGGTCTGGTCTGCGTCTGACATTGTTTGAACCTTCCCGGCAGAAATTTAGTCTCCGCAACCGCATCTCCTTGATTTTATTCGAAATGGCTGACAACTGGCTGACGCCGGACTTTGGTGCCCCTACACCATCAGACCAAGGTCTCAATCCACGATTTCGGACAGCATCCAGCTGAAAACAATTCGCTGTGCGCTTTTCGTCATTGGCGGTTATGTCGTCTGGTCACTCAATGCCCAACCCGACCCTGCGGATGCCATGGACGCCCTGATCAACGTCATCGCTCCCGTCTTCGGGATCATTTTGACCGGCTATTTGGCAGGATATTTCCAGGTGCTGGGTGCGGACTCCGCTGCTGCACTCAACAAGTTCGTCTATTTCTTCGCGCTTCCCCCGGTCCTGTTCGTCTTCACCGCGCGCGCGCCGATCGACAAAGTGTTGAACTGGCCCTTCATCGGTGCGGTTCTCGGCGGATCGGCCTTGACCCTCCTCATCTGCGTGATCGCCGGGCGGGCGTGGTTTCGCCACGACCTGCCGGCCTTGAGCGTCCAGGGCTTGACGTCGGTATTTGCCAACACCGCTTACATGGGTGTGCCGCTGCTGTTAACCGTGTTCGGGCCGGACGGGGCTTTGCCGGCTATCGTTGCCACGCTGTCGGCGAACACGCTGCTGATCGGCGGGCCATTGCTGCCTTGGAAACTTCACGCGCGACCGGGCGAACGCCTGCAGGCGTTCTGGCGCATGTAAGCCAAACCCTGGTCCGCAGCCCGCTGCTCATTGCGCCGTTTCTTGGCATCGCCTTTTCCTATTTCGCGCTGCCGATCCCCAAGCCAATTGGTAACTATCTCGATCTTCTGTCTGCGTCCGCCGGTCCCACCGCGCTGTTTGCGATGGGGCTGTCGCTGGTCGGCCAGCAATTGCGCGGCGACCTGCATGAAGTGGTCTGGCTCGTGATCCTGAAACTGATCGTTCATCCCGTGCTGACGTATGTTCTCGCCACGCGCGTTTTCAGCATGGAACCGCTGTGGTGGCAGGCTGCCGTCCTGCTCGCCGCGCTGCCGATCGGGGCCACCGTTTACGTCATCGCGCAACAGTACGATGTCTTCGTGCAACGCGCCTCGACCACCATCGTCGTCTCCACGGCGCTGTCGATTGCGACGATCTCGCTGTTCGTGATCTGGTTCCGCTAGCTTTTCCGCGCCCCTTCTCTCCCGCGACGCTCCTTCCCCGCGACCCTGGCACCCGTGACAACGGCTGCTGCACCCGCTATCCCCTCGCGTCATGCTTCAATTGAACGACATCACCTATCGCATCGAGGGGCGGCCGATCCTCGACGGGGCGACCGCCAACATTCCGGCTGGCCACAAGGTCGGGCTCGTCGGCCGCAACGGGGCTGGCAAGACAACCCTGCTGCGCCTCATCATGGGGGAGATTGCCCCCGACACCGGGGCGGTACAGTTCCCACGCCACAAGCGGCTGGGCCATGTCGCGCAGGAAGCGCCGGGCGGCGACGCCACGCTGATCGACTGGGTGCTGGCTGCCGACACTGAGCGCGCGAACCTCTTAGCCGAAGCCGAGACTGCGAGCGACCCGCACCGCATTTCCGACATTCACCTGCGGCTCAACGATATGGGCGCGCATTCCGCTCCATCCCGGGCGGCGCAGATTTTGTCCGGTCTCGGGTTTGACGACGAAGCGCAGCGGCGTCCTTGCGGCTCGTTCTCTGGCGGGTGGCGGATGCGCGTCGCGCTCGCCTCCGTGCTGTTTCTCGAGCCTGAAATCCTGCTACTCGACGAGCCGACCAACTATCTCGACCTTGAAGGCACGCTGTGGCTTGAGAGCTATCTCAAAGCCTATCCATATACCGTCGTCATCGTCAGCCACGACCGCGACCTGCTCAACCGCGCAGTCTCGTCGATCCTTCTTCTGGATCGCGGCAAGCTGACCTTGTACGCGGGCGGCTACGACGATTTCGAGGACATGCGCGCCGAGAAGATGAGCCAGGATCTGCGGCTCAAGAAAAAGCAAGATGACGAGCGCAAGCGCATCCAGGCGTTCATCGACCGGTTCAAAGCAAAAGCGACCAAAGCCTCCCAGGCGCAGAGCCGGGTCAAGCTGCTGGCCAAGATGAAGCCAATCAACGCGCAGATCGAGGATCGCGTGATCCCGTTCTCGCTGCCCAATCCGGTGAAGATGCTTGCCTCGCCGCTCATCCGCATGGAAGACGCCGTCGCCGGGTATTCGCCCGACACGCCGATCTTGCGCCGCCTCAATCTGCGCATCGACCAGGACGACCGCATCGCGCTCCTCGGTCAGAACGGCAACGGCAAATCCACCTTCGCCAAGCTGATCGCGGGCCGCCTTGCACCGCTCTCCGGCAAAGTCTGGGGTGTGCAAAAGGTCGAGGTCGGCTACTTCGCCCAGCACCAGCTCGACGACCTCAACGAAGACGCGACGCCCTACGACTACATCGTCAAACTCATGCCGGATGCCACTGAAGCGCAGAAGCGCGCCAAGCTCGGCACGTTCGGGTTTTCGATCGACAAAGCCGACACGAAGTGCTCGAAGCTGTCGGGCGGCGAGAAGGCCCGATTGTTGCTCGCGCTGACCGCGTTCCATGCGCCGCACCTGCTCATCCTCGACGAACCGACCAACCATTTGGACGTCGATAGCCGCGAGGCTTTGATCCAGGCGCTGGCCGAATACCAGGGCGCGGTCATCCTCATTTCGCATGACCGGCATCTCGTGGAAGCCTCCGCCGACCGGCTGTGGATCGTCAAGGACGGCACCGTGCGTAACTACGACGGCGACATGGACGACTATCGCACCGAACTGCTCGCCGAACGCGGCAACAAGACCAAGGCGCAAGCGTCGTCCGAGTCCCCTGTCGATACCCGCGCAGTGCAACGCCGCGCGGCGGCCGAACGCCGCGCCGAACTCGCGCCGCTGAAAAAGACCATGCAGGCGGCTGAAAAGGTGGTCGAAAAACTCACAGCTGAAGTCGCCAAAGTGGACGCCGCGCTCGCCGATCCCGCCCTCTACGCTAACGACCCTACCAAGGCGAAACAGCTCAGCATGGATCGCGGGCTATTGGCGAAAAAGCTGTCGGAAGCCGAAGACGCCTGGCTAACGGCCACCGACGCGTACGAGACGGCAGCGAGCGAAAGCGAGATGGCGTAAGACAATCCCCGCTGCTATCTCTCCCTCATCCGTCAACTTCTTGCGAGACCTTCCCCATGATGCGCCTCTATTCCGCTCCCGCGTCGCCATTCGGGCGCAAGGTCAAAATGACGGTCATCGCCAAGGGGCTCATGGGCCAAATCGAGAGCGTGCATAGCGACACGCGTGGCCCGTACAACGCCGACCTCGCCGCCGCCAATCCGTTGCAGAAAATTCCAGCGCTCGTGCTGTCCGACGGCACGCAGATCTACGACAGCAAGGTCATTTGCGAATACCTCGACATGCTCGCACCGTCGCCCGTGCTGCTGCCGCCGCCCGGCCTGGAGCGCATCCGCTGCCTGACGCGCGCCGCCCTTGCCGACGGGATCGCGGAAGCCGCCTTGCTGATGGTGTACGAGGAGCGCTACCGCCCCGCCGACAAATGGGTGCCGGAATGGGTTGCCCGCCAGCAGGCCAAAATCGATGGCGGGCTCGCCGCCTTCGAAGCCGCCCCGCCGGTTTGGTCCGCGCATCCCGACTACAGCCATATCGCGCTCGCCTCAGCGCTCGGCTATCTCGACCTGCGGTTAGAGGGAAAATGGCGTGCCTCAAATCCCAAGCTCGTCGCTTGGCTCGCCGCGTTCGCCGCTGCCGTTCCCGCCTACGATATGACGACGCCGGTGGGGTGAACGGGACGCGACAGCTTGGCCTCGGCAGCGTCTGCCGTCATCGTCGAAAACAACTGCTGCAGCTCGGCCCCTGTGCGCGGGGAATACTTACCGATGCCGTCGCGGCCATAAAACGCCTTGAACATCTGGCGCGCGCTTTGAAGCGATAGCGGACCAATCTCGATCACCTCGTCGATCCGCCCTGGCCGGACGATGGCCGGATCGAGCCTGCCGATATGGTTCGTCGTTACGATGAATTTGAGACCGTCGGGCGTCTGCATGCCGTCCATCGAATTGAGGATCTCGTGCAGCGGCGAGCCGCGCATGGAGCCCTCGCCAGCCGGACCGCTGCAGTCCCTATCGTTTCTGCCATCGCGGTTGAGTCCGCCCGCCAAGGTGTCGATGTCCTCGATCACGAACAGGTCGTTCTTGGTGCCCGATAGGAACGCCGCGCCCAGTCCGTGGAGCGTTTTGATGTATTTGATGTCGAAACCGAAATCGGAGGCGAGCGCGTGGATCAGGCTCGTCTTGCCGGTTCCGGGCGGGCCGTGGAGGACGATGCCGAGCTTCCACGGGATGCCGCGCGACGAATGCCATTCTTCCGCGCCGAGAAACCACGTGAGGCGCTGAACCAGCCGTTCCTTGATGTCCATATCGACGAACACCGTATCGAGCCCGCGCTTGCGCCTGCGCAGACCTCCTGCACTTCCACCGGCTGCATACATCGAGACATAAATCGATTTCTTTAGCTCTTCCGGTCGCGCGTCCTTCATGAACCGTTCGACCACGCCGCGGTCGCGGGTGAGGAACGAGACGGTGATGGTTTCGAATGGCGCGATCTGCTGAGCGGACTTCGACTTGGAATATTTGAACAGGGTGCCGTCATAGGTTCCCCATCCCCTGCCGAACCCGGTTTTCAGGCAGCCGTCCTTCATTTCCAGCGAGCGGCTGAAAAACGCGAGCCTGCGTCCCTCGACGAACGCATCCACGTCGCGGTACTCATTGGACAGGCTCTCGACGAAAACCTTCGTCCACACCGTCCGCTCGACAATATCAAGCATCTTCTCCGGGACGGCGCGCAGGACATACATCAGCGAGCCGAACGCCAGTGTGCCGACGCCCCCGGCCAGGATCTGGTTGGACAACAACGCCGAGATTGCCGTGTCGAGAATGGTCATGAACTTGCCCTTTGCCCCGCCACTGATCCGTCAGCAGGCGGCAGGTATAGGCAGCTTGTACGCCGTGCACCGGAGGCGGGGCAATGGTTGGCAAGGGGACACGGCTCTCTCTCCCGCTGGTTTCCCGGACAAGTGCGCCCCCTTGTGCATGCAGATCCGGGATCTTTATCACTCGCATGCAGGTAAAGCCCCCGGATCGGCATCGCTCGCGGTGCGAGCAACGCCGTCCGGGGACGCAGTGTGGGGACGGACAGCCCGAACCACTCTAAAGCTGCTTGCGCTGTGTTCCTGCCCTCTGCAGCCGGATTGCATTTTCAGGCTTGGGCAAGCGCCGCATCCGCCGCTGTCCATCCAGTTTCCGGTCATTCCGGCGAATCTGAGCCGCAACCAATTTCGCAAAGCGGCGCACCATCTGCTCGCGCCACGCAGATGTGTCTCTACAACGAGATGGCACTGGTCATTCCTTGATTGAAAAATGAGGGGGCGGAGCGTGCGTCACCGCACGGGTAGTCCGAGGGTAGTGGATGCGAGTGAGACACGCTCCGCGCAGGATTTATCGCGTACCCGCAGCATTTGACATTACGCTGACCTGGGACTTGCACCCAGGCGGATGCGGCGAGCGTCTGGATCGTCCGTTGCGTACGGCACCCCAGACCTGCATCCCGCAACCACCAGCCAGTGCGCCACCGGTATGGCACCCCTCGT
>JANLYB010000128.1:0-9788 GCA_031365425.1 Hyphomicrobiaceae bacterium
TGGCGCTGGCCGATGGGCCGATGCTGTGCGGGGCGTATGCCATCTCGGAGTATCTGGGCGCGCTGCCGGTTGATTCGCTCGATAATCTGCCGCTGGTGGCGATGTTTCCAGGGCAGCCCGATGAGCAAGCCGAGGTTCGGCGGCTGGTGGATTGGTTTCATCGCAAGTTTGATCGGGAAGTGACGCGCGAAATTCTGCATGAGAAGGTCTATGCGCGGCTGCGGACCGGCGGCGAGGCTCATGCGCCGGACGCCGAGGTGATGCGCGCGATCCGGGCGAACCTGCGTTACCATCTGAAATATCTGGAGTATTTGACCAATCAGCGCAAATGGCTGGCGGGTGACGAGTTCAGTTTTGCCGATATCGCGGCGGCGGCTCATCTGTCGTCCATTGACTATTTGAATGAGATTTCGTGGGAGGCGATCCCGGCGGCCAAGTCATGGTATGCGCGGGTCAAGTCGCGGCGCTCGATGCGGGCGGTGCTGGCTGATCGCTTGGCCGGGCAGCCGCCGCCGGGGCATTATTCGAACTTGGATTTTTGAGTTTTTCCGGCTTCAAATTGGAGCGTTGCCCTCCATTGTTGTCCCGGACAAGTGCGCCCTTGCGCACGCAGATCCGGGATCTTTCCATCTTGGACCTGTAAAGACCCCGGATCGGCAAGAGCAGGGCCGTCCGGGGAAGCAGTGTGTTGGGTGATCCCGCTTCAATCTGAACGGAAGAACTCTAAGTGATCGGTTTTCCGGGCGCGAGCGGGGTGTACTTGCAGCGGTCGGGTTTGATGTCGAGGAGGGGCGTGCCGTTGAGGCAGTCCAGGCCGCGGACGCTCAGTATGTTGCCGTCGATGCTGATCAGGCGCACGAGCGAGGTGGCAATCGGGTTGGGGCGGAGCGGGGAGCGCAGGGCGAAGGTGCCTTTGGTGCCGCCGTCGTGCTTGGGGTTTTGCTGAAGCAGGTCGCGGCGGGCTTCGTGCATCCAATAGAGGACTTCGATGGTTTCGAAATCTTCCAAGCCTTTCAAGGCGTCGTTATAGGGCGGGTCGAGGACGATGCGGCAGATGGGGCCGTCCTGGTTGCCTTGGCGGGGGCATTCGTCGCGGGTTGTGAAGGGTGTTTCGATGCGGCCGATGAAGACGACGCTTGCGTCCGTGCGGGCGGGGAGAGGGAAGACCAGTTCGCCGCTACGGGTTTTGTCCTTGATCGAGGATGGAATGGCAGGGGTCTTGGTCATGGGAGGGTTGTCTCTGGGCGGACAGGATGAGCGCCATCTTTTCCGATCGGGGCAGGCGTTTCAAGCGGGCCTCTTCCTTTTGGGCCAGCGAGCGGGATTCGAGAACGGCGGTGTAGACGAGTTCAACCGGTCTGCGGGCAGCGGTGTAGCGCGCGCCGCGTTTGGATTTGGTGCCCGCAGGTGTGATGCCGTTGTGCTCGCCGATACGGCGCGCGACGTCGGTTGCCACGCCGGTATACAGCGAGGCGTCGGCGCAGCGGACAATATAGACGCAGAAGGTCATGGATGAGGGGTACTGATTCGCGGGCGTCAGCGCTAGCTGGGATCTCGCGTAGAGATTTTTCCCAAGCAACTGAAATGCTTGGGTCCCGGCCTTCGGGCTGGCATCGGTCCGATGACGCCGGGACGACGAGATAAATGAGTTAGGCGCTGGTGGCTAAGATCGCAGTGATGAGGGTTGGGCCCGGGATTTCGATGATGCGGCCGAAGCCGCCGATGAAGTGGGCAGACTGCGGGGGGAGGGCGTAGAACGCAAAATCGCTGAAGGAGGCGTACATTTCAGCGTCCGGGTGGTGGGCAAGGAATTTAGCGCGGGCGGTGGGGCTTGGGGTTGGTGAAGCGTCGCCCATGACGGTGACGCGAGCACCAGCGAGCGGGCCACCGTCCGAAACGTCTGTTGGTTCGAACAGGAGGCTGGCACGCGGGCTGGCTTCGAGGTTCTGGGTGTGTTTGGCGAGGCGCGACAGGAGCATGAGGGGCGAGCCGTTGGCGTCGATGGCGACGGTGACCAGCGAGACGTAGGGGTGGCCGGATGTGCGATCCAGGGTTGCCAAGGCGGAGCGGCGGGCGTTTATGATGAGGCGAGCGGCGTCGCTTGCGGCGGCACTCACCGCTGCTGAGGGTGCGCCTTTCGAGATATCCCCAGTTGTCATGTCCGCTTGCTCCTCGCCTTGGTGTCGCCTATTCAGGCGCTATTCACGCGCGATGGCCCTATGATCGACATCTGTTGGCCGTGACGCGCCACAATTGATGCCACAACAGGTATTAGATGCTGTCTTAACATCAAGACCCGCCCGAGGACTGAGCATGATCAAAGAAAAAAGCACCATTGCGCTTGTTGATGACGAGCGTAACATTTTGACCTCGCTGCGGCTGGCTTTGGAAGCCGAGGGCTATAAGGTCAGAACATATAACGACGGCGTTTCGGCGCTTGAAGCGCTGACCGAGGATCCCGCCGACCTCGGCATCTTCGATATCAAGATGCCGCGGATGGACGGGATGGAGCTGCTGCGCCGTGTGCGTCAGCAGTCGGATATGCCGGTGATCTTCCTGACGTCGAAGGACGAGGAAATCGACGAGCTGTTCGGCCTCAAGATGGGCGCCGATGACTATATCGCAAAGCCGTTCTCGCAGCGGCTGATCATCGAACGGGTGAAGGCGGTGCTTCGGCGGTTCCAGCCGAAAGAGCCGGGGCAGACCGAGGAAGATTCGGCGCGGATCTTAGAGCGCGGTAAGCTCAAGCTCGATCCCGAGCGTCACACGTGCCATTGGGATAACAAGCCGGTCACGCTGACAGTGACCGAGTTCCTCATCCTGCAGGCGCTTGCGGCTCGCCCCGGCGTCGTCAAGACGCGCGATGCGCTGATGGATGCAGCATACGATGATCAGGTGTACGTGGACGACCGTACGATCGACAGTCATATCAAGCGGTTGCGTAAGAAGTTCAAGCAGACGGACGACGATTTCGATGTGATCGAAACGCTGTACGGCGTCGGTTACCGGTTCAAAGAGTAGGGTTTGTGAAGAAGCCCGCAGCCTGATTGGGCCGGGGCTTTCCGGGGTGTTGCGGACCTATGGCTTTTGGGGCCAAAGCCCGCCTCCGGCTTTTATTGCGGAGTGAGAATGGCGCTCGATACCGACCGAGCCACGGCGACGATCGCGCCCGCACGGCGAGCTGCAATAGCGGCGGTGTCGATTGTTTCGTCGTTCTATCGCCGTCTCCTGGTGGCGTTGGCTCCAGTGTTCAATTGGCTCGCTCACACGCGGATTGCGCACGTCATTTCGCGAAGCCTGCTGCGGCGCATTCTCGTGTCGAATTTGCTGGGGTTGTGCTTCCTGCTGGGCGGGGTGTTTTATCTCAGTGCGACGCATAGCTGGCTGCTCGAAGCCAAACGTCAGTCGTTGCAGAAGCAGGGGCAGATCATTGCGGGAGCGATTGGAGAAAACACCCGTATCGAGACGGGGTTCAACTCCGGCGATAGCGACTTGATGGATCCGAAGGTTCCGTTTCGTGACGATGCCTTTTCGGCGCTGGAATTTTCGCTCAGTCCCGAGCGCGTGACGCCGATCCTCAACCGGATCATCAAACCCACGGACGCGCGGGCGCGCATTTATGATCGCAAGCTCAATCTTGTCGTCGACACGGCGACGCTGCTGCAGAAGGGCAAAGGGCATGTAGCCCGGCCCGATCCTGAGGCAGCCGATGCCACGCGGCCCCGGACGCGCAATTTGTGGACCAAGATTACCCAGTGGATGATCGACGGGGAGTTGCCGGTTTATAGAGAAATCGGCAATGCGAACGGTGCGGCGTATCTCGAAGTGCAGATGGCGCTCGAGGGAAAATCAACCGCTGTTCTGCTGCTTGATAGCCGGGGCGAGCAGATCGTCGCAATTGCCGAGCCGATCCGGCGCGCGAAGAACAAGACCGTGCAGGGCGTGCTGTTTCTATCGACGCGACCCGGCGAGATCAGTGCAATTTTGAGTGAGGAGCGGTCGGTGATCTGGACGCTGGCAGCGTTCGCCTTTCTGGCTACGCTGACGTCGTCGTGGCTGCTGGCGCGGACGGTTGCCGATCCGATGCGGCAGCTTTCGGAAGCCGCCGATCATGTGAGCCGCAATCTGTCGGCTCGCAAGGAATTGCCGGAGTATTCCGATCGCCAGGATGAGGTCGGGCAGATGGCATCGGCCTTCGGATCGATGACGACGGCTTTGTTCAGGCGGATCGAATCGAGCGAAAAGTTTGCGGCCGACGTGGCACATGAGCTGAAAAATCCACTCGCGGCGGCGCGATCGTGTGCTGAGTCAATGAGTTATGCGAAAACGGATGAACAGCGGGCCCAGCTGGTTGAACAAATTCAGGGCGAAATCAAGCGGTTGAACCGGCTGATTACCGATGTTGCGAGTGCGTCGCGCCTGGATGCGGAACTTGCGCGGCAGAAGATGCAACCGCTCGATGTCCGTACCATTCTCGACAATGTATCGCGCACGTTTGGGGACATTCTGTCGAGCGACACGCGCACCGTCGTTTTGAATGTCGAGCCGACTTTTGTGGATACCGATTATGTCGTCGTCGGCCATGACGGACGGCTGGGGCAGGTCATTACGAACCTCGTCGATAACGCGATTTCGTTTTCGCCCGAGAAGGGGATCGTGACGGTTGACGTCAAGCGGGCTGGGGCGTCCGTCGAGATTAGCGTGACGGACCAGGGGCCGGGTATTCCTGAGGACCGGCTCGAAGAGATCTTCGCGCGGTTTTATTCCGACCGGCCCGAGACGGATCAGAAGCGGGGGAAGAACTCCGGGCTGGGGTTGTCGATATCGCGCGAGATCGTGATGGCGCACAACGGACGCATCTTTGCTGAAAACGTTTATGCGGCTGACGACGCGGCTACGTCTGTGGTGTCCGGGGCCAAGGTGACGACGGCGCGGCGTGCGCCGAAGGGCGCGCGGTTCACGGTGCAGTTACCGCTTGCCAACGCTGCGCAACGGGGAGGGACTGCCGGTGGCCGGCGTGCCTGACGTTCTTCCAACGCTGCATGGAACGGCCATCGCGATGGCTGGCAACGCGGCGCTTATCCGAGGGGCGTCTGGGTCTGGCAAGTCGGATCTGGCGTTGCGCTGCATTGGGCAGGGCGTCTCGCCGTTGTTGCCGTTTGCGGTGGAGCTGGTTTGCGACGACCGGGCGATCATTGTTGTGGAGGGCGGACATCTCATTGTGTCGGCGCCATCGCAGATCTGGGGCAAACTTGAAGTTCGCGGCCAGGGGATTGTCGAGGTGCCCGCCGTTAAGTTCGCGCGGCTCATGCTCGTGGTCGATCTTGTTGATCGCGCGGACCTGATTGAGCGGTTGCCGGAGCCGGAAGGCGTGGAAATTCTGGGGCATCGCGTGCCGTCGATGAAAATCAATCCGTTTGAGGCATCTGCACCTTTGAAAGTGCTGCTGGCGTTGCAGGGTCGTGCCGGCGATGCCATCTGAGATGATATGGTTTGTGCGCGTGCCAATTCTATTTGCCTGTTTTATGGTGCGTTCTAAGTGGAAAACTGATCGCCGCCGTGCGGGGCGACTACCGATGAGTTTGGCACACCGTGAACTTTTTACCGCTTGCGTTGCCGCGTAAGCCTTGTCAGGTATGACAAATCGGTGCGTTGTCTCCACCGGTACGAGGGGGCGAAACGAGCCATGATACTACTGAGATGCCGGGACATGTGCTTTCAGCGAAGTGAGGCGGAATGATCGGACTTGTGATCGTGACGCACGGCGGCTTGGCTCGAGAATTTCGTGCCGCGCTTGAGCATGTTGTTGGGCCGCAAAAACAAATCGAAACGGTTCAGATCGGACCTGACGACGATATGGATCTGCGCCGGACCGAGATCTTAGGTTCTGTCGGACGTGTGCAAACCGGCGACGGCGTGATCGTGCTGACGGATATGTTTGGCGGGACGCCATCCAATCTTGCCATTTCGGTGATGGACGAGGCTAAGGTCGAAGTCATCGCTGGGATCAATTTGCCGATCCTGGTGAAGCTCGCGGCGTTGCGCAGCGATGTCAGCTTGGCGGAAGCCGTGACGCAGGCGCGGGATGCGGGCCGCAAGTATATCAAAGTTGCCAGCCAGGAATTGTCGGGCGAGAACTAGGGGCCGTCCGCAGACGGACCCTCGCTTTTTGTTTTGTCGTGCTTCTATTTGGGAAACCTCTCACATCCCGGCCTTCGCCGGGACAGGCTTTTTCCAGAAGCACTCTATGTTGGGGCGTATCGGGTATGTCGCGCGCAGATTATGAAACGAACAACGGTTCGACTTCGGCGACGATTGTTGTGCGTAATATCAAGGGTTTGCACGCACGGGCGTCGGCGAAGTTCGTGAAATGCGCCGAGACGTTCAACGCGAACGTGCAGGTGACCCGCGATGGCCAGACGGTGGGGGCGACGTCGATCATGGGGTTGATGATGCTGGCTGCCGGGCCAGGTTCGACGCTCGCCATGGAAGCGCAGGGTCCGGACGCGGAAGCGGCCTTGGCCGCGCTGCTTGCGCTGGTCGCCGATGGGTTCGGCGAGGAGTGCGTGAATTGATCTGCCTCGCGCCGAAGGCGCTCCGGCGTCGATGCAGTGCATCGCGGGGCGATGACGCGCGGCTTGCCGCGTGTCGCCTTGCTCCCCTACGCTTCGCGAATAGGAGCAGGTTGTTCGCGGGATTTCCAGATTGCCCAACGTGCTGGGAATAACTGTGATCTTGGGCCTCTTGCACGACGAAGCGGAGGCGCTGGGGGCGCCTCCGCTCGTTTGGCAGGAGTTTTGTTTGTCAGGCTGAGGACTGGATCCCGCCGCGTTAGTGCGAGATGTAGGGCGGGACCAGTTTGTAGGCGATGTCCATGAACGCCTGCTGCATCTGGGTGCCGTTGGTCGCATCGTAGTAGTGACTCGAGTCGGTCGCGCAGCTTTTCAGGAAAGTTTTTGCGGTGCTGCTGACCTGGGCACCGATGGTGAAGACTTCGATGCCCTTGGCTTTCATCCCGGTGCACAGCTGACCGGCTTGGCTTTGGGAATCGCCGTTGTTCGGGGTGCAGTTGTTACGATTGACGCCATCACAGTAGTCGGTGTTGTAGTCGCCGTCCGTCATGAGAACCGCGATTTTACGCAACACAGGCCTGCCCTTTGCAGTCAAGGCGGTCAAGTCCGAATAGGGACGGGCTTGGTTTGCAGTCGGAAAGATCGAATTAAAGTTGGGTGACAGCATGTACCACGCCCAAGCTGTTCCGATTTGGCCAGCGGTTGACCCACCAGCCTGCAACGAACCAATGAGGGTCTTGAGGGCGGTTTTGTCGCTTGAAAGGGTCATGACCGGCGAGGATGTCGGGCACTTGCCCGTGCCGTTGCTGGTGCCATAGGTGCTGTAGTAGCGCCCGACGGGAGAGCCAATGGGGGAAGCGTCCGTGTACTTGTCCGAGCCCGTGCGTTCGGTGACGCAGATGTTCGAGATCGGGTATGTATAGCCGCCGACCGTGTAGTTCAGGCTGCCGGGTGTCGTGCTCGTTCCGGTGAGAGCAAGCCCGCGTGCCAGCGTCGCCGTTGCAGACGTGCCCAGGTTCACGGTTTCCGAGAATGGAACGATGGCGACTTTCGAGGTGTAGGTCGATTGGTCGGCCCAGACGAGGATGTCGACCATGCTCTTGGCGGCCGTCTTCACGGTCTCGATTTTGGTCGAACCCGCGTTGTCGCTTTCGCCCATAGAGCCGGTGATGTCGATCATGACCGAGATTTCGAGGTTCGTGCCGGCGTTGCCGCCCTGCGCGATCTCGGTCACGGCGTTTTCCGAGCCGTCCGTCTTCAGGACCGGCAGCGTGCCAATCTTAGTGACGCCTTTGGAGAACGCATTGGTCGCGATGCCGATGAACGGCGTTTTGATGATGACGTCGCCGGTGGCGGTCATCTTCGTGTTGCCGTTCTGGAGCACGAAGGCGATGTTGTCCGCCGTGATCATCGGGTTTTGGCCAAACAAGCCGCGACCGTTCTTGGTCACGACGTATTGGTAGTTGACCTGGGCGGCGCTGATGGCGAGGCCCGTGTCGCTGCTCTCTTGGTACTTACGCAAACCCGCAAGGATCGCAGCGTCGATGGCTTCCTGAGTCTGCTTGCGCGCAAGCAACCAGCGGCCGATGTCGACAGATGCGCCGATGAAGCCGACCATCATGAAAATCATGAGGCCGAACGTCAGGGCGACGTTGCCGCGATCGTCTGATTTGAAGCGGGTGATACTCAAAGCGCCGGGACTTGGGGATCGACTTTTTTCCCTTTCCGGCGCGAAACGACGCGAGGTCGTAACGCTAGACATAATACTCCTCCTGGAACGCAATACTCCTGCAAAGTTGACGTTAGCGCCCAGAACTTTCTGATGTGTAAAAATGCCAATCTATACAAGTTCTTGATTAGTTTAAATGATATCTATTCCAGAGATAAATTTTATCCTTTTGATTTACTTATTTTTTACTAAGGTGATCAGACGTTAATACTTGGACGGCTCACATGGCTGTCAACTGCGGGGTGTGCGTCCTGAATGGTAAACAGCCCTGGTCAACATGAGACATAAAGACTTGCTTATATCTTGTTGCCCTTGCGGAACGCGCCGCCTATAAGCGGCGAATGCGCGTGATTTTAGAAAGCCAGCATTAACCGCGTTAAGAACAAATCGCCGGAAAAGCTGATCTTTCGTGGGTTGCGAACAAAAAATCTGATCGATCGGCGGTGTTTTCCGCCCCTCCTGCAACATGCTGACGGCGTGTTGCTGTAGCCGTTTTTAGGACAAGCAAATGACCAGTGCCGCCGATTACATCGTCAAAGATCTGGCGCTCGCCGACTTTGGCCGTAAGGAACTCAACATCGCCGAGGCCGAAATGCCTGGTTTGATGGCTTGCCGCGCCGAATATGGCCCCAAGCAGCCGCTGAAGGGCGCCCGGATCGCGGGATCGCTTCACATGACCATCCAGACCGCCGTGCTGATCGAGACGCTGAAGGCGCTCGGGGCCGACATCCGCTGGGTCTCGTGCAATATCTATTCGACCCAGGACCATGCCGCGGCTGCCATCGCCAAGGCCGGTATCCCGGTTTTCGCCTATAAGGGCGAGACGTTGACCGAATATTGGGATTATACCGCCAAGCTGTTCGACTGGCATGGCGGCGGCATGCCGAACATGATCCTGGACGACGGTGGCGATGCAACCATGTTCGTTCACCTTGGTCTGCGCGCCGAGAAGGGCGATGCGGGGTTCCTCGACAAGCCGGGTTCGGAAGAAGAAGAGATCTTCTTTGCGCTGCTCAAGAAGAAGCTCAAGGAAAAGCCAAAGGGCTGGTTTGCCGAGCTTGCCGCCTCGATCAAGGGCGTTTCGGAGGAAACCACCACGGGCGTGCATCGCCTGTATGAAATGCAGAAGGCTGGAACGCTGTTGTTCCCGGCGATCAATGTCAACGACGCGGTCACCAAGTCGAAGTTCGACAACCTGTATGGCTGCCGCGAAAGCCTCGTGGATGCGATCCGCCGCGGGACCGACGTGATGATGGCTGGCAAGGTTGCGTTCGTTGCAGGCTTCGGCGACGTGGGCAAGGGATCGGCTGCTTCGCTGCGTCAGGCCGGGTGCCGGGTGCTCGTTTCGGAAGTCGATCCGATCTGCGCACTTCAGGCCGCCATGGAAGGCTATGAGGTCGTCACGCTCGACGATGCCGTTTCGCGGGCCGATATCTTTGTGACAGCCACCGGTAACAAGGACATCATCACCATCGACGATATGCGCC
>JANLYB010000149.1:0-2736 GCA_031365425.1 Hyphomicrobiaceae bacterium
CCCCGCAGCAGTACAAGCAATTGTTGATGATCTCGGGCTTCGACCGCTACTTCCAGATTGCGCCGTGCTTCCGCGACGAAGATCCGCGCGCCGACCGCCTGCCCGGCGAGTTCTACCAGCTCGACGTCGAGATGAGCTTCATCGAACAGGAAGACGTGTTCGCGACCATGGAACCCGTCATCACCAAATTGTTCGAGGAATTCGCTGGCGATAAGTCCGTCACCCAGGTCTGGCCGCGCATCCCCTACGACGAAGCCATCCGCACTTACGGCTCCGACAAGCCCGACCTGCGCAACCCCATCAAAATGCAGGACGTGACCGAACACTTCCGCGGCTCGGGCTTCAAAGTCTTCGCCGGTATGATCGAAAAAGACCCCAAGGTCCGCATCTGGGGCATCCCCGCGCCGACCGGCGGCAGCCGCGCCTTCTGCGACCGCATGAACGGCTGGGCCCAGAAAGAAGGCCAGCCCGGCCTCGGCTACATCATGTTCAAGGATGGCAAGGGCCAGGGCCCCGTCGCCAACAACGTCGGCCCCGAACGCGCCGAAGCCATCCGCACCCAGCTTGGCCTCGCCGATGGCGACGCCGCGTTCTTCACCGCAGGCGACCCCGCCAAATTCTACAAGTTCGCAGGCCTCGCCCGCGACCAGATCGGCCGCGAGCTGAAGCTCATCGACGAAACCCGCTTCGACCTTTGCTGGATCGTCGACTTCCCGCAGTACGAGTGGAACGAAGACGAGAAGAAAATCGACTTCTCCCACAACCCCTTCTCGATGCCCCAAGGCGGCCTCAAGGCTCTCGTAGCCGCCGGCACCACCGAAAAGATCCTCGCGCTGAAAGCCTACCAGTACGACATCGTCTGCAACGGCTTTGAGATCGCCTCGGGTGGCATCCGTAACTCCGTGCCCGAAGCCATGATCAAAGCGTTCGGCATCGCAGGCCTCGGCCCCGAAGTCGTCGAAGCCCGCTTCGGCGGCATGTACCGCGCGTTCCAGTACGGCGCGCCCCCGCACGGCGGCATGGCAGCCGGCATCGACCGCATCGTCATGCTGATCCTGGGCGCCAAGAACCTGCGCGAAGTCACGCTGTTCCCCATGAACCAGCAGGCCAACGACCTGCTCATGGGTGCCCCCAGCGAAGTCTTCCCCGCCCAGCTCCGCGAACTCAACCTCCGCATCGCGATTCCCGAGAAGGAAAAAAAGGCCTAACCACTTTCCCCTCTCCCCGTCCTTACGGTGAGAGGGCTAGGGTGAGGGGCGGCTGCACCCCAAAAGAAACGTCATCCCAGCGTCATCGGACCGATGCCAAAAACGAGTCTGGGATTCAAGCATCTAAATTGTCTGAGGATTCGTTCCGCGCGGAGCTCTCCCCATGAAGCCCTACACCACCTGCCTCGCCCTCTGCCTCACAGCCTCGGTCCTGCTCACCGCTTCCCCCGCCTTGGCCGGCTCAGGCATCAAACTGGCCCCCGGCCAATCGATGACCCATGTCCTTCCGGCTAATCCCTCGACCGGCTACAGCTGGCGCGCGAACCCAGCCACGAGCGAAAACCTCAACTTCGTCAACATCGAAGACCTCGGCCACGCCGCACCCAAATCGACGCCCGCCGGACCCATCGTCGGTGCACCCCAGGCTCAGAGCTTCAAGATCACCGGCAAATCCGCAGGCACCGCCAAGATCGCCTTCGAATACGTCCGCCCCTGGGAAAAAGCGCCCCCCGCCCGCCGCGAAGTCCTCAGCGTCACAGTGCAACCGTAGACAGCCAACACCACCCTTAAGTCGGGGGTTCCAAAGGGCGAGCCCCTTGGTCTTCACTTCACTTGACCGCAAGCACACGCACCCAAATCTCCGCAACCCTTGGGCTCGGAGGTATAAATAACGAGGGTGCAAATCAGGCCCGGATCACTCCGGCGGTCTCACCGTTTTTTAGAATGGGGATATGGACCGTTGCACAGCTTGGCGCTGAGCAAATCCTGATCCGCGATCCGTGCAGTGGCGTGACCGCCGCCTGGCCTATCCTTGACCAACCGTTGCGCCCCCAAAGGGACGCTGCAATCGCACCCGGTCCAGCTGATGGGTACCGGATCCGCACGAACCCCTTGCTTCCCAAAACGCCCAGCTCGCGACCCGGACCCTCAGAAACAAGACCCGATCAACCTCTCATAGGTTCAGACGGCGGGGATAAGTTTCGTATTCCGTCTGTTGGGTTAGGCGGCCCCTTGCCGCCGTAACCCAACAACCTCACCGGCGCTGTCGTCCCAATGCCGACGTTGCCGGAATATTTCGTAGTTTTTTGCACTGCCGTCGATTTCGGCCAACGCTTACAAGCGTTCGAAACCAGCTTGGTGCGGCAGCAAGGGCCCTGCCAAAAATTGCACTCCGCAATTAAAGAATTCAGTCCCGCTCACTATTTCGCGAGATCGCCTTTTCCAATGTTGCAAACGTCACAAAGTATCTGGAGGTTTACAAACGTCGTCTCTCCACCATTTGACCATGGATTTATGTGATCGACATGCAACTTTGCTCCGCTCTGAGGATTGGCACCACACATCCTGCAAGTCGCGCCGTCACGCATCAGAACTTGCGCTCGGAGCCGCCAACTTGGATTTCGTGGTGTCCGACGAGTTGGCAAATTCAACTCATCGCTGACGATTAGAGTATCAACTTCGCGAGACCATAAAACAAATTCTCGTAGAGCATTGCGCCAGCCTCCAAACCTATTTGCATAAGTCGCTG
>JANLYB010000243.1:0-2505 GCA_031365425.1 Hyphomicrobiaceae bacterium
CCCGTAAGAGCACGCGCCTCCCCTTCAGCCTCCAACCGGAGCTTAGTGAAGCGCGCCTTATACGCGAATTGGGGATAGACACAAGGGGCAAGTCCTGCGCCCGTCATCGGGGACTGGGTTTCAACCTGTCACAAAAATCCACTTTACATGGGGGGGTGCAATCCCTAAATGCACGATCATTCGTGCGGCGGTCTCTGCTGGTTTGAGAGCAGCGCCTTTGGGTTTGGCCCGACTGGTGGAGGTCCCTTGAATTGGACAAATACGATTCTGCTGAAGCGCTGATCCGCGTTCAAAAGCCCGAGCGTCCCGTCCTCGGCGTCCGTCCGCATACGGCAGCTAAGGCCGCGCGCTGGTTTCTCAACAATTTCCCCGGCGATATCGCCTATGCCTACAAAGCAAACAGCTCGGTATTCCTGCTGGGCGCGTTGTATGGCGCGGGAATCCATCATTTCGACGTGGCGTCGTTGGCCGAACTCGAAGACGCGGTGACAATCCCGGGCGTGCATCTGCACTTCATGCACCCGGTGAAGTCGCGGCTCGCGATCCGCCGCGCCTACGAATTGGGCGTGCGGACGTTTTCGCTCGATAGCGAAGAGGAGCTCAAGAAAATCCACGAGGAAACCGGTCAGGCGAAGGATCTCAGCCTGTTCGTGCGCATTGCCGTGCCAGCCAAAAACAGCCGCATTCCACTTGAGCGCAAGTTCGGGATTGCTGGGGCGAAGGCTGCTAGATTGCTCGTCAAGACTCGTCAGGTCGCCGAGCAGCTCGGCATCTGCTTCCACGTCGGATCGCAGACGACGACGCCGGACGCATATCTCACGGCGCTGGCGGAAGTTCATAAGCTCATCGTCAAAGCCGGCGTGGTCGTAGATCGCATCGACGTGGGCGGTGGTTTTCCTGCGCGCTATCCCGACAGCAATCCGGCGCCGATGATCTCGTTCATCGAGGCAATCAAGGCCGGCATCGAGACCATGCCGGTGCGTGAAGACGTTCGCCTCATGTGCGAGCCGGGACGCGCGCTGGTTGCCGAAGCCGAGAGTTTGATCGTGCGCGTCGATGCGCGGCGCGGCGATGATCTATTCATCAACGACGGCGCTTACGGCACGTTGTACGATGCTGCGCACTTGGGGTTCATCTTCCCCACGCGTCTCGTGAGCCGCAAGGTCGATGCAAGCGAGCCGATGATTCCGTACTCGTTCTACGGGCCGACCTGCGACTCCATCGACTTCATGAAGGGTCCGTTTGTGTTACCGGCCTCGATTGTCGAGGGTGACTACATCGAAATCGGCAACATCGGTGCTTATGGCCGCGCCATCGGTGGCAAATTCAACGGCTATGGCAGCTACGAGGAGGTCATCCTTCTCGACGAGCCGATGCTGACGGTCTACGGCGACGAGAACATCTCCGGAGCCGAGGCCGCGCGGGCCTAACAGTTTATCCCCTCTCCCCATCGCGTGTAGAGACGGGGAGAGGGAGATAGCATGACACTCGACTACTTGCCGCCGGCCGAAACGTTCCTTGATCCGCATCGTGAGGGGATCGATACGCCGCATCTGGCCAAAGCGGTGGTGATCCCGTTCGGGCTGGAGGCGTCGGTCAGTTATGGCGGTGGAACCGCCGCTGGGCCCAAGGCGATCCTGGAAGCAAGCCAGCAGCTTGAATTATTCGACGATGAGCTGTGGCGCGAACCGTATCTCGATTACGGCATTGCGGCGATCCGCGAGCCCAAGATTGCTGGTACGGTAGCCGGTGCATTAGATCAACTCGCAGCGTTGACCGGAGCGGTCGTTGCGGAGGGCAAGTTTCCGTTCGTGATCGGCGGAGAGCATTCGCTGACGCCGGGTGCGATCCGCCCGCTGGTTGCGAAGTATCCCGATCTTGCAATCCTTCAGATCGATGCCCATGCCGATCTGCGCGATGGGTATTTGGGCGAGCACTATTCGCATGCGAGCGCTATGCGGCGCGTGATGGACAATCCGGGCGTGACACTGGTTTCGGTTGGCATTCGTGCGCTGTGCAGCGAGGAAGCGCGGTTCTATCTCGACAATTCGCACCGCATTCACATGCACTTTGCCCGTGATCAGGCGAGCTACAACCTGGAAGCTATCGTTGCGCCGTTGAAAGGCCGTCCTCTCTACATCACGTACGACATCGACGGACTCGACAGTGCGTTGATTCCGGCGACGGGCACGCCTGTTCCCGGAGGGTTATCCTATTTGCAAGCACTCGCCATTCTGCGGCGGGCGTGTGAGGTGACGACAGTGGTCGGGGCCGATCTGGTTGAGTTGGCGCCGATGCCGAACTTCCATGCCTGCAATTTTACCGCCGCGGCCCTTGCCTACAAAATGCTTAGCTACGCGCTTTCGGGAACCGGGCCGCGCAAAGTTTGAGCGTTCAGTTCGCACCCAACCGGCCTTCGCGCATGTGGAGGGTCCGGTCGGCGTACGCATGAGCATACTGCGGTTGGTGGAGCGTGCAGAGGACGGCCAGTCCCTTGGTGCGGGC